>JAHJNW010000064.1 GCA_018820665.1 Alphaproteobacteria bacterium | reverse complement strand
TCGACCTACGCCAAGGCCGAAGGGACCACCGAAACCCGCATCATCGGCCTGCGCCGCAAGATCGCGGAGAAGATGGCCGACAGCGTCCGTCGCATCCCGCACATCACCTATGTCGAGGAAATCGACATGACGGCGGTCGAGGAGCTGCGCGCCCATCTGAACGCGACCAAGGCCAAGGATCAGCCCAAGCTGAACGTCCTGCCCTTCATCGCCCGCGACATCGTCGTCGCCCTGCGCGACCAGCCGACCATCAACAGCCACTATGACGACGAGGGCGGGGTCCTGACCACCCACGCCGCCGTCCACCTCGGCATCGCCGCCCAGACGCCGAATGGCCTGATGGTGCCGGTGGTCCGCCACGCCGAGGCGCGCGACCCGTACGACACGGCGGCCGAGATCGCCCGCGTCTCCAGCGCCGCCAAGTCCGGCAAGGCGACCCGCGACGAGCTCAGCGGCTCGACCATCACCATCACCTCGCTGGGCACCCTGGGCGGGGTCGTCCACACCCCGATCATCAACCACCCCGAGGTCGCCATCGTCGGCCCCAACAAGATCGCCGAGCGGGTCGTGGTCAGGGACGGCCAGATGGTCGTGCGCAAGATGATGAACCTGTCCTCCAGCTTCGACCACCGCATCGTCGACGGCCACGACGCGGCGGTCTTCGTCCAGCGCATCAAGGGCCTGCTGGAGCATCCGGCGACGCTGTGGATGGGGTGAGGGCAAACGAATGCGCCGCTTTCTGATCACCCTCCTGGCCCCGGCTGTCTGGCTGCTTTCGACTCCCGCCCTGGCCTGTGTCGCGGAGGCCCCGCCCCCGTGGGAACGTCTATTCGCGGACGGCGGCCCGACCGTGGTCATCGGTCGCGTGATCGAGGTGCGCCGCGCCGCGGAACCCCGCAGCAACGGTTCTTTCGAGATGTGGGACGATACGGCCACGATCCTTTCGATCGACGCCGTTCAGGGCGAGCCGGCGGCGACCTACGCCGTGACAGCGGTCGGCGAGGTCACCCGCCTGAGGGACGGGCCGATGTTCTGCGCGGACCGCATGACCCTGTCCCCGGGCGACGTCGTGCTGGGCCACGAGCGGCCTGACGGGTCGCTGCGCGTGGTCCAGCCTCATCAGATTCCCGATTTCCTGCGCGTACGCGTCGAGGCCGCCCATGACCCAGAGCATTAAGACCAAGGTCCTCATCATCGGCGCCGGCACCGGCGGCTATGTCGCCGGCATCCGCTGCGGCCAGCTGGGCCTCGACACCGTCCTCGTGGACGGCGGCGACGGCCTCGGCGGCACCTGCCTCAACGTCGGCTGCATTCCGTCCAAGGCCATCATCCACGCCGCCTCGAAATTCGAGACGGTCAGCAAGGCCGCCGACGGCGGCACGCTGGGCATCACGGCCGGCAAGGCCGCCATCGACCTCAAGGCGACCGTGGCCTGGAAGGACGGCATCGTCCGCAAGCTGAACACCGGCGTCGCCGGCCTGCTGAAGAAGGCCAAGGTCAGGGTCATCAACGGCTGGGCGACCTTCTCCGACGCCCGGACCTGCACGGTGAAGACCGCCGACGGCGACATCACGATCAGCGCCGAACACGTCATCCTCGCCACCGGCTCCGACCCGGTCGAACTGCCCTTCCTGCCCTTCGGCGGCGACGTCCTCTCCTCGACCGAGGCCCTGTCGCTGGACAAGGTCCCCGGCAAGCTGGTCGTCGTCGGCGGCGGCTATATCGGCCTGGAGCTCGGCATCGCCTTCCGCAAGCTGGGCGCCGAGGTCGCCATCGTCGAAATGGCCGATCGCCTGCTGCCGCTCTATGACAAGGCCCTGACCGATCCGGTCCGCAAATGGCTGGAGGCGCACGGCGTCCAACTCCATCTCGGGGCCAAGGCCGGGTCGTTCGAGAAGGGCCAGCTCAACGTCACCACAAAGGACGGCCAGGCCCTCAAGCTCAAGGCCGACAAGGTCCTCGTCACCGTCGGCCGCAAGCCGCGCACCCAGGGCTGGGGCCTCGAAAACATGGCCGTGGCCATGGCCGGGCCGTTCGTCCAGATCGACGACCGTTGCGCCACCAGCATGAAGAACGTCTGGGCTGTCGGCGACCTGACCGGCGAACCGATGCTGGCCCACAAGGGCTCGGCCCAGGGCGAGATCGTCGCCGAGATCATCGCCGGCCGTGACAAGCGGTTTGATCCCGTGACGATCGCGGCCGTCTGTTTCACCGAACCCGAGATCGTCTCCGCCGGCCTCGGCCCGCAGGACGTCGAGGGCCGGGACGACGTCGTCACCGCCGTCTTCCCGCTGATGGCCATCGGCCGCGCCCTCGCCATCGAGGCCGGCGACGACGGCGGTTTCGTTCGCGTTCTGGCGTCGAAGACCGACCACCGGCTGCTCGGCGTCCAGGCCGTCGGCCAGCATGTCTCGGAACTGTCCAACAGCTTCGCCCAGATGCTGGAGATGGGCGCGGTGCTGGAAGACGTCGCTGGAACCATCCACGTCCACCCGACCATGGGCGAGGCCTTCCACGAGGCGTCGCTGCGGGCGCTGGGGCATGCGATCCATATCTAGGGACGAGGGTCGAGGGTGGAGACGAAGGCGCCGAGACTGCCGCTTCATCCCTCATCCCTCATCCCTCGCCCCTCCTTCGTCCAACCGTCACAAAGCTCTGGTCTAACCCCCTGAACCTTCGGAGACCGATCATGACCCGTCCGCTTCTCGCCGCCGCCTCGGCCATCGCCCTGCTCGCCCTCGGCGCCTGTGGCGAAAATTCTGGCGGCGCCCAGGGCGAGCGCGCCGGGGTCTGGGCCGCCGGCTCCTCGACCGTCTTCCCATTCACCACCCGCGTCGCCGAGAACTACGCCCGCATGGCCGGCGGCGCCGCGCCGCGCGTCGAATCGCTGGGCACCGGCGGCGGCATCCAGGCCTTCTGCCAGGGCGTCGGCTCCAACACCCCGGACATCGCCAACGCCTCGCGCCGGATGAAGAAGTCCGAGTTCGAAATGTGCCAGGCGAACGGCGTCACCGACATCGTCGAGCTCAAGATCGGCTATGACGGCCTGGTCATCGCCACCGCCCTCGACGCGCCGGACTATGGCTTCGCCGGCGACGATCTCTACCTCGCCCTGGCCAAGCAGGTGCCGGGACCGAACGGGACCTTCATCGCCAATCCGCACACCAGCTGGAACCAGGTCAATCCGGGCCTGCCGGCCACCCGCATCATGGTCTACGGCCCGCCGCCCACCTCGGGCACGCGCGACTCCTGGATCGAGCTGGCCATGGCCCCCTCGGCCGAGGCCATCCCGGCTCTGGCCGCCCTGGCCGAGAGCGACCCGGACCGGTTCGAGGCCATCGCCCACACGCTGCGCGAGGACGGCGGCTGGATCGACTCGGGCGAGAACGACAACGCCATCGTCCAGACCCTGACCCGCACCCCCGGCTCAACCGGCGTCTTCGGCTACTCCTTCCTCGAGCAGAACTCCGACTCGGTGAAGGCGCACAGCGTCAACGGCGTGATGCCGACGTCAGAGACGATCGCCTCAGGCGAATATCCGATCTCCCGCTCGATGTTCATCTACGTCAAGAAGGCCCACATCGGCGTCGTCCCCGGCGTGAAGGAGTTCGTCATGGAATATATGTCGGACGCCTCGGCCGGCCGCGGCGGCTATCTGCAGGACCGCGGCCTGGTGCCGCTGCCCGCCGACGAACTGGCCGCCCAGCGCGCCATCGCCACGGCGATGACGCCGATGACCAGCCCGGAATAACCCGCCTCACCTCCCCATCGGCGAAGGCTGATGGGGAGGACAGATCGCGCAGCGATCAGGAGGGGGCGGCTCGGTGAGCGGGGACTGGCGCAAGGCTGGCCGACGCCGGCGCTGCTCCCTCCGGGTAGCCGCTTTGCGTCGACCGTCCTCCCCATTCGCCTTCGCGAACGGAGAGGTGAACCTACGCCGCCACCTTCTTGCGCAGTCGGGCGATACGCCGCAGCCGACGCCAGAAACGGCCGCGCTCGGGCTCGGGATAGGGCTGCAGGTTCTCGACGAACTGTTCGGCCGAGGCGCGCCAGCTGAACTTCTCGGCATAGGCCCGCACCGCCGCCGGGTCGCATTTGAGCGCCTCCAGGCAGGCGGCCTGCAGATCCTTGTCGACGGCCCCGGCGTTGGAGCCCGGAATGATGTCGATCGGCCCGTGCGCCGGATAGGCGGCCACCGGCGTACCCGTGGCCATGGCCTCGAGGATCACCAGGCCGAAGGTGTCGGTCCAGCTGGGGAAGACGAAGACGTCGGCGTCGCGGAAACAGCGGGCCAGCTCCTCGCCGAACCGCGCGCCGAGGAATTTCGCCTCCGGATATTTCTCCTGCAGCTCGGCCCGCGCCGGCCCGTCGCCGACGACGATCTTGGTGCCCGGCAGGTCGGTCTTGAGGAAGGCCTCGATGTTCTTCTCGACCGCCACCCGGCCGACATTGAGCCAGAACGGCCGCGGCCAGTCCTTTCCGCCCATTTCATCATAGATGCGCGGCAGGTCGGGGTTGAACTGTTCGGTGTCGACCCCGCGCGACCACGGCGAGACATTGCGGAAGCCATGCGCCACCAGTTCGTCGCGCAGCGTCGGAGTCGCCACCATCAGTCGGCCCGACGGTTTGTGGAACCACTTCATATAGGCGTAGCCGACCTGGACCGGGATCGGGAACCGGGCCGAGACGTATTCAGGGAATTTGGTGTGGTAGCTGGTCGTGAACGGCAGTTTCCACTCGACGCAGATGCGCCGCGTGGCGATGCCGATCGGCCCCTCGGTGGCGATATGCACCGCCTCGGGCTCGAAGGCGCGCAGCCGTTCGCGGATCTCCTCCTCGGCCCCCAGCGCCAGCCGGATCTCCGGATAGGTGGGGCAGGGGATGGTCTTGAACTGGCTGGGTTCGATGACCTCGACCTCATGGCCCATGCCGCGGCATTCGGCGATGGTCCGGGTCAGGGTGCGGACGACGCCGTTGACCTGGGGCTCCCAGGCGTCGGTGGCCAGTACGATGCGCATGTGGGCCGGGTGGCTCCGCCGTTGATCGGGCAAAACCTCTAGCGCCTCGCGCGCCGGTTGGCGAGACATCGGGACGCGCCACAAGCTCTCTCCCGTTCCCTCAAGGAAACGTGTAGGGGCCGATCATGACCACGATCGTTTCATCCGCCCCGGCGCTTTCGCAGGACTGGGACACCCTCGACCACGGCAAATTCGCCGACGAGACCGCCGCTGTGCGCGCCATTCTGGCCCGTGTCCCGCTGGCGCCGGAGGGCCGCGAGACGGTGGTGCGCGAGGCCATCGACCTGGTCGAACGGGCCCGGCGCAGCAATCAGCGCCAGGGCGTGGTCGAAAGCTTCCTGCAGGAGTTCAGCCTCGGCACCCGCGAGGGCCTCGCCCTGATGTGCATGGCCGAGGCCCTGCTGCGCATCCCCGACGAGGACACGCGCGACAAGCTGATCGCCGAAAAGATCGGCTCGGCCGACTGGGCCAGACACCTCGGCCAGTCCGACAGCCTGTTCGTCAACGCCTCGACCTGGGGCCTGATGCTGACCGGCAAGCTGGTCGACGTCGACGAGGACGCCAAGCGCGACCTGCCCGGCTTCCTGCGCCGCGTCGCCGGCCGCGTCGGCGAGCCGGTCATCCGTCAGGCCGTGGCCGCCGCCGTGCGCATGATGGGCGAGCAGTTCGTCGTCGGCCGCACCATCGGCGGGGCCCTGAAACGCTCGGCCCGCGAAGGCTGGCTGTGCAGTTTCGACATGCTGGGCGAGGGGGCCCGCACCGTCGCCGACGCCGAGCGCTATGAGGTGGTCTACGCCGGAGCCATCGAGGCGGTCGGCAAGGTCCGGCGCGAGGCCCCGGGCATGCGCGGCCCCCAGACGGGCCACGGCGTCTCGGTCAAGCTGTCGGCCCTGTCGCCCCGCTATGAGGCGACCCACGAACCGCGCGTCTGGGACGAGCTGTATCCGCGGGTCAAACGCCTCGCCCTGATCGCCGCGAAATACGACATCAATTTCTGCATGGACGCCGAGGAGGCCGACCGCCTCGCCCTGTCGCTGAAACTGCTCGACCGCCTCGCCCACGACCCCGATCTGGGCGAGTGGAAGGGCCTCGGCCTCGCGGTCCAGGCCTATCAGAAGCGCGCCCCCGAGGTCATCGCCCGCCTCGCCGCCCTCGCCGAGGCTTCCGGCCGCCGGATCATGGTGCGGCTGGTCAAGGGCGCCTATTGGGACACCGAGATCAAGCGCGCCCAGGTCATGGGCCGGCCCGACTATCCGGTCTTCACCACCAAGGCCGCCACCGACGTCAACTATCTGGTCTGCGCCCGGGCCATGATCGACGCCGCGCCGCACCTGTACGGCCAGTTCGCCACCCACAACGCCGTCTCCCTCGCCGCCGTGCACCGCATGGCGAAGGAGGCCGGGGTCGCCATCGAATTCCAGCGCCTGCACGGCATGGGCGAGCCGCTGTACGACGCCGCCGAGGCCGCCTGGTCGGATGAAAAGCTAACCATCCGCGCCTACGCCCCGGTCGGCGGCCATGAGGAGCTGCTGCCCTATCTGGTCCGCCGCCTGCTCGAGAACGGCGCCAACTCCTCCTTCGTCCACGCCCTGCTGGACGAGCGCGTGCCCGCCTCGACCGTCGCCTTCGACCCCGTCGCCGCCCTCGAAAGCCAGCCCGGCCCCCACCCCAAGATTCCGGTCCCCCAGCACATGTACGGCAACCGCCTCAACTCCCTCGGCCGCGACTACAGCCAGCTCGACCAGCGCGAGCGTCACGCCGTCGCCCTCGACCTGATCGACCGCGAAAAGCTCAACTCGGGCCCGATCGTCAGCGGCATCCTGCGGGCCGGCCAGAACCCGACCGACGTGACCAGCCCGTCCGACCGCGACGACGTGCTCGGCTATGTCTCCGAGGCGACCGAGTCCGAGATTCACCAGGCCATCGAGATCGGCGCCCGGGCCCATTTCGTCTGGGACGAGGCCGGCGGCGCCGCCCGCGCCGTCGTGCTGCGCTGCATGGCCGACGCGCTGGAGGCGGACATGGACCGCTTCGTCGCCCTGCTGGCCCGCGAGGCCGGCAAGACCCTCAACGACGGCGTCGCCGAGGTGCGCGAGGCGGCCGACTTCTGCCGCTACTACGCCATGCTGGCCGAACGGGACTTCGGCGGCCCCGAGACCCTGACCGGCCCGGTCGGCGAGACCAACCAGCTGGTCCTGCACGGCCGCGGCGTTTTCGCCTGCATCAGTCCGTGGAATTTCCCGCTGGCCATCTTCACCGGCCAGATCGCCGCCGCCCTCGCCGCCGGCAACGCCGTGCTGGCCAAGCCGGCCGAACAGACCCCGCTGGTCGCCGCCGAGGCCGTCCGCCTGTTCCACAAGGCCGGGCTCAAGCCCGACCTGCTGGCCCTCGTCCCGGGCCGCGGCGAGACCGTCGGCGCCGGCCTGGTCTCGCACCCGGGCATCGACGGTGTCGCCTTCACCGGCGGCACCGACACCGCCCGCGCCATCAACACCGCCATCGCCAAACGGGAAGGGGCCATCATCCCCTTCATCGCCGAGACCGGCGGCCTCAACGCCATGTTCGTCGACACCACCGCCCTGCGCGAACAGGTGCTGGACGACGTCGTCCTGTCGGCCTTCGGCAGCGCCGGCCAGCGCTGCTCGGCCCTGCGCGTCCTCTATGTGCCCAAGGATTCGGCCGAGGGGCTGATCGAGGGGCTCAAGGGCGCCCTCGCCGTCCAGGTCGTCGGCGACCCCGCCGACCCCGCCACCGACATCGGCCCCGTCATCGACGCCGAGTCGCGCCAGACGCTGGAGGCCCACCTGGCCCGGCTGGAAAAAGAGGCCAAGGTCCTCGCCCGCGCCACCCTGTCCGACAGCGCCAACGCCGGCGCCGGCCCGGGCGACTATTTCGCCCCGACCCTGGCCGAGATCCCGACCCCCGACTTCCTCGAGAAGGAGGTGTTCGGCCCGATCCTGCACATCTACCGCTACGACCCGAAGGACCTGGCCTCGGTCGCCGGCAAGCTGGCCGCGCGCGGCTACGGGCTGACGCTGGGCGTGCACAGCCGCATCGAGGCCTTCGCCGCCCAGGTCATCCGCCTCGTCCCGGCCGGCAACGTCTACATCAACCGCTCGATCACCGGCGCGGTCGTCGGCGTCCAGCCGTTCGGCGGCGAGGGCCTGTCCGGCACCGGCCCCAAGGCCGGCGGCCCCTACAGCCTGATCCGCTACGCCTCCGAAAAAGCCATCAGCAACAACATCGCCGCCCAGGGCGGCGACCCGGCGCTGCTGAACCTCTAGGGCCGGGGGGCCGGGCGCGCGGAGGTATGGGATGGGTGGTAGGCAGGACTTGGAACCTAGAAGATCATCAAGCCTAGGTGGCAGGCCAGGAAAATGCAGACGGCCCCGAGGGCA
Source organism: Alphaproteobacteria bacterium (assembly GCA_018820665.1). GTDB lineage: Bacteria > Pseudomonadota > Alphaproteobacteria > Caulobacterales > Caulobacteraceae > Brevundimonas. The sequence continues at coordinate 10,635 of JAHJNW010000064.1, read as the reverse complement.
GCAAAAAAGACAGACGCAGCGTCCCACCCTCGCGTCATCGCCGCCACCTGTGGCGGGATTGCAGGCCCGAGCCCTGCTGGACCCATAGCGATCAGGGCGCAGACCAAGGCTGCCCCAGCTCCGATGCAAGCAAGACGCAAAGTGGCCTCTGGAGCTCCCCCTGCCAGAAAAGCGAGTGCAGCCGAAGTCAAAGCCCCAGAAGCTACAGCCGTGAGCCAATAGAGCCAGAGATTGCGTTTTTGAGCCTGGATCGCGACAAGCAACCCCGTGATGATAGCGGGACCCAGCCCAACTAGGTACGCTGCGAGAACGGGTATGCCGCCCAGAATGAAAGACAGCCATAGGATGGGGAGCCCCCCAGTCAGGAGCAATCCAACAAGGGGCCCTACAGCGGCGAATATTGCCGTCGTTTTGAGGATTGAATTCCATCTCATGGTAGGTTGAGCCATGCGAAAAAGCGGCCTTCCGACCCTACACCTCCCATAGTTCAATCTCCCCCCGCTCCCCGTCCGCCGCCGCCCACCGCAGCGTCCCGACCCGCAGCCCCGCCGCTCCGGCCCGGAGGCGCGACTGCAGCTCCAGCCCGGACCCGGGGGCCAGTCGCTCGGCGCGGCCGCTCAGACCGCCCGCCGCCCGGCCGTCGCCATCGACGAAGCGGATCTCCACCGTCAGCCCCGTGTACAGCCGGTCCCCGAGGTTGGTCAGGGCTCCGCGCCAGGTCCGGCCGCCCAACGGCTCCTCGACCAGCTGGCTGCGGGTCAGGGCCACCGCGTCCGTCATCACCGGTCCGCCCGCGCGACGGGCGCCGCGCTCCGCGCCGCCTTGCGGAACAGCCAGGCCGACAACAGCCACAGTCCGCCGAAGAAGCCGCTCATGACATAGATGGCCTGCGGCCAGTTTTCGCCGCCCGCGCCCCAGCCGGCGGCCAGGGCTGTCGCGCCCGCCAGACCCTGCAACACAGCCATGGCCAGCAGCGCCCGCGCCATCCCCCGCGCCCGGAAGTCCGCCGCGAAGCCGCCGATGACGCCGGCGGCGAGCACGCCGAAGAACATCAGATTGGCCGGATCGTCCTCGCTGCCAATGATGCCGACCGCCAGATTGACCCAGACCAGCAGGAAGCCGGCCCCGACCGCGACCACCACCCCGGCCCGGTAAGCCAGATCACCGGACGCCCGCAGCGCCAGTTCGCAGACCCCGGCGGCGATCAGCAGCATTACGCCCCAGACGACGAAGTCCGACACGCTCCAGTCCATGCCGTCGACGACCTGCATCGCCGCTGCCGGCAGCAGCCACAGCGCCGCGGCCCCGCCCCAGAACAGCGTCCGCAACAGCCGGTCCAGCCCGGCCCCGCCCTTGTCCACCATGCCTGTCATCCGGCCTGCCTCCTTGCTGATTGAGGCCCCAACCTGCGCCGCCGACCGGGTGAGCGGCATGAGCAAACCCTGAGCAATCCCTGAAAAACGACGCCGCGACGGTTTTGGCGATTCCCCGCTTGACTCATTTCGATGATTAGCTAATCATCGCAATATGAGCTCGGTCTTCAAAGCCCTTTCCGATCCCACCCGCCGCCGGGTGCTTCAGTTGCTGCGGCAGGGACCCCTGAGCGCGGGCGAGCTCAGCGACCGTTTCGACGTCTCGAAGCCGACCATGTCGGCGCATTTCGCGGTGCTGAAGGAGGCCGACCTCGTCCACGCCGAAAAGGCCGGCAAGTCCGTCATCTACCATCTGAAGCTCACGGTGCTCGAGGATGCGCTGCTGGGCTTCGTTCATTCCGTCGGCCTCGGCGCTGAGACGCCCGAGGCCGGACCCAGCAAGGAGACAGACAAATGAACCGGGATCTGATCGGCAATCTCGCCTGGGGCGCCGGCATCGTCGCCCTCGCGCTCGCCGCCAGCTTCGCCCGCCGGGAGGGCTATATCGACACCGACATGGTCAACCGGATCGTGCTGGGCGCGACCGGGCTGATGATCGCCTGGCAGGGCAACCGGATGCCCAAGACCTTCGTGCCCAGCGCCTGCGGCCGTGAAGCGCGGCGGGTCGCCGGCTGGTCCATGGCCCTCAGCGGCCTCGTCTATGCCGCCCTGTGGGCCTTCGCCCCCTTCCAGGTCGCCCTGATCGGCGGCTGCGGCGCCATCCTTCTCGGGATGGCCGTGACCTTCGGCTACGGCTTCTGGCTGCGCGGCCGGGCGAGACCGGCCTGAGCGGGGGGCTACCCCAGCAGCCCCATCTCCGCCGCCGCCTGTTCAAGCCCGTCGCGGAAGGCCGGGTCGGCGATGGCGATCAGGGCCCGGGCGCGTTCGGCGTCGCTCCTGCCCTTCAGCTCGGCGCGGCCGTGTTCGGTGACGATGATGTGGACGTCGTTGCGCGGCGTCGTCACCGGCCCGTCCAGTCGCGCCACGATCCGCGACGCCGTCCCCTTGGCCGCCGTCGAATGGCAGGCGATGATCGACCGCCCGCCCGGCGAGCCATAGGCCCCGCGCACGAAGTCCAGCTGGCCGCCCGAGGCGGTGAACTGGCGTCCGTTCAGATGCTCCGAACAACAGGCTCCGGTCAGGTCGATCTGCAGCGTGGCGTTGACCGAGACCATCTTCGCATTGCGCGCGATCACCGCCGGGTCGTTCACATAGTCGACCGGATACGCCTCGATGTCCGGATTGCCGTCGAGGAAGTCATAGGTCTCCCGCGTCCCCATGCAGAAGGAGAACACCCCCTTGCCCGGGTGCAGGGTCTTGCGGGCGTTGGTGATCACCCCGTCCTGCATCAGCCGGGCAAGGCCCGGCGTCAGCATCTCGGTGTGCAGGCCCAGGTCGCGCCGGTCCCCAAGCACCGCGCAGACGGCGTTGGGCAGGGCCCCGATGCCCATCTGCAGCGTCGCCCCGTCCTCGATCAGCTCGGCGATCAGGGCGCCGATGGTGATGTCGTTCGGCGTCGCTTCAGCCACTGGCAGCTCCAGCAGCGGGGTCTGGTTCTCGACCACGGCGGTGACGCGCGAGACATGGACCGTGCAGTCGCCGAACACCCGCGGCATGGCCGGATTGACCTCGAGGATGATCCGCCCGGCGTGGTCGCTGACCGGCTTGCTGTAGTCGGTGTTGGTCCCGAAACTGAAAAAGCCGTCCGCATCCATCGGCGAGACGGTGCAGATCAGGGTGTCGACCCCGGCCTCGCGCATCACCCGCGGCGTCTGCTGGAAGCCGGTCGGGATGAAGCGCACCGGATTGGGCCGCCCCGCCGCCCGCGCCCGCGCCTCCAGCCCGCGTTCGATGGCGCTGTGGAACAGGCTCATCGGGCGGATGCGGCCCATCAGCGCGTCGGTCAACACCGTCTGGCCGGCGATGCCTGTCGACAGCAGGTAATACAGGCTGACCTCATCGACCTGCCCGGCCCGGGCCCGCTCCGCCAGCGCCGCGAGGATCGCCGGCGGCTGCGAGAAGCCCAGCCCCATGGCGACCCGGGCGCCCGAGGGGATCAGGGCGGCGGCTTCGGCGGCGAACATCAGGCGCTGGGCGTAGAGGGCGTTCGGCATGGCGGTTTCCATCGGGACGGACCCGACCTTCGCACACCGGGCCGCCCGCCAAACCGACTTTGATCAAATCGCGGGCCGTCTTCGACCTAAGTCGGCCATCCCCCGGCGCGGCTCAGGGCGCTCGGCGCCGGCCGGCCGATCAGGCCGCCGATCCAGCGCGCCGTCTCGATCAGGGCGTCGAGGTCGTAGCCGGTCGAATACCCCGCCCGCTCCAGCATATAGACCAGGTCCTCGGTGGCGATATTGCCCGTCGCCCCCGGCGCGAACGGACAGCCGCCGATGCCGCCGACCGCGGCGTCCAGCACATCGACCCCGGCCTCGACGCCCGCATAGGCGTTGGCCAGGCCGGTGTTGCGCGTGTCGTGGAAATGCAGCCGCAGCACCGCTTCGGGCGCCGCCTTGCGCGCCGCCTCGACCTTGCGCGTGACGCTCCAGGGATCGCCGACGCCGATGGTGTCGGCCAGGGCGATCTCCTTCACCCCCAGCTCACCGATCCGCCCGACCAGATCGGCGACCTGGTCGTCGGACACCTCGCCGTCGAACGGACAGCCCCAGACGCACGACAGGGTGGCCGACAGCGACGGCGTCGCGCCCGGCTCGCCCTCGGCGTTGGCCCGCCCGGTCAGGATGTCGGAAAGCATCGACACCTGCTGGTCGACGCCCATGCCCTGGTTCTTCAGCCCGAAGCCGTCGGTCGCCGACATCGCCACATTGACCTCGTCGACACTGGTCCCCAGCGCCCGGTCATAGCCCTTGCCGTTCAGCACCAGGCCGATGCGGCTGCGGCCCGGCGCGTGGGGCAGGGCGGCCATGACCTCTTCGGCCCCGGCCATCTGCGGTACATATTTCGGATGGACGAAGCTGACCGCCTCGATGCGCGGCGCCCCCGCCGTCTCCAGCCGCCGCACCAGTTCGGCGCGGACGGCCGGCGTCAGCACCTGTTTCTCGTTCTGCAGCCCGTCGCGCGGCCCGACCTCGACGAGGGTGATCGCCCGCTTCCCGGTCGGGCTCACGGCGCCGCGCTCCCCGACGGCGCATAGACCGTCAGGCTCACGTCGTCGCCGCGCGAATAGTTGTGGCCCTTGACCACCCCGACGGCCCGGCCGGTCACCCCCAGTTCGGCCGAGGCGGCGCTGAAGGCGTCGGCGTCGCGCGCATCGACGATCACCGGCCGGCCCTCGGCCAGGGCCTGCGCCGCCCCGGCGGCGTCGGTCAGCTCGGTTTCGCGCCCGGTCAGGAAGACGAAGCTGGGCTCATGGAAGCCGGTGATCGCCACCGGCCCCGGCCGCCCCTGGCGCGGATGCAGGTCGGCCCGCTCCAGCACCTTCTGCAACTGCGGCGCGACGGCCAGCGGACGCAGCTGGCGCAGCGTTCCTGCCAGTCCGGCGTGGGCCACCAGCCCCAGGGCGATCGAGACGATCACCGCCGCCGTCGGCGCCCGCTGGATCAGCAGGAAGGCCCCGATCAGCGCCGCCAGCGCCGCGAAGACGATGGTGATGGTCGCCCAGGTCTGGGCCGTCGACCGCCCGTATTCGGTCAGGCCGAAGACGGTCAGCAGCACGATCACCAGCCCGCCGAACAGCGCCAGCCCGGCCCCGGCATAGCGCGACACCGGCCCGATCGGCCGCGTCAGCGCCGCCGCCGCCAGCAGGGCCAGCGCCCCATAGGTCGGCAGGGTGTAGTGGGCCAGCTTGGTCGGCGTCAGCTCGAAGATGATCCACGCCGGCACCAGCCAGCAGACGAGGAAGCGGACCGCCGGCTCGGCCCGCCTGTGCCACCCCGTCGACACCGCCGCCGGCAGCATCAGGGTCAGCGGGAAGAACATCAGCAGCACGCCGATCAGATAATAGCCCGGCGGCGCCCCATGGCTCTCATGGCCCCCGGCGATCTTGGGAGCCAGATCGCCGATGATGGCCTCGCGCCAGAAACCGCCGTCGGTGGCGATGGTGATGGCGATGGCCCACGGCCCGACGATCAGGGCCACCAGCGGCAGGCCCCAGCCCCAGCCCAGCCGCATCAGCCATTTGACGTCCCGGTCCCACAGCGACAGCAGCAGTATGGCCGGGACCACAACGATCAGGCCGATCGGCCCCTTGATCAGGATCGACAGGCCGATCCCCAGCCAGAACATCAGCTTGTGCGGTCGTCGCGGCGCCTCGCCGGCCCGGGTCGCCAGATAGATCCGCGCCAGCCCGGCCATGGCGATGGTCACCGCCGCGCACAGCATGGCGTCGGTCTTGGCGATGCCCGCCTCGGTCGACAGCAGGAAGGTGGCTCCCAGCATGGCTCCGGCGAGGAAGCCTGCCCTCTGGCCGAACATCGCCGCCCCGACCCAGGCGCAGGCCGCCGCCGCCAGCATGGCCCCCAGCAGCGAGGGGAGGCGGTAGGGCTGGATGTCGCGATTCTCGACGCTGGAGGTCACGGCCACCGCCGCCGCCTGCATCCAGTAGATGCCGACCGGCTTCTTCCAGCGCGGATCGTCCTGGAAGCGGATGTCGACATAGTCGCCGCTCTCCAACATCTGCGAGGTCGCCTGGGCGTAGCGGCTCTCGTCGCGGTCCAGCGGCGGCAGCAGCATCAGCACCGGCAGGCCGGCGAACAGGGCCACCAGGGCCGCCAGCAGCGGGCCGCGCCAGCCGGCGATGAATCGGTCGAGATCGGGGCGCATCATGGCCGTCTTCCTATCACGCCGTTTCACGCCGCGTCATAGTCCCCTCTATCGGGGCCCGCGCGGGCCTCCCGCCCGGCCGCGAAACCCGCTACAGGACGGCATGATCGAAGCGACCCCAAGAGTGACCCCCGACATCTCCGTCGTCGTTCCCGTGCATGACGAGGAAGGCGCCGCCGGCCCCCTGGCCCGCGACATCGCCGCCGCCTTCGCCGGCCGGTCCTATGAAATGGTCTTCGTCGACGACGCCTCGAAGGACGGCACCCTGGCCGAGCTGCGCGCCCTGATGGCCGAACTGCCGGCCCTGCGCGTGCTCAGCCATGGCTCGAACGCCGGCCAGAGCCGCGCCGTCCGCACCGGGGTGCTGGCCGCCCGCGCCCCGATCGTCGTCACTCTCGACGGCGACGGCCAGAACCCGCCGGCCGACGCCCCCCGCCTGGTCGACCTGCTGATCGCCTCGCCGCCCCAGGTCGCCCTCGTCGGCGGCGTGCGCGCCAAACGCCAGGACTCCGGGGCCAAGCGCCAGGCCTCGCTATGGGCCAACCGCATCCGCAAGCGGCTGCTGGCCGACGACGCCGACGACACCGGCTGCGGCCTCAAGGCCTTCCGCCGCGACGTCTTCCTGCGCCTGCCCTATTTCGATCACCTGCACCGCTACCTGCCGGCGCTGATGATCCGCGAGGGCTATGAGAACCGCTATCTCGACGTCGATCACCGCCATCGCGAGACCGGGCGGTCGAAATACACCAACTGGGGCCGGCTGGTCGCCTCCGTGTCGGACCTGCTGGGCGTCATGTGGCTGAAGTCGCGCTCGCGCCGGCCGGGAACGGTCACCGAGCTCTGAGCCGGCGCTGCTTCGGCGACCAGATGTGGCGGCGGGGATCAATCGCGGCTATTCATGGTTAACAAGCGCGGCCGTGCCGCGCCCTTCGCTCTGGAGCTCCAGCCATGCTGATCGCCCTGCCGCTGCTCGTGATCCCCGTCGTGCTGTACAATATCGTCGTCCTGACCGGCCTGATGGGCGTGTCCGGCGTGGTGGCCACGGACGGCGGCCTGCGCGACATCCTGTTCACCATCCCCATGGCCTCGGGGGCGGGCTGGAGCGTCGGCGTCGGCGACATGATCCTGTTCCTCGCCCTGATCCTGCTGTTTTTCGAACTGCTGAAATCGACCTCCAGCCAGAAGGTCGCCATCGTCAATCACGCCCTGTCGATGATCCTGTTCGTCGTCTGCCTGGTCGAGTTCCTGCTGATCAAGGGTTTCGCCACCTCGACCTTCTTCCTGATCGTGACCATGGTCATGCTCGACGTCCTCGCCGGCTTCATCGTCACCATCATCTCGGCGCGGAAGGACCTGGAGTTCGGGGCCGGCTAGGGACGAGAGGCGAGGGGCGAGGGTCGAGGCGTTATCCCCAATCCCTGGTCATCCCTCGCCCCTCATCCCTGATCCCTACCCCTCCTCATCCACCGGCAACACATGCGGCTCCTGCGGCCGCGACGACTGGCGCCGCTGCACCGCATAGGCGACCAGCCACAGGGTCATGGCCCAGGCCGCGCCGACGCTCCATCCGGCCAGCACGTCGGTGGCCCAGTGGGCCGCCAGATAGACCCGCGTCACCCCGACGATCAGGGTCAGCAGCACCGCCACTCCCATGACATAGGCCTTGAAATGCCGCTCCGGGAACGCCCGGGTCAGCATCACCCCTATGCTCAGATAGAAGACCGCCGACAGCAGGCTGTGGCCCGAGGGGAAGCTGGCGTTCAGCGTCTCGACCGCCTGCAGCGCCTCCGGCGGCCGTTCGCGCCCGAACACCGCCTTCAGCCCCTCGCTCAGCGCCACCCCGCCGGCCAGGCCGACGACCAGCAGCAGGGCCGACAGCCGCTTGCGCTGCATGAACAGGAAGCCGATCGTCACCACGGCGAACAGCCCCAGCACGGCGATCCCGCCCAGCGCCGTCAGGTCCATCGCCGCTTCTTCCAGCCAGCCGGGGCCCCACGGGTCGATCATGGCTCCGGGGCGCAGGGCGTCCAGCACCGCCTGGTCGAAGGCCCGGCCGTCGGCCTCGGTCATGTCGTCGGCCAGTTCGACGAAGGTCATCACCCCCAGGGCGACGATGAACAGGGCGCTGACGGCGGCGATTTCGGCGCGGGCGATGCGCAGGGCGCGGCGGGCGAAGGCGACAAGTTGATCGGTGGTCATCGGCCCGAAACGGTCCCGCTTGCGGGACGTTCCCCTCACGCGTTCGTGATCGACGGCCGCGAGCGGCGTCACACCCCTGTCATCCTGTCGTCGCGGCCTGTCCACAGGCTCATCCCCCGTCTTGATGGCGATTCGCCTATAAAGTGATCGTCAACCCCGTTGACGGTTGGTTAGCCATCTGCGCGCTATATGTGGGCTTGGGGAGCGCTTCGGCCACTAGATGATGTGGTCATCGGCGCGGACGTCTCATTCGATATCAGTTCAGGGCAGTGACGATTATGGCCGGCGGCGAAGCGTTGAAGACAGTGGATTTCCAGTCGGTTGCGGCCGCGGACGGCGCTGATCGACCCGTGCTCAAGGTGGTTCCGTCCATCCAGCTGGACCGGTCGCGCGACGACCTGCTGACCGATTTCGGCAAGAAGACGCTGGAAGACCGCTATCTGCTGGCCGGCGAGTCCTACCAGGACATGTTCGCCCGGGTCGCCACGGCCTATGCCGACGACTCCGACCACGCCCAGCGCGTCTACGACTATATGTCCAAGCTCTGGTTCATGCCGGCCACCCCGGTGCTGTCCAACGGCGGCGCCGACCGCGGCCTGCCGATCTCCTGCTTCCTCAACGCCGTCGGCGACAGCCTCGACGGCATCCAGAGCGTCTGGAACGAGAACGTCTCCCTCGCCTCCAACGGCGGCGGCATCGGCACCTACTGGGGCGGCGTCCGGTCGATCGGCGAGAAGGTCAAGGGCGCGGGCCAGACCTCGGGCATCATCCCCTTCATCCGCGTCATGGACTCCCTGACCCTCGCCATCAGCCAGGGCTCGCTGCGGCGCGGTTCGGCGGCCGTCTATCTCGACGTCCACCACCCCGAGATCGAGGAGTTCCTCGAGATCCGCAAACCGTCGGGCGACTTCAACCGCAAGTCCCTGAACCTGCACCACGGCATCAACATCACCGACGAATTCATGTTCGCGGTCCGCGACGGCAAGACCTTCGACCTCAAGTCGCCCAAGGACGGCGAGGTCCTCAAGACCGTCGACGCCCGCAGCCTGTGGCAGAAGATCCTCGAGATCCGCCTGCAGACCGGCGAGCCCTATCTGATCTTCTCCGACACCGTGAACCGCCAGATGGCGCCGCACCAGCGCGAGCTCGGCCTGTCGGTCAAACAGTCCAACCTGTGCGCCGAGATCATGCTGCACACCGGCCGCGACCACCTCGGCGTCGACCGCACCGCCGTCTGCTGCCTGTCCTCGGTCAATGCCGAGACCTTCCTCGAATGGCGCGAGGAGCCGAAATTCGTCGAGGACGTCATGCGCTTCCTCGACAATGTGCTGGAAGATTTCATCCGCCGCGCCCCGCCGGCCATGGCCGCGGCCGTCTATTCGGCCAAGCGTGAACGTTCGGTCGGCCTCGGCCTGATGGGCTTCCACTCCTTCCTCCAGGCCCAGGGCGTCGCCTTCGAAAGCGCGATGGCCAAGTCGTGGAACATGCGGCTGTTCAAACACCTGCGCCGCGAGGCCGACAAGGCCAGCCGCCTGCTGGCCGAAGAGAAGGGCCCGTGCGAGGACGCCGCCGAGCGCGGCGTGATGGAGCGGTTCAGCCACAAGATGGCCATCGCCCCGACCGCCTCGATCTCGATCATCTGCGGCGGCACCAGCGCCGGCATCGAGCCGATCCCGGCCAATATCTACACCCACAAGACCCTGTCCGGCTCCTTCGCCGTCAAGAACCCTTATCTGGAGAAGGTGCTGGCCTCGCGCGGCGCCGACACCGACATCATCTGGTCCTCGATCCTCGAGCACGAGGGTTCGGTCCAGCACCTCGACGTCCTCGACGAGGACGAGAAGGCCATCTTCAAGACCGCCTTCGAGCTGGACCAGCGCTGGGTGGTCGAACTGGCCGCCGACCGCGCGCCGGAAATCTGCCAGGCCCAGTCGATCAACCTGTTCATCCCGGGCGACGTCGACAAATGGGACCTGCACATGCTGCACTGGCGCGCGTGGGAGACCGGCGTGAAGTCGCTCTACTACCTGCGCTCCAAATCGGTGCAGCGCGCCGCCTTCGCCGGCGCCGAGAACAAGGCCGAGGTCGAGGTCGACGTCAACCAGCCCGACCTCTTCAGCGCCGCCCGCACCGACTACGACGAGTGCCTCGCCTGCCAGTAGGGGCAGGGGGCGGTCAGCCGCTCACCTCCCCATAGGCGAAGGCCGATGGGGAGGACAGATCGCGTAGCGATCAGGAGGGG
>JAHJNW010000063.1 GCA_018820665.1 Alphaproteobacteria bacterium | reverse complement strand
CGGGCGGTCTCGCCCCGGGCCACGGCGCGGACCGCGTCGATCACGGCCCCGGCGGCGAGGCGGGCGGCGCGCACGCTGCCGGGCGACAGGATGGTGTCGGCGTCCAGCTGGTTGAGGCCGGCGGCCGGGGCGGCGGTCAGCAGGCGGGCGACATAGCCGACCGGATGCAGCCGCTCCAGATCGGCGATGGCGGCCTCGGTGGCGGGTCGGCGGTCGCCGGACAGGCGGGCGTCGTCGAGCGCGTCGAGCACCGCCTTCAAACGCTCGGGCCGTTCGGGATGGCCGACGCCGGGATGGTGGTCCAGCATGTCGGGGTGGGTGAAGAGAGGGACGCTCATCGGCGCGAGGTTATGCGCCCGGCGCGGGCTTGTCGCGTTCCGATCAAGATCGTAAGCGCGAAGCCATGACCGAGCCCGTGATCCGCCCCGCCGTCGACGCCGACGCCGCCGCCCTCGGCGAGCTCGGCTGGCGGACCTTCATCGACACCTTCGTCAACGGCTTCGGCATTCCCTACCCGGCCGGCGACCTGACCCGCTTTCTGGACGCCAGCTTCAGCCCCGGGGCCGTCCGCGAAAAGCTGAAGGAGCCCGGCGGGGCATGGTGGGTGGCCGAGCGCGAGGGCGCGCTGCTGGCCTTCGCCAACGCCGGACCGAACACCCTGCCCCACCCGGAGGCGCAGGCCAGCCATACGGAGCTGCGGCGGCTGTATGTGGCCAAGGAGGCCCAGGGGCTGGGCGTCGGCCGCCGTCTGCTGACCGTGGCTCTGGACTGGATGGAGGCCCACAGCGACGGGCCGCTGTGGATCGGCGTCTGGAGCGGCAATGCGAAGGCCCAGGCGATGTACGCCGCCCGCGGGTTCGAAAAGGTCGGCGAGTATCAGTATCCGGTCGGCGACTGGCTGGATGACGAGTTCATCCTGCGGCGCGGATAGACGGCAGGCGTCGGGCGTGGCTTGATCCCTGACGCCCGCGCCAAGGAGACCCGCCATGATCGTCGCCCTGACTCTCGCGCTTGCGATCTTCGCGCCCGATCCGGTCGCCGCACGCGCTGTGGGGGATCAAATCCTGTCCGCGGGTCAGGCCGACGGCGTCTTCGAGAACGTCACCGACAGCGATGACATCCGTCTGCACCACCGGGCCAGCGGCATGATCTGCCGCTTCGAAGCGGACGCCGCCCGGAACAGCGTGAGGATCTATCCCGTCAGGCCGGGGGTGCGGTCACGCGGCGACGACGTCGGCTGTGGCACCTCACCGGGGGCGGTCTATACGGTCTATGCGACCCGCTACCGGCCCGAATGGTCCGAGAAGACCGCCATGGCCCAGGCGGTCCAGGAAATCGAGGCGGTCTGGACCGAGGTCCAGCGCCTCGACATCGCCGCGCCGCCCGGCGCCGCGGACGTAGGCTTCGGCGCCTTCCGCGGCCGGCATCCAAACGGGCAGCTGCTGTCGACGGTCATTCTCGTCCGGCAAATCGGCCCGTGGACCTTCAAGATGCGAGCTTCGGGTCCGCCGGACCAGGCGGAAGACCTCGCCCGATCGGCGGCTGAGCGGTTCGCGGCGCAGATTCCACACGCGCTCGCCGTTTCGCGCTAGAGACGCCCATGCTCCTCCCCTTCTTCACCGCCCTGCGCGACGCCAAGGTTCCCGTGTCGATGAAGGAATGGCTCCATCTGATGGAGGCCATGGACAAGGATGTGGCCGGTCGCCGGGTCGACGACTTCTACCACCTGTCGCGGGCGGTCCTGGTCAAGGACGAGAAACACTATGACCGGTTCGACCAGGTGTTCGGCAAGGTGTTCGCCGGGGTCGAGACGCTCGGCGCGGGCGACGAACCGGCGCTGGACGTGCCCGAGGATTGGCTGAAGCTGCTGAACGAGAAATACCTGACCGACGAGGAGAAGGCGCAGATCGAGGCGCTGGGCGGCTTTGAAAAACTCATGGAGACGCTGAAGCAGCGTCTGGAGGAGCAGAAGGGCCGGCACGAGGGCGGCAGCAAGTGGGTCGGCACCGGCGGGACCAGCCCGTTCGGGCACGGCGGCTACAATCCCGAGGGCGTGCGCGTCGGCGGGCCGGGCAAGCACGGCCGGGCGGTCAAGGTCTGGGAAAAGCGCGAATACCGCAATCTGGACGACCAGGTCGAACTGGGCACGCGCAACATCAAGGTCGCCCTGCGTCGGTTGAGGCGGTTCGCGCGACAGGGCGCCCCGGACGAGCTGGACATGGACGCCACCATCGACGGCACGGCGCGTCAGGGCTGGCTGGACATCCATATGCGGCCTGAGCGGCGCAATACGATCAAGGTGCTGCTGTTCCTCGACATCGGCGGCTCGATGGATGCCCATGTGAAGATGTGCGAGGAGCTGTTCTCGGCCGCAAAGACCGAGTTCAAACATCTGGAATTCTTCTACTTTCACAACTGCCTCTACGAGGGCGTGTGGAAGGACAACCGGCGTCGGCACAGCGAGAAGATCCCGACCTGGGAGGTGCTGAACAAATACCCCGGCGACTGGCGCGCCATCTTCGTCGGCGACGCCACCATGAGCCCCTATGAGGTGACCATGCCCGGCGGTTCGGTCGAGCACTGGAACGAGGAGGCGGGGGCCGTCTGGATGAAGCGGGCCATGCTGCAATGGGACAAGACCGCCTGGCTGAACCCGTCGCCCGAACGCTACTGGAGCTATTCGGCCTCGGTCGGGATGATCCGGGAACTGGTCGACGAGCGGATGTATCCGCTGACGCTGGAAGGGCTGGAGAAGGCGATGCGGGCGCTGGCCAAATAGGCTAGCCTGCGGCCAACGCCTTCAGGAGGTTCCCATGCTCCCCGCCCTGGTCGTCGCCCTCGTTCTGCAGCAGGCCGCCCCCGGTCAGGTGGTGTGGCAGACGCCGCCGCCGCCCGAGCCCGTGGCGGCCGAGGCCCCCGCGGCGATCCCGGCCATACCCGACTGGGCCCGCGCCGACCCCTATGGCTATGAACGGTCGGAGTGCAGTCCGCTGATCCGCAAGGCCGACGAGAGCATGGAGGCCTGTCAGGTCCGTGTGCGCGCCGCCCTCGCCGCCCATCTGGGCGACGATCTGCCGGTCGGCCTGGCCGGGACCAGCGCGGCCGAGCAATGCCGGCAGGAAGCCGCCGGCGATCGTTACGCCCTGCAGTGCGGCGCGCCCAGCCGGTCGGGTCCGGCGACGAGCCGGCTGGTCGAACAGGTCTGCGAGACGCGGCCCCGCGCCCGGGCCGAGGGCGGCGTGACCTGGACGGAGGAATGCCGGCCCGGCGACGGCAGCGAGCCGTCCCGGGAGGGCCTGCGCATCCGTCTGGGCGGGGACGACGACTAGCGAACCGGGATAGCGGACAGGCAAACGCCGCGCCCCCGGTGAGGGAACGCGGCGTTTGATGGTTCAGAGCGGCGGCTTAGTGTTTGTCGTCGCGGACGCTGTCCTTGACGCCGCCGACGGCGTTCTGGACCTTGCCTTCGACCTGATCGGCCTTGCCTTCGGCTTTCAGTTTTTCGTCGCCGGTGACATTCCCGGCCGCTTCCTTGGCCTTGCCGCCCATGTTTTTGGCGGCGCCTTCGATGCGATCATGATCAGCCATGTGTGACTCCTTGCAGGGCGCGGCAGAAGCGCCGCGTATGCAGGTTCAACCACCAGAAGGGCGGGACGTTCCGTCGCTGCGTCAAAGGGTTCGCCGCGGGTCCGGGGGCGGACGGCGGCGGCTCACTGGCCGCGACGCAGCCAGACGGCGACGGCCCAGGCGTGGGCGTCATGGCGCAATTCGTTCAGGGCCGTGTGCGGATGCAGCCAGACCAGCTGGTGATCGTCCTCGACCTTGGCAGCGGGATCGAGGGCCAGCTGTTCGGCGATCCAGACGCCGCCGGTGTTGTTGACCGGCGCGCCGTCGGACTTGCGGAAATACTGGGCGGCCTCGACGATCCGGCTGACCGGGCGGATGGTCATCCCGGTCTCCTCGACGAACTCGCGGACCACCGCCTGCTGCTCGGTCTCGTCGCCGTCGAGGGCGCCGCCGGGCAGGTCGTAGTAGCTGCCCTCGCCGCGATCGACGCGGACGCAGGCCAGCTTCCCGTCGTGAAAGACGAGGCCGAAGGCGGTCGGCCGAACGAGGTAGTCGAGGGATGAATCAGGGACGCCGAACTGGAGCATGGGGCATTATACCGCGTCGTCGCTCAGAGGTCGAAGGCGAGGCGGGCGCGGACGCCGGGATGGGCCGGATCGTATTCGACCGCCGAGCGCAGGCCCGAAGCCATGGCGGAAATGATCTTGCCGCCCAGACCGGTGCCCTTGGGCTTGGCGTCGCCGAGGCCGGGGCCGTCGTCCTCGACCGTCAGTATGGCCCGGGCGTTGCCGGCGTCGGGTTCGAGGATGATGCGGATCTCGCCGGTCTGGCCGGGGGCATAGGCGTATTTGACGGCGTTGGTGACCAGTTCGGTCACGACCACGCCGATCGACACGGCCTGGTCGGTCGAGACCTTCAACGGCCGCGCGGTCAGCTTCAGGGTCGGCGAGCCGGCGCCGGGGGCCAGGGACTGGCCCAGCTCGGCGATCAGGCCTTCGAGATATTCGTCCATCGCCACCGAGGACATGTCGCCCGAGGTGTAGAGCCGGCGGTGAACGTGGGCCACGGCCTCGATCCGGGCCTGGGATTCCCGGAGCGCGGCGCGGGCGCCCTCGTCGGCGAGGTGGCGCAGCTGCAGCGACATGAAGCTGGAGACCAGTTGCAGGGAGTTGCCGACCCGGTGGTTGACCTCGCGCAGCATGGCCTCGGCCCGGTCGCGGGCGAGGCGTACCTGCTCCTGGGCCGCCTCGTGTTCGCGCTGCAGGCGGCGGCGCAGGACGGCGTCCTCGAGCGCATTGCGCAGCAGGGCGGTGAAGTCCTCGGACACGTCCTTGATGACATAGTCGGCGGCCCCGGCGCGCAGGGCGGCGACGGCGATGCGGCCCTCCTGGGCCCCGGTGACATAGACCACCGGCGGCGGCGTCTCGAGGGCGAGGAGCTCGGGCAGGATGTCGAGGCCCTCGCGGCCGGGCATGTAGTGGTCGAGGGCGACGACGTCGAAATCGCCGGTCCGCGCGGCCAGCACCTCAAGACCCGCCTCGCCGTCGGGCGCGCAGGTGACGGCATAGCCGTGACGGCCCAGCTCCTTCTCGACCAGCCGCGACAGGCCGCGGTCATCGTCGATGTAGAGCAGGCGGATGACCGGGGCGGGGGTGTGCAAGGTCAGTCGATGTCCGGGGCCTGCATCACCGACAGGAACAGGCCCAGCTGGCGGATGGCGTCGGCGAAGCTCTCGTAGTCGACCGGCTTGGTGATGTAGACGTTGCAGCCGAGGTCGTAGCAGCGCTGGATCTCGGTCTTGTCGTCGGTGGTGGTCAGGACCACGACCGGCGCGCGCTTGAGGCGGTCGTCGCCCTTGACCCGTTCGAGGATGTCGGTGCCCGACATGTCCGGCAGGTTGAGGTCCAGCAGGATCAGCATCGGCCCGTTGAGCCGGACCTCCTCGCTGAACAGATAGTCGAGGGCCGTGCCGCCGTCGGCGAAATGGGCGATCTCGTTGGAGATGTTGGCGCGGCGGATGTTCTTTTCGATCAGCCGGGCGTGGCCGTGGTCGTCCTCGACCATGACAATCTTGACGGCGCTGCTCATGCGGTGTCTCCGGACTCTTCGAGGATCAGGCGTGTGGGGAATTTGAGCACGAAAGTCGATCCCTTTCCAAGTTCCGACTCGACGTGGATGTCGCCGCCCAGGCGCCGGACGCTGTTGCGCACGAAGGCGAGGCCGAGGCCCTCGCCCGGGCGGTCCTGTTTGCCGGAGCGGCGGAACAGCTCGAAGATGCGTTCATGGTCGCGGGGCGAGACGCCGCGGCCATTGTCGGCGACGCGATAGACGACCCAGCCACCGCCCTCATCCGCGCCCGAGACGACGATCCGGCCGGGACGGGACGGGTCGAGGTATTTGACGCCGTTGTCGACCAGATTGCCGAGAATCTGCTCCATCGACAGCCGGTCGCTCTCGATCCGCGGCAGCGGCTCGACGACGATTTCCGCCCCGGCCTCGCCGGTCTGGTGGCGGACGCTGTCGGCGATGCCCTGGGCCATGGCGGTCATGTCGAGCATCTCGGGCAGGAGGTTGCGGCGGCCCTCGCGCGACAGTTTCAGAATGGCGTTGATCAGCCGGTCCATCTTGCCGGTCGAGGCGCGGATGAAGCCGATCGCCTCGGGCACGTCCTCGCGGACCGCCGTGACGGCCTCGGCGTCGAGCGATTTGGGCGCCCGGGTTTCGACCAAGGCGATCTGGCGCTCCAGCGCCCGGCCGGCCTGCTCCAGTTCGGAGGTGTAGCCCATGATGTTGACGAGCGGGGCGCGCAGGTCATGGCTGACGATGTAGGCGAAGCGCTGGATCTCGTCATTGGCGCGGGTCAGCTGGGCGGTGCGCTCGCGGACCTGGCCCTCGAGGCCGGCGTTCAGGCGGTCGAGGGTATCGCGGGCGGACTGGAGCTCGCCGACGTAGCGGCGAACCAGCCAGATCATGATGCCGGCCAGCACCAGCACCAGCAGGGCGGCCAGGGCGTTGGCCCACAGGGTCATGCGCGAGCCGCGCTCGGACTGCTGGGTGCGTGAGGCCAGCCGCTCGTTCTCGATCACGTCGATGGCCGCCATCCGGGCGCGGATCGTGTCCATCAGCGCCCGCCCCCGGCCGGAGCGCACCTGCTCCAGCGCCTCGGCGGTGCGGCCGGTGCGCGACAGGCTCAGGGTTCGGTCCATCTCGGCCATCTTTTCCCGCGCCGCCTCCAGCATCGGCGGAACCTGGTCCTGGAGCAGGGAATCGTCGGCGGTCAGCGCCTCCAGCTCTTCCATCTGTTCGGGAACGGAGATTTCGGCGCGGATATAGGGGTCGAGGAACGCCGCGCGACCGGTCAACAGGTAGCCCCGCTGTCCCGTCTCGGCGTCGACCAGCGACAGCAGCAGGGTGCGGGCGGCGCGGCGGACCTGTTGCGAGCGCTCGACCTGGTCGTTGAACTCGGCCGTGCGCTGGATCATGACGAAGGTCGCCACGTTCACCGCCAGCAGCAGCAGGATGGCGCCGGCCAGCAGGGCCACGATCGATCGCCCGATGCTGGGTGTCCGCGCGAACCGGAGCAGGGCGGGCAGGGACGGGCGAACAGCCGAAAACATCGGCCGCGAGCATTAGCGGCGCGATTGGGCCTGTCCAGTCGCGCGTGAAGGGAAACTGTCTCGCTGTCACGAATTCAGGGTAAAGAATGTCCTTACAGGGGAGGATGCGACATGGTTTGGTGGTGGTGGATCGCGCCGGCGCTGGTCGGACTGATCGGGCTGGTGCTGCTGGCAAAGGGTCTGGGGGCGCTGTTCCGGGGCCGGCTCAGCGGCTTGGTGGGCGGGGTCGGGGGAGCCGGCTTCATCGCCGCCGCCCTGATCGCGGCCCTGCTGGGTCTCGATGTGCAGACCTATTCGCGCCTGACCTATGAGCGGCCGGTGGCCACCATCACCACCCGGCAGCTGGGGCCGCAGTACTATGAGGCCACGGTGATCCAGCCCGGACGCGGCGAGAACGCCCCCGCGGTCAGCAATCTGTATCCGCTGCACGGCGACGAATGGCGGATCGAGGCCCAGGTGCTGAGGTGGAAGCCATGGGCCAATGTGTTGGGGCTGAACGCGCAGTACCGGCTGGACCGGCTGTCGGGCCGCTATCAGGCGATCGAGCAGGAGATCAACGCCGCCCGCAGCGTGCATCCGCTGGCCGGCGGCGACGTCGGACCGAACGGTCTGCCATGGAGGGTCAGCGCCTGGGACACGGCGCGCAAATACCGTTCGTACGTCGACGCGGTCGACACCCTGTATGGCGGCGGGGCCTATATGCCGATGGCCGACGGGGCGAAATACGAGGTCTGGATCACCCAGTCGGGCCTGATCGCCCGCCCCGCCAATGACGCGGCGCGGGCCGCCTCGGCGGGCGGCTGGACGGAGGCGGAATAGCCCCCTCCTCCCACGTCACACCGTGCCGATGGTCCGCAGGCGGGCCTTGGGGTGGATCTCGTTCTGGCTCATCACCACGGTCTGTCCGCGGAAGCGTTCGATGATCGAGCGGACATAGGGACGGACCTGGGGGCCGGTCAGCAGGACGGCGGTCTCGCCGGCCATGGCGGCGCGCTCGAACACGTCGCGGACGGCGCGGATGAAGTCCTGCAGCCGCGACGGGGCCATGGCCAGCTGCTTGTCCTCGCCCGAGCCGACGAGGGCGTCGGCGAAGGCCTGCTCCCAGTCGGGCGACAGGGTGACGATCGGCAGGGCTCCGTCGTCGCCCTTGTGCTGCCAGCACAGCTGGCGGGCCAGACGGCCGCGGACGTGCTCGACCAGGGTGGTGACCGAGTTGGTGTGCGGCGCGGCCTCGGCGAGGCCCTCGAGAATGGCGCCGAGATCGCGGATCGAGACCTTCTCGCGCAGCAGCGACTGCAGCACCCGCTGCAGGGTGGTGACGGTGACGACCGAGGGGATCAGTTCGTCGACCAGCTTCTTCTCTTCGGTCCCCAGTTCCTTCAGCAGCTTCTGCACCTCGGCGTAGGACAGCAGCTCGGCCATGTTCTCCTTGAGGATCTCGGTCAGGTGGGTGGTCAGCACCGTCGAGGGGTCGACGATGGTGTAGCCGCGGAAGGTCGCCTCTTCGCGCAGGCTCTCGTCGATCCAGGTGGCGGGCAGGCCGAAGGCGGGCTCGCGGGTGTGTTCGCCGGGCAGTTCGACCTGGCGGCCGGCCGGATCCATGGCCATCAGCGAGCCGAGGCGGACCTCGCCGGCG
>JAHJNW010000062.1 GCA_018820665.1 Alphaproteobacteria bacterium | reverse complement strand
CGCCTCGGCCCAGCTCGCGGCCCGTCCGGTCGCCGCGCCGGCCCTGCCGGATCCGCAGTCGTTCGAACAGGTCGTCGCCCTGATCGGCGACAAGCGCGAGGTCGGCCTGCAGATGGACGTCCAGCGCTACGTCCGCCCGGTCGCCTTCAAGCCCGGGGCCATCACCTATGAGAGCATCGAGGGCGCGCCGATCGACCTCGCCCGCAAGCTGGCCGCCCGGCTCAAGGAGTGGACCGGCCGCACCTGGCTGATCGCCGCCAACGGCCAGGGCGGCGGCGAGACCATGATCGAGGTCGACCGCCGCAAACGCGCCGAGGTCCGCGCCGGCATCGAAGCCGACCCCTTCATCGTCGCCGTCATGCAGGCCTTCCCCGGCGCGAAGATCGGCGAGATCAAGACGCTGGCGGCGCCGGTGGAGCTGCCGGTGATCCCGGACGAGGCGGCGGACGAGGACTGAGGGTCGCCAGCGGCCACGCCGACCGCCGTTCTTTGCAAGCGCGGAATATGGCGATAGCGTCTCTGAAGATCAGGGAGACGTGCCATGCCGGTGTCGCTTTCAACGCTTGCCCTCGGGCTGACGATCGGCCTGCTTCAGGCGGCCCCGCCCGGCGATCCGCTGGCCGCCTCCACCACGCAACTGGTCGAGAGGGTGAGCG
Organism: Alphaproteobacteria bacterium; assembly: GCA_018820665.1. GTDB lineage: Bacteria > Pseudomonadota > Alphaproteobacteria > Caulobacterales > Caulobacteraceae > Brevundimonas. The sequence goes on along the minus strand of JAHJNW010000062.1, from coordinate 22,024 downwards.
AGGCCTACCGCGCCTGCGGACAACAGCCCACGTTTCCGGCCACGGTCGAGGTCCAGACCCATCCAGCCCTGGTGTCCTATCAGTTCACCGACCGAACCATGCGCGTCAGCCGCTACGAAGAGTTGCCGCCCGAGATGCAGGGGCTGATGTCGGCCTGGGCGAACACGGCGGGACAGCCGTCAGGCGCCTCGCTTTTCGGCGACATCTTCAACAGCCTGCTGGTCCCCCACGAGATGGGCCACTGGATGCAGCACATCTCGCGCCGGGCGATAACGCTCGACAGATGGGAGTCCGAGGTCGAGGCGAACCGCATCGCGATCGCCTACTGGAGTCTCGACGCCGAAGACGCGGCGCGTCTGCCGGCGCGCATCGAAGCCTTCTCAGGGTTCCTCGGTCAGCTGCCCGACCCGGTCCCGGACGGCGAGGATCCGCGCGCCTACTTCAACGAGCATTATGAGTCCTTCGACGCGGCTCAGTACGGATGGTTTCAGGGCGCGTTCATGAGAGAGGCCTGGGCCCGCAGGGCCGAGTCAGGCTTCTGCGATCTGGCCAGACTTAACGCCGCCGCGCCGATCGAAGCCTTTGCGAACGATCCCGCGTCCTGACGGCCGGCTTCGGCGCAGGCGGCCTGTTTAGGCCGGCCTGCGCTCCTCGCCCGCCAGTCCCTAAAGAATCTCCGCCGCTTCCTCGAACGTGAACCGCGGCGACCGCGGGAACAGGTTCTCGTCCGTGCCGTAGCCGAGGCTGACGATGAAGTTCGGCTCCACCGTCGTGCCGGCGAAGAATTCCGCCTTCACGCCCTCGGGATCGAAGCCCGACATCGGCCCGACATCCAGCCCCAGCGCCCGCGCGGCGATCATGAAATAGCCGCCCTGCAGCGAGGCGTTGCGGAAGGCCGACTCGCGCCGCGCCGCCTCGTCGGCGAACCAGTCCTTCGCCCCCGGCGCATGCGGGAACAGCTTGGGCAGATGCTCGTGGAATTCGACGTCCTGGCCGATGATCACCGTGACCGGGGCCTGGGCCGTCTTGGCCTGATTGCCCTCGCTCATCAGCGGCACCAGCCGCGCCTTCGCCTCGGGCGAGGTCACGAAGACGAAGCGCGCCGGGGTGTTGTTGACCGCCGTCGGGCCGAATTTCGTCAGCTCGTACAGCTTGCGCAGCAGGTCCTCCGACACCGGCCGGTCCGACCAGGCGTTGCGCGTGCGCGCCTCGGTGAACAACTGGGCCAGGGCGGCGTCGGACAGCGGGCGATCGCGGACGGGGGCGGAATCAAAGGCCATGGGAAACCCTCCAAAACGGTATTAGCAACAGAACTGATTGCTAATTAGGGCCCCCGTCCGCCGACGCAAGGGCATTCGGCACAAAAACTGTTGCCGTTATGGCCACGCTTGCGCCCGCCCTTGCCGCTCCCGGGCGGCAAGGCCTATCTAGGGCCCATGAAAGATCTCAACGCCCTCATGCAGCAGGCCCAGGCGATGCAGCAGAAGCTGCAGGACGCCCAGGCCAAAATGGCTGAAACCACCGCCTCCGGCAGCTCCGGCGGCGGCCTCGTCGCCGTCGAGCTGAAGGGCGGCGGCGAGGTCACCCGCGTCACCATCGACGACAGTTTGATGGTCCCGGGCGAGACCGAGATCCTCGCCGACCTGATCGTCGCCGCCCACGCCGACGCCAAGCGCAAGCTGGACGAGGCCAACGCCGCCCTGATGCGCGAGGCCGCCGGCCCGATGGCCGGGATGAACATCCCCGGCATGCCCAAGCTGTTCTGACTTGGCCGCCTCGGCCGGACCGGAAATCGAGCGCCTGATCTCGCTCCTCGCGAAGCTGCCCGGCCTCGGCCCGCGTTCGGCCCGCCGCGCCGCCCTCGCCCTGCTGAAGAAGCGCGAACAGCTGCTGGTCCCCCTCGCCGCCTCCCTGCAGGAGACCGCCGACAGGGTCGTCTCATGCTCCGTCTGCGGCGCCCCCGACACCCGCGACCCCTGCTCGATCTGCGCCGACCGCGCCCGCGACAACGGCCTGATCTGCGTCGTCGAGGAGGCCGGCGCCCTGTGGGCCATGGAGCGCTCGGGCGCCTTCCGCGGCAAATATCACGTCCTCGGCGGCCTGCTCTCGGCCCTCGACGGCGTCGGCCCCGACGCCCTGCGCGTCGCCGAACTGGTCGGCCGGGTCCGCGGCGGCGAGGCGAAAGAGGTGGTGCTCGCCCTGCCCGCCACCGTCGACGGCCAGACCACGGCCCACTACATCGCCGAGCGGCTGGCCGGGACGGGCGTCGAGATCACCTCCCTCGCCCGCGGCGTCCCCGTCGGCGGCGAGCTCGACTGGCTCGACGACGGGACGATCATCCAGGCCCTGCGCCAGCGCCGGCCGGCGTAGGTCAACAGGCAGGCTCCTTGTCATCCCGGACGCCGCAAAGCGGCGAGCCGGGACGCCTACGTCCGATTCTGACGCAGGCGGGGTGTAGGCTCTCGCGAGGATGGCCGCCCGGCTCGTCCAGAGGAGGTTTGGACGCCATGAACGAAACGGACTCTCCGGACTCTTCGGACCGTATTTTTAGTCCGTTTCACCCGGCTATCATCCCGCCTCCGCCCGCCATGGCGGCGCCCGGCGACTCCCTTTAAGGAACGGAGCATGAACGCTTCGCTCGTCGCCTTTTTCGCCGCCGCCGTGGTCGCCCTCATCGCCCTCGCCTGGGCCCTGATGGAGCGTCGCCGCGCCGCCGCCGCCGAGACCCGGAACTGGGAGCTGCGCGAACGCCACGCCGAGACCGAGGCCCGCATGCGGCTGATCGAGGACCAGGCCGCGACCTCCACCGAACTGCTGCGCGCCCAGGCGGCCCAGTCGGCCAACGCCGTGGCCGAGGAACTGCTCAAACGCACCGACGAGACCTTCCGCAATCGCGAACTGATGTCGCAGCAGCGGATGGAGGCCCAGCTCAAGCCGGTCGCCGACACCCTCAAACAGTTCCAGGAACACGTCGCCGCCCTCGAAAAGGTCCGCTCCGAGGAGACCGGCGGCCTCAAGGAGCAGCTGGCCCTGCTGATGACCGCCTCGACCGCCACCCGCGACGAGGCCCGGCGCCTGACCGAGGCGCTCAAGGGCAACACCGGCCGGCGCGGCCGCTGGGGCGAACAGACCTGCCGCAATGTGCTGGAGGCCGCCGGCATGGCCGGCCGCTTCGACTTCGAGGAACAGTCCTCGGCCGCCAACGATGAGGGCCGCCATTCGCGCCCCGACTTCGTCGTCCGCCTGCCCGGCGGCGGCATGTTCGTCATCGACGCCAAGGTGTCGCTGGCCTTCGGAGACGAGGCCGACGGCGACGAGGAGGCCCAGGCCCGCGCCGCCTCCCTGCGCACCGCGACCAGCATGAAGACCCACGTGCGCCAGCTGTCGTCCAAGGCCTATCAGGACCAGTTCAAGCCCAGCCCCGACTTCGTCGCCATGTTCGTGCCCGGCGACGCCTTCCTCGCCGCCGCCCTCGATCACGACCCGGACCTGATGACCACGGCCATGGCCTCGCGCGTCGTCATCGTCACCCCGACCACCCTGTTCGCCCTGTGCAAGGCGGTCGCCTACGGCTGGCGCGCCGAGGAGCAGACGCGCAACGCCGAGGAGGTCGCGAAACTGGGCAAGGAGCTCTACAAACGCCTGTCGGTGATGGGCGGCCACGCCGCCGCCGTCGGCCGCGCGCTCGACAGCGCGGTGGGCAAATACAACCAGTTCGTCGGCTCGCTGGAGAGCCAGGTCATGGTCTCGGCCAAGCGCTTCGAGGACCTCCACGTCGACCACGAGGGCAAGGACCTGCCCGCCCTGCCGCCGGTCGAAATCGCCCCGCGCGCCCTGTCGCGCCCCGAGCTCGCCGCTCCGTCCGCCGACACGGCCCGCGACGCCGCCGCCCGATAACCGGCGAACCCGGGGATCCGGCTGACAAGCCTGCTTGACACCCCCGCCTTGCGATGTAAAACACCCTTGTCACCCGCCAAGGAGCTCCGCATGGACCCCGCCCGCCGCCGCAAACGCCCGTTCGGCCTCGGAACCTATCTTCTGGTGCTGCTTGGCGTGGGCCTGATCGGCGGCCTCGCGGGCGGGGTCGGCGCCATGCTCAGCGACCAGCCGGGCTCCCTCGGCCTGGTACTCACCGCCGCCCTGATGGCGGTCGCCCTGGCCGCGGCGCTCGCCGCCTGCGTCTGGTGGTGGCGCGGCATCGACGAGGCGGCCCGCGAGGCCCACAAATGGGCCTGGTGGTGGGGCGGCTCCAGCGGCATGGCCGTCGGCGCGGTTCTGCTGCTGACCCTGACCCTCCGCGACGACGGCTCGACCCCGGCCGACGTCGGTGTCGGCGCGGCCGAGCTGGTCGCCGGCGGCATGTACGCCATTCTGCTGTTCCAGCTCGCCGGCTATGGCGTCGCCTGGGCCGTCTGGTGGCTGAAGCACCGCTAGGAGCGCCCGCATGAACAACCACCTCAAGGGACTGCGCGCCGACCGCGGCTGGAGCCAGGCCGATCTGGCCGAGCGGCTCGGCGTCTCGCGCCAGACCGTCAACGCCCTCGAGACCGGCCGCTACGACCCCTCCCTGCCCCTCGCCTTCCGCATCGCCCGCGTCTTCGCCCAGCCGATCGAAGCCATCTTCATCGACGCCGAATGACTTCCGTTTCTCCCCTCTCCTGTCCCAAAGGATCTGACATGACCCTCAAGAAGCGCCTCAAATCCACCGTCTCCACGCTCGGTCGCATGACCCTCGGCGTCACCCTCGGCCTCGGCCTCGCCGCCGCCGTGATCTCGCCGGTCCACGCCCAGGTCGCGACGCCCCCCGTCGCCGCCGAAGCCCCCGCCGCCCGCGCCGTGCCGCCCGCCGAAGGCCAGGGCCCGGCCCTCTGGGTCGTCAAGGACGCCGACTCGACCCTCTATCTGTTTGGCACCGTCCACCTGCTGCGCCCGACCACGGGCTGGGGCACGCAACGCGTCGACGCCGCCTTCGACAGCGCCGACCAGCTGATCCTCGAGATCGCCGACCCCACCGACCAGGCCGCCATGATCCCGCTGATCCAGCAGTACGGCCTATCGCCGGCCACCCCGCTCACCAGCCTGCTGACCGCCGAAGAGGTGACGGCCCTCGACGCCGCGGCGCAGACGATCGGCCTGACCGCCGCCCAGATGGACCCGTTCCGTCCGTGGTTCGCCGCCCTGACCATCGCCATCGCGCCCCTCGCCAAGGCCGGCTATGCGATGGACTCGGGCGTCGATCCGATCTTCAAGGCCCGCGCCGAGGCCGCCGGCAAGCCGATCAACGCCTTCGAAACCGCCGACGAGCAGATTCGCATCCTCGCCGGCTTCTCCGAAGAGGATCAGCTCGACTTCCTGCGCAGCACGCTCGAGGAATTCGAGGACGCCACGGTCGAGCTGGACCGGCTGGTCGCGGCCTGGGCCGCGGGCGACGTCGCGGGCATCGAAACCATCGCCGTCCAGCCGATGCGCGAGAGCAGCGAGGAGCTCTACCAGGCCCTGCTGGTCCGCCGGAACACCAACTGGGCCAACCAGATCCAGACCCTGCTGGAAGGCTCGGGCACGGCCTTCATCGCCGTCGGCGCCGCCCACCTCGCCGGTGACGACAGCGTCCAGGAAATCCTCGAGGGCCGCGGCGTCGAGGTCGACGTCGCGCCGTAAGGCGTCCGATGAAAGGATGGGCCCGGCCGCCGCGCCGGGCCTTTTCTTTTGCCGGGGCGCGGCTATGGTCCGCCCGATCCGGCGACCCGGACGCGGCCGTAGTTCAGAGGTAGAACGTCAGCTTCCCAAGCTGAATGTCGCGGGTTCGATTCCCGCCGGCCGCTCCAACACTTAGCTGATTTTCAAGTCAGCTTTTTTCCGCACTTTTTTCCAGAACCGTTCCGGGGGCGTTCTCGTCCATGCGCCGGATCATGTCTCGGAGCAGCGCGTCGCGCTTCACATATCGACGGATTATTCGGTCGACGCTCTCCTCCTCCCACGACAGGGCGTCGGCGATTTCGCGGTTCGTCCAGCCGGCCAAATGCATGCGCGTGGCGGCCGCGCCCCGAAAGTCGTGGTAGTGGAGGTTATCCCCCTGCATTCCTGCCGAGATTAGCGCCTTGTTCCAGCTTGAGCCGAAGCCCGACTTCCAAGGGCGCTTGTCGCTGTTGGTCAGGACGATTGGCGAGACCTTCGGGATCTCCGCCAGCAGCGCCTTCAGTTCCGCATACATCGGGATCAGGGCACCGGAGCCCGTCTTGCTGGTCGATGGAAGATCGATTGCCAATTCGCCGACGTGGTTCCACGATAGGCGGAGCAGATCGCCCCGGCGCATGCCCGTCAGTGACGCAAGGCGGGCGGCCAGCACGACATGCTCGGGCGCGCGCTTCGCCAGCTTCTCCAAATCCTCGGGCGTCCAGATACGGTCGGCGCGATCACTGCTGTAACGGTTCTTCATCCCGACGCATGGATTGGTCGCGAGGAGGTCTTCCTCGACCGCGTATGAGAGCATCGCGGACAGCACCTGCTTGGCCATGTCCGCTTGGCGCGGGTGGTCCTTCCAGCGTCGGTCGAGCCAGCGCTTGATGACCGGTCGGATGGTGGTAGTACGCTCGAACTGGGCGATGCGCAGCGGCCCGAAGTCGTTCTGAATCGCCTTAACGAACGGCTTCCAGTTCTTCTTCGTGCTGTCAGCCATTCCCCCTCTGGCGCTCGGGGCCGTCCAGGCGATCGAAGAGAACCATGCATGGGTCAGACCCAACATCTTGGTCTTATCGCCGGTTGTGCGGGTGGCCAACGCGGCGGCCAGTTCTTCGACGAAAGCCGCCGATCCGGGTTCGGAGCGGAGCCGCGGGGCGCCCTTCCCTTTCCATGCGTAGAAATACTGGACGCCGCTCTTGGCGACGACCCGGTAGACGGAGTCGAGTTTGACCTTGGCTGCCACGTCTAGGACTTCTGCCTCGCTTCCCATTCCGCCAGCTCCTGATCGAGATCGTCGTTGCTCGCCGGCTGAGCGCTGCCACCCTGCACGGGTTGGCCAATGCCGGGCAAGATTAGGATGTCGCCGGTCGCCTTCTCGATGCGAACATGGAAGAGCGCGTCGAACTTCAGCGCGGCGCGAAGAGCGCGGATCAGATCAGTCTCTTTGAACGCGAGCCTTCCGGTGGGCATCAGACACGCACCACCAGCAGGCGGCAGATCGTCCATTCGAACGGATCTCCGGCTTCACTGAAGTCTGGCGGTGCGGCGTTCGACGCCGGCGAAAAACCTTGGGGAATAGCCTGGGAGGCGGGCGCGACCCGGACGCCTAGCGCCCTGACGTGAATAGAGAAGCTTCGAATGGGGGAGATCATCATCCACACGCTTTCAGGCCGCAACTTTCGTGTGCGGCGGGAACGTGTAGGGGGACCTCTCTGATACGGGCTTGAATACTACCGTTTCGTAAACGCCTGCGTCCGCCGACGTACGGCAAATCAATCCGGACGGAACAGCAGTCTTGCTAACCGAACAGATCCGCCGGCGACCGCTTCAGCGCCCGACAGATCGACAAGATCGCCTTGATCCCGACATTGCGCTCACCACGCTCAATTCCCCCGATGTAGTTCCGATGGAGGCCGGAGCGGTCGGCGAGATCCTCCTGGCTCAGTCCAGCCTCCAACCGGAACGCCCGTAGGCGCGCGCCGAGGTCTCGAAGCTCCGGGTCAACTTTCACCCTCCCGACTTGCGGCACAGCCGCATGTCGGACTACACACTATCAGTGTGATATTGAGGGAGGCGTACGTGGTTTCATTTGTCGAGGAATACGGATCGTTCGGCCGTCTGGTCGGGCAGGGGACCTTCCTGTCGGACGAGATGGCCGAAGACGTGGTCGCGCTGGTCGCGCTGGACCTCATGTCTCAGGCCGTGCGGGTGGGGCTTTCGGGAGCCGGCCAGATCGCGCTGCGTCACGTTGTGCTGGCCTGGATGAAGCAGCGGCGCTCCGGCGAAGCTGAGCCGAGGCTGGTCACCGTCCAGCCGGACGACTTGGCGATGTTGATGGACACCGGCATGGACGTTGAGGTCCTCGTCCGGACCGACCGCGCCCCGATCCTGATTGAGATGGAACGTCTCGACGCCAAGATTGCTGATAGATGCAGCCGGCACCTGGAGGCGGCTTGCTCCAGGCGCCCCGCAGGCGAGGAGATCGAATGCGATCCGTGACGCTTCCCGACCATACCGAAGTCTCCGCCCTAGGACAGGGAACTTGGCGGATGGGCGAAGACGCGAGCTGTCGCAAACAGGAGATCGCCGCACTTCGCACCGGCATCGACCTCGGCATGACCCTGATCGACACGGCCGAGATGTATGGCGACGGAGCGACCGAGACCCTGCTCGGCGAAGCCTTGGCCGAGGTTCGCGATCAGGTCTTCCTGGTCAGCAAGGTCTATCCGCAGAATGCCGGGAGAGGCCGTCTCGAGAGGGCGTGCGAAGCCAGTCTGCAGCGGCTGAAGACTGACCGCCTCGACCTCTACCTGTTGCATTGGCGCGGCTCCGTGCCGCTCGACGAAACCATCGAAGGCATGGACGCCTTGATCAACGCCGGCAAGATCCGGCGATGGGGGGTCAGCAACTTCGATCATTCTGATATGGAACAACTGCTGCGCGCCGGCGGACAGGCCTGCACGACCAACCAGATTCTCTACAATGTGACTGAGCGTGGGGCGGAGTTCGATCTCCTGCCGCTGCTTGCTGAGCATCACACGCCGCTCATGGCCTACAGCCCGCTTGGCCAAGGCGCGCTGCCGACGTCCCCTAACCTTTCCGCCGTCGCCAAGCGCCACGACGCCACACCGCTTCAGATCGCCTTAGCCTGGGTTCTTCGCGATCCCCAAATCATAGCCATCCCGAAGGCTGGCGCCGCCGCACACGTCGCCGCCAATCGCCGCGCCCTGGACTTGTCGCTGACGTCAGACGATCTCGCTGCGATTAACGTGGATTTCCCAGCCCCGACCCACAAAACGCGCCTCGCTATGCTCTGACGAGTGCCGGCAGTTGCAGGGCGTGCTCAAGTTCAGGCGTGCGCCAGCAGCGGACATTGGCCCTTTGGAGGAGTGCGGCCATTCGACTGTGGTTTGGCGGGACGCGGATTGGCTGCCGCACGTTCAATTCGTCGGTCTATCGGCTTGTCTCCGGAAAGCGATGCCTTCTGCAACAGGCCCGGACAGGTCGAAGCCCGTAACACGACCTCCTTCGTCTCTGACGAACCGCACGCGCGACAGCACCCCGCCACCCCCGGAGAACGTATCCGGTTGGTACCCATGCATCGGGATTGTCGACCAGCGCGGATGATGCGCGACCAGTTCGCCTTCAATCACTTTGAAGACGTAGTCCGTGCTCAGCTCGGCGCTATGATAGCGACCGACATAGTCTTGGGGCCTCACCGCGTCCGGCGAAAAGGGCGCCAGTTCGACCCGCGCCGCCGACAGTGCGCCGTTGAGCCCGATCATGTATTTCAAGCCCGGGCTCTTTCCGGATGCGACCGGATCGAACACCACCGACAGGCCCGTGCGAGCATCCAGCTCGAACGAGCGCCGGGTGAGCGCCGGAACGGGGACCGATGCCTGTCCGCCCATCGAGAACAACAGCCTGTCTCCATCAGAGATGAAATTCAGGATCAATCCCGGAAACAGTTCAAAGTCTCCGGCATAGGCAGCCAGGTCGTCCGATGTCGGATTTTGGATAGCTTCGGCTAATGGCGCTGCCGAGGCTCCTGACGCCAGATAGATGTCGGCGATGCGATAGGCGATGTCAGAGGCGTCAATATCGCTGCGATTGGACAGCACCGAAATAGCGAGTCGCTCGCCAGGCACGCGCAACAGAAAGCTGCGAAAGCCGGCGTCCCGACCGCCGTGGCTCCACACTGATCGCTCCTTGTAGACATGGTGTTCCTGGCCCGAAGCATAGGGATAGAAGCTCTCCGACCCGTCGTTGAGCCGACCGATGATTTCCATACGACGGAACAATGCCGGGCCGCCCACGTCGCCGGTCTCGAAATTGGCCGCCCAGCGGACAAGGTCCTCCGCCGTCGTCTGAAGGCCGGTCGGCCCCGTGTAGGCGAAATTAAGTATCTGGCGTGAGAAGCCTTCGCCGGCCGGCGCATACGATTGAGCGCGGCCCGGCTCGATCGCAGCGAGGTTGTTCTGGAAGCGGGTATGCGCCATGCCAAGCGGCCCGAATATCCGCGCCTGGCAGAAGTCGGTCAGGCTCTGGCCTGATACGCGACGTACGACCTCAGCCAGCAGAACGTAATCGGAGTTGTTGTACTGGAACGCAGCGCCTGGCTCGAAATTCAGCCCGTCCTGGGCAAGGATCAGATCCAGCGCCTGTTGGTTGGTCACCAGATCCTCGGATCGCCACCCTGCCATGGTCAGGAGGGCGCCCAGGTCACGCAGCCCGTTGGTGTGGTTCATCAGGCGCCGCAATGTGATTGGAGGCCAGCGGGCCGTCTCGGGCAGATACGCTGATACCGAGTCGTCGATCGACAGCTTGCCGTCCTGCTCCAGCAGGAGAATGGCGAAGGCAGTGAACTGTTTCGACAGCGACGCGGCGTGGAATACCGTCGCAGGCGTCACCGCCACGCCCTGTTCCAGATCGGCCTGGCCCGCGACCGCGCTGGCGACGACGGTCCCGTCAAGAAGAACCGCTGCCGCAAGCCCCGGCTCATCCAATTCCGCGACGGAGAGCAGCAGATCCGCGACCGCGCCGGCCTGCGTGTCTTGGGAAGACGCGTGCGCGCCGGTGAAAGGCGTCAGCGCGACGACAAGACCTAGAGCGGCTGAGAGAAAAATGAGGCGCATGAGGGCATCCTGAGAAGCTTTATCCCCCCCCAACCTGCCCTGACGGATCGTCGGGGCTCGACCGGTTACGCGAAGTCGGTCGCTGAAAGACCGCTATCCGCTATCGCGTGATCGCGGCGCACGGAGGACGGGGTCATGCCCTGATGCTTGCGGAAGGCAGCGTTGAACGAGGATTTTGAGTTGAATCCGACTGCATAGGCGATCTCAATCACCGAGCGGTCAGCCCAGGCAGGATCGACAAGAAAGGCTGCGGCCTGGCGCGTTCTGTAGCCGTTCACGAAGTCGAAGAAGTGCATGCCCTCACAGTCGTTGATCAGACGCGACACCTCGCGACCGGTCAGGCCGACGCGACGTGAGAGGCGCTTCAGGTTGATCTGGGGATCCAGATAGGGCTGCGTGCGGGCCATGACGTCACGGATGCGCTGCATCTCGTCGAGATCGGACGGGCAAGGTGATCGGCGCGTTCGTGCAGTCGAGGCGGGCCCCCCTGTGAGCAGAACAAGCAGCAGGAGCGCGACAGACACCGCCGATGCGCTGACGCCCACGGCGACATTGAGCGCCGTGTAGACGCCCGCCGCCCCCGCTGCGGCGGCCACGCTTTTCGCCAGCACCAGCGTATGGGCCGACAAAGAGACGACCAGCAGGACTCTTAGCCAGCGCAGGACGCGCGGTTCCAGGACGGGTCGGGCGCGGGAAAAAATGCTTACGCCGATCAGCGACGCATACACGTAGAATTGTAGATGGAGCGCGATCTCGTTGACACGGAGATCAGCCCCGGTCGACGCCAACTGCGGCAAGACATCGATCCCGGCCAGACCCAGCGCGCGGGGTATCAAGCTCGTCATCGATGCTGCGACGAGTGCTGCCCCCGTCCACAGATGAACGCTGCGGGCCGCGCGGGCCTGTCTCAGCGTGAGGACGTAGGCCAGAAGGCAGGGCATCTGCAGAAAGGCCAGAGGCAACCGGAACACCAGCAAGGACTGGAGCGCGCCGGGCAGGAGCGGCGCCGTCCATCCGGCGAGGTCCAGCGCCGACAGCAGCAGGAAAGCCGCCAGGAACCGATCTGCTTTTGGCGCGCCCGGCCGACCGATCAGGATCGTCGTCGCCAGGACGAGACTGAGCGTCACCGTCAGGACGCCCACCGCAGTCAGGAACAGATCGATCCACATGGGGAGTGTTTAACCCGCTCCATGGGCCGATGTCGTCCAACGGTGATCGAAAGTCGGTCTACAACCTGACGGCGGTGCTCGCGATGGTCAGCATCGTCAGCCTGCTCCATGGAGTTCTCTCGCCTAGCGCAAAGCAGACATCGTGAACCGCCGCTTCGAGTCAGAAGCTGACCTCGTTGGCCGGCCGCCGGGACCGCTCCTGACTCATAGCCTAAGTTCGCAGCGTCTGCTCTCGAGACTGCGTGGATAAACCGACTAGCCTAGATCCGACATCCAGGCCCCCCACAGCATCATCCGCTGGGGGGGGGACATGTTGGTGTCTGGCTTGGAGGTCAAATCCGGCGCAGACGCGCCGCCAGCGGCGCGGACCTCGCTGGCGGTCACGCCGAACTCCCGCTTGAAGGCGCGGGCGAAGACGGCTTCGTCGGAGAAGCCGTGCTCGAAGGCGATGTCGCCGATGCGGCGGCGTTCGGTTGCATCGGCCAGCAGGGCGTGGACCCGCTTCAGGCGACGCTGCTGGATATAGCGCGCCACCCCGCCCAGGGGCTGGAACAGGGCATAGAGCTTTGTGCGTGAGATCAACAGCGCCCGGCACAGGCTGTCAGCGTCCAGCGCCGGGTCCGTGAGGCGGCTGTCGACATGCCGGCGAGCCTGGCCGATCAGGGTAGCGTCAAGGACGCTGCGGGCGCGGGCGTCCGCATCCCGGGACGGGCCGAGGCAGGCCGCCATCATGGCCAGGGTCGACTCCGCCATGGCCGGCCCGTCCGTCATCGCCAGACCGGGCGCGTTGCGGGTCAGCGAGCGCATGTAGTCCGCGAGCATCCGGCCGCGCGGCCCGTCGATCTCGCGCCAATGCAGGGACTCCGCCCCCGGCAGGGCTGCGTCCATGACGTCGCGCGGCAGGAAGATGCACAGGCAGTACATGGGCGCGGGGGGCAGGCTGACCGCCTGACCCAAGTCGATGACGCGCAGGACGCCCTCGGGCCGATCGGGCTGGTAGTCCAGCCGCACCAGATAGTGGTCGATGTAGTCGGCCCGGATGCGCGCGGCGCTGCGCTCATAGCCCAGGGCGTCGACCTCGGTTCCGCCCAGGGCCAGCGACCCCATCAGATAGGTGAAGGCGGACCCGCGAAAGCCGGGCGCCGCTTCCGGCCGCCGGGTCTCGAACATGGGCGCCATGGCCTCGCGCCAGGCCTCCAACCGGTCGACCGGATCGAAATCGTCGGTCGAGAAACGAATATGCGGCAGCCGGTCCATCGACACCCCACGCCACTGAACGCCCTTCGGTTAACTATCGCCGATCAGGACGCAGGGTCAATTCGCCGGACGGAGCGCCTGACACCTTTTGGCCACCGGGTGTTAACGCAGCGGAAATTGACCGTCTTTCCAGAGACTTTGCCATGCCCGTCTTTCGCCCCACGCGATCCGCCCGTCTCGCGGCAAGTTCAGTCCTCGCCCTGGCTGCGGCCGGCGTTCTGACCGCCGGCCCGGCGGTCGCCCAGGTGATCGACAACGACACGGTCGTGGTGGACGGGACCACGCAGGCCTATGCGGCGCCCATGTATATCGGCAGCGACGGCGCCGGGGAGCTTCAGATCCTGAACGGCGGCGTCGTGACCAGCCCCTCCGCGCTGATCGGGAGGCGCGCCGGCAGTTTCGGGGACGTGACGATAGACGGCGAAGACAGCCGCTGGACGATTGATGGCAACCTTTTTGTCGGCGTCAACGGGACCGGTTTGCTGACCATCCGCAACGGCGGGCAGCTCATTACGGGCGGTGGGGGAGCGGCGACTGAAGTCGGCAGTTACGGTACGGTGATCGTCACCGGACCGGGTAGCCGTTGGGACAGCTTCTTTCCCAGCGGGGTCGGCATCCGGGGCTTCGGCACGCTGGACGTCAGCAGAGGCGGCGTCGTGACCGCGAGCTCTCTGGTCGCCGGCAGCGCGGCGGGGGCGCAGGGCACGGTCCATCTGAGCGGCGCTGACAGTCGATATATCGCCGAAGAAAGTGTGCTGCTGGGCATTTATGGTTCCGGCACGCTCACCATATCCGAGGGCGCGGTCGCCGAAGCCCCGGTCCTGATCCTGGGGCAGTACGCCTCCGGTCGCGGGACGCTCAACATCGGAAGGGCCGCCGGAAGCGTCGCCAAAGCGGCCGGCACGATCAACACGTCGTCCATCGCGTTCGGCGCCGGCGGCGGCTCCATCGTCCTCAATCACACCGATGACGGCTACGAGCTGGACGAGACCATCACCGGCGCCGGGACCATCCGCGTGCTGGCCGGTCGTACGATCCTGTCAGGCGACAACACCTACACCGGCTCCACCCTGCTGGAAGGCGGGACCCTGACCCTGGCGTCGAATGCGGCGCTGGGCGGCTCGACGCTGCGGACGACCGGGTCGGTTGTGGACTATGCCGACGGGGTCGAAATCGCCAACCCGGTCGTCATCGACTCCAACACCACGCAGTTTCAGGTCCTGACCGGTTCGGCGACACAGTCGGGCGCCATCACCGAGGCGAACGGAGCGCGTCCGTTCCTGAAGGTGGGAGCGGGGGAACTGATCCTCACCGGCGACAACACCTGGTCCCGCGAAACGACGGTGCGGGAAGGCGCCCTCACCTTTGACGGCGGGTCCCTGACCAACAGCAGTCTGCTCTATGTGGAGCAGGCGAACGTGATCGTGCGCGGCGGCGGAACGCTGCGCAGCAGCTACGGCTACGTTGGGCGGGGCGCCGCGGGGGCCGGCGCGCTGACGGTGAGCGGCGCCGGGTCTCGCTGGATCAATACCGGCTCTATTGAGCTCGGCCTCACCTCGGGCGGAACCCTCACCATCTCCGACGGCGGCCAGGTCGAGTCACTGAATCTCCACGCCGGGTACAACAGCGCACCGGGCATCGTGAACGTGAGCGGTGAGAACTCCCGCCTCACGATCGACCAGTTTTACGTGGGCAACGCCGCCGAGGGCTTCGTCACAATTTCCGGTGGCGGCCAGGTGTTCGCCCAGCGCTCGTTCATCAATTACGTCATGGGGACAGGCGCCGCGACAGTCACAGGTGACGGCTCGCTTCTGGCCAGCGCGGACCGGTTGTTCATCGGCGGTCTGCGCGAGGGGGTTCTCACCCTGACTGATGGCGGGGTCGCCCGGGTGGAAGATGGCGACGGCCTCGCCAACCTGGCCAGTGGCGCCTATGCCACCGGCACGCTGAACATCGGTGCGGCGTCAGGTGAGGGCCCCGCCCGCGCCGGCATCCTGGAAGCGGCCGAATTGGCCTTCGGCGACGGCGCGGGCACGCTGAGTTTCAACCACACCGACGAGGGCTATGTCTTCGCACCCCGGCTCACCGGCGCGGGCACGATTCTCCATCATGCCGGCGAGACGATCCTGAGCGCCGACAACAGCGGTTTCTCGGGCGACTACTCCGTCCAGGGCGGACGACTGATCCTCGAAGGCGCCAACGGTCAGGCGGCCGATCCCATGACGCCCGGCAGCGGCTCGATCCTCGGCGCCGAGGGCGAGGACGCGCCCGAAGTCCTGATCCGCAACGGCGGGACGTTCACCGGTCGCGTGCTGTCCGCCGACGGTTCAGGTGAAGGCATGGGCCTGATCCGGATCGCCGGCGCCCTGTCCAGCGCCGAGGTCGAGGAGGCCTATGCCGGAACCATGGGCGCCGGCCGTATCGAGCTGATCGACGGCGCCCGGCTGACGGCGGGCGACGCCTGGCTTGGCTACTACGGAGAAGGCTTCCTGTCGGTTCGCGACGGGGCTTCAGCGGAGTTCGGCGTGCTGACGGCCGGGCTTTACGGCCAATCCAGCATCGAGATCACCGGCGGCGGCCAGGTGGATACGGCTTTCTTCGAAGGCGCCCAGAGCTGGGCGGCCAGTACGGACGTGATGGTGTCGGGCGCCGGATCCATGCTGTCGGTGGACAACAGCCTGGTGCTGGCGCGGGAAGGGCGCGGCTCCCTGAGCA
Source organism: Alphaproteobacteria bacterium (assembly GCA_018820665.1). GTDB lineage: Bacteria > Pseudomonadota > Alphaproteobacteria > Caulobacterales > Caulobacteraceae > Brevundimonas. The sequence continues at coordinate 6,069 of JAHJNW010000062.1, read as the reverse complement.
TTCTGGACGGCGGCAATGTGATCACCAGCCGGCTGTTGATGGCCGGGGGTGAGGAGTCCGAGGCCGAGGTGACCGTGTCCGGCGGGGGATCGCAGCTGGTCAGCATCTTCGATCTCGGCGTCGGGGTCGAGAACGGCGGCCGGGGCGTGCTCACGGTCGAGGACGGCGGCATGGTCCAGGCTGGCGGTCTGGGCGTCGGCTTCGGCGCCGGAACGACTGGTGAGGTGGTGGTTCGCGGCGTGGAGTCACGCCTCGCCGCCATGGAGGCGGCCATCGGGTACGAGGGCGCCGGCTCCCTGCTGCTGACCGAAGGCGGCGCCCTGACCGTGATGGATGGATCGGGTTCAGTTTATGTGGGCCTGGAGGCCGGGTCCACCGGCGTGCTGGCGATCGGCGCCCTCGAAGGCGAAGCGGCGGCCCAGGCGGGCTACCTCTCCGCAGACGGCCTGATTTTCGGCGCCGGAAACGGGTCGCTGGTCTTCAATCACACCAACACCTCCTACATCTTCCAGCCCGGAATGTCGGGTGTCGGCGAGATCCAGCATCTGGCTGGCCAGACCTGGATGGTGGGTGACAACACCGGTTTCACCGGCCAGACCGCCATCGAGGGCGGCGAAATGGCCATCCTGACCAATCTCGGCGGCGACGTGCTGGTTTCCGGGGGCGTTCTCCGCGGATCGGGCTCCATCCTGGGCACGGTTTCGGTCACCGGCGGCGTGCTGGCGGGCGAGACGGGCCAGACCCTGACGATGGGCTCGCTCTTCCTGGGGGCGGGCGCGCGCACGAACGTCACCCTGGACGGCGCCGGCGAGCTGTTCGATCCCGAGCGGGCCTTGTTCAACGTCACCGGGGACCTGACTCTGGACGGGGTGCTGAACGTCACCGAAGGCGCGGACTTCGGCGTGGGCGTCTACCGGCTGTTCGACTACGGCGGCGTGCTGACCGACAACGGCATGACCATCGACATGGCGCCGACCGGCTACACGGCGGATGATCTGGCGATCCAGACGGCGGTCGCCGGTCAGGTCAATCTGGCGGTCAGCCTGAACGATCTGCGCTTCTGGGACGGGGATCCGGAAAACGCCGGCAACGGCGCGATCGACGGCGGCGACGGCGTCTGGAGCCTGTCCGGGGCCAACTGGACGGACATGGACGGCCTGCAGAACGGCGCGAACCGGCCTGCGCCCAGCCTGGCCGTGTTCATGGGAGCGGCTGGGGTTGTGACCGTGGACGACAGCGACGGCGACATCGCCGCCACCGGCCTGCAGTTCGCCTCGGACGGCTACGTCCTGACCGGCGACGGCCTGCTGCTGACGCAGGCGGACGGAAACGCGCCGGTGATCCGCGTGGGCGACGGAACGGCGGCGGGGGCCGGCATCTCGGCGCGTATTGATCTGGACCTGACCACATTCGGCGCCCTGACAAAGACCGATCTGGGATCGCTGATCATGACCGGCGACAATGTGCTGGACGGCCTGCGGGTTCGCCATGGCGGGCTGACGTTGGCGCAGGGGCTGACCCGGTCCGGCGACCTGGAGGCGGGCGTGCAGTCGGGCGATGACGGGCGTCTGCTGGTCACCGACGCCGCCCGGCTGAACAGCACGGGCGCCGTGCTTGGACAGATCGCTGAAACCCGGGGTGAGGCGACGGTCAGCGGGGCCGACTCCGCATGGACCGTGGATGGAACCCTGTTTGTCGGCGCGGGCGGCGAGGGTCGTCTGACCATCGAGAACGAGGGACTGGTTGACGTCGGCACGGCTGTGATCGCCAGTGAGATCGGCGGCGCGGGTGCGGCCGTCGTGACCGGTGAGGGTTCACTCTGGAACGTGACGTCCGGCCTTTTTGTCGGCGGCTACAGTGATGGCGTCCTGACCGTCGAGAACGGCGGGTGGGTCAGCGCCCTGTACGGCGCAGTCGGAACCTATGCCGGCGCCGACGGCCTGGCTGTCGTCTCGGGCGAGGGCTCGCTGCTGGAACTCGGTGACTATCTGATCGTCGGCGCCGCCGATGACTCCCGCGGCAATGTCGTTCTCACTGATGGCGGCTTGCTGACAGCGGGCGAGCTCATCCTTGCGGAATCGGCAGGCGCCCGAGGCGTTCTGGCCATCGGCGCCCTCGCCGGGTCGGACGCGGCCGCCGGCGGCGTCCTGCAAGCCGGACAGGTTCGCTTCGGCGACGGCGCGGGCGAGCTGGTCTTCAACCACACGGAAGCGGACTACGGGTTCGCGGCGGCCATGTCCGGCGCAGGCGGGCTCCGCCAGATGGCGGGCGCGACCCGTCTCACCGCCGACAGCTCCGGCTTCACCGGGAACACGACCGTGACCGGCGGCGCGCTTCTGGTGGACGGCGTGCTGGGCGGCGACGTGTCGGTGACGGGCGGATCGCTGGGCGGTTCGGGCTCGGTGCTGGGGACGGCGACCATCGCGGACGGCGGGGTGCTGTCGGGTGCTCAGGGCCGGACGCTGGGTCTGGGAACGCTGGTGCTTTCGGAGGGCTCGGTGGTGTCGGCGGCGTTGGGCGCGGCGGACGGCGCGGCGGCGCTGTTCGACGTTGCGGGCGATCTGACGCTGGACGGCGAGTTGGAGGTGACGGACGTGGGCGGCTTCGGCGCCGGGGTCTACCGCCTGTTCGACTACGGCGGGGCCCTGACCGATCTGGGCCTCGACATCGCCTCGGCGCCGGACGGCGTCGACCTTGACGATCTGTATGTCCAGACCTCGGTGGCCAATCAGGTGAACCTGGTCTCCACCTACGAGGTGGACCTGCGCTTCTGGGACAGCATGGCCTCGACGGACGACGGCGCCATCCAGGGCGGGGGCGGGATCTGGAGCCTGACGGGCCGCGACTGGACCGGGGAGGACGGCGCGGTGAACGGGGCCTATGACAACCCGGCCTTCGCGGTGTTCATGGGAACGGGCGGAGCCGTGACCGTGGACGGGTCTGGCACCGGCGTCACCGGCATGCAGTTCGCCGTGGACGGCTACGCGCTCACCGGCGACGGGATCGAACTGACGGAAGACCAGACCCTCATCCGGGTGGGCGACGGCACGGCGGCCGGGGCGGCCATGACCGCGACCATCGGCTCCAGCCTGACCGGCGCGGGCGCGCTGGTGAAGACCGATCTGGGCACGCTGATCCTGACCGGGACCAACAGCTATCAGGGCGGCACGGTGGTGCGCGCTGGCGTGCTGATCGGCGATACGGGCTCCCTGATCGGCGACGTGGTCAACGACGCTGTGCTCGTGTTCGACCAGGCCACGGACGCGGCCTTCGCCGGCGACATCACCGGCGACGGCGAGACGATCAAGCGCGGCGACGGCGTGCTGAGCCTGCTGGGCGCCAACGCCATGGACTGGGTGGTGGAGACCGGCGGTCTGCTCGGTCAGGCGGGCGCGTTCTCGGGCGATGTAGACATCGCGTCGGGGGCGAACTTCACCCTGAACGCCGATGCAAACGCGGTCTTCTCCGGCGTCCTGTCCGGCGACGGGACCTTCGCCAAGACCGGCGCGGGCGGGCTGGCCCTGACCGGCGACTCCTCGGACTTCGCCGGGATCACCGAGATCCGTGACGGCCTGCTGCTGGTGAACGGCGCCCTGGGCGGCGAACTGCGCCTGTTCGACGGCGCCATGCTGGGGGGTTCGGGCGCGCTGGGCCAACTGACGGCCGGCGACGGATCGGTGATCGCGCCGGGGAACTCCATCGGCACGCTCAACATCACCGGCGACGTCGTCTTCGATGCGGGCTCGATCTATGAGGTGGAGGTGGATCCGACGTCGGACGCCTCGGACCGCATCGTCGCAGGGGGAACCGCCACCCTGAACGGCGGGGTGGTGCGTCACATCGGCCTGACCGGCGAGTACCGCCCGGAAGCCACCTACACCATCCTGACGGCCGTCGGCGGGGTCACCGGCGCCTTCGACGCCATCGAAACCGACTTCGCCTTCCTCGACGCCAGCCTGACCTATCAGACCAATGCGGTGCTGATGACCCTGGAGCGCAACGCCATCCCGTTCCCCGCCGTGGGCGAGAGCGTCAACCAGCGCGCCACTGCCGCGGCCGTCGAGGCGAGCGAGTCCGGCGATCCGCTCTATGACGCCGTGGTCGGCCTCAACGCGGGCAACGCCCGTCTGGCCTTCGACATGTTGTCGGGCGAGTTGCACGGCTCGATCCGCACGGCCCAGTCAGAGGCGGCGCAGGTGCTGGCGGGAACCCTGACCGGCCGCATGGACGCGGCCGGGTCCATCGGCACCGGCGCGGCCTTCTGGGCCCAGGCTGTGGGTTCCCGCACCCGCATGGCGACCGACGGCAATGCGGCCTCCCTGACCCAAGGCTCCACCGGCCTGATGATGGGCGCGGACGCAGGCTTCGGCGCGGTGCGTCTGGGCGTCGCGGCCGGGGCCTCGATCCACGACTACGACAGCGCCGCCCGCGCGGGCTCGGCCGAGGCCGACAGCCTGAGCTTGGCCGCCTACGGCTCCGGCCAATGGGGCGCGCTAGGCCTGAAGGGCGCCGTGTCCGGGACCTGGCATGAGGTTGAGACCGAGCGTCTGGGGGTGTTCCCGGGCTTCGCCGAGGTCCTCACCGCCGACTACGACGCCGAGACCGTCCACGCCTTCGTGGAAGCCTCATGGCGGGTGGACATGGGCCCGGCCACCACGCTGGAGCCGTTCGTCAACATCGCCCGGGTGCGCACCGAAAGCGACGGCTTCACCGAGGCGGGAGGCGACGCGGCGCTCACGGTGCAGGGCAGGGTCCAAACCGCCAATCTGGCCACGGTGGGCGTCGGCATGAACCACGCCTTCGATCAGGGCGACGGCCGCACCGCCGTCCTGTCGGGCCGCCTCGGCTGGCGTCACGCCCGGGACGGCACCGCCGCCGACGGCCGCCACGCCTTCGCCGACAGCCCGACGCCCGCCTTCACCGTCCACGGCCTGCCGATCACCAAGGACGCCGTGGTAGCCGAACTGGGCCTCGACCTGGACCTGAAGGACCGCCTCAGCCTCACCGTCGACTGGTCCGGACAACTCGCCTCCGGCCTCGACGCCAACGCCCTGGCGGCGACGCTGAACTGGCGGTTCTAGGGAGCAGATTGCAAGGGTCCGGCAACGCCGGACTTGCATACACTTGATAAACGCCGACGCCCTTGAAGGCTCCCAATGTCTGCTTCTCGCCGGAGAGTTGGAGTCCGCTTCTGGCGCATTCGCGTCCTGCAAGGCGTAATGTGGATAGCGGGGGCCTCCACAATGGGAGGTGGCCATGGGCCAGCCCGATCTTTTCCGCATGCCCCATAAACCCTGGAACGCTGGTCGGATGACCGGAGCGAAAGCACCGCTCAAACCGAAACATATCTGGGCGATCCGCCAGAATCTAAAGTTGCTCGGATCTGTCCGAGATTTGGCGATGTTCAATACGGCCCTGGACGCCAAACTCAGGGGCTGCGACCTCGTCAAGCTGAGGCTAGCCGACATCGCCCACGGAAGCGTCATTCGACAGCGGTCTACGATCGTCCAGCAGAAGACCGGGCGACCCGTGCCGTTCGAGATCACAGAGCCGACGAGAGAAGCGCTGACACAATGGCTCGACCTGCGGGGGCCACGGCCGGACGACTGGCTGTTCCCAAGCCGCAGCAATCCCGGCGGGCATGTCGGAACACGCCAGTACGCACGCCTCGTCGACGGCTGGGTTCGTATGATTGACCTGAACCCAAGTGCGTACGGCACGCATAGTCTTCGGCGGACCAAGGTGGCGCTGATCTATAAGAAGACCGGAAACCTCCGCGCCTGCCAGCTGCTCCTGGGGCATGGCAAGCTGGAGAGCACCGTCAGGTACCTGGGTATCGAGGTCGACGACGCTCTGGAGATCTCTGAGCAGATCGACCTCTAGGCCGCGGTGGGCCCGCCATAAGCGGACCCACCAAAGGTCTCTTTCGGGTGGAAAGGGGACGTCGCTTCCGCCCGGACGAATCGTCTCGTCCGCTATCCCTCCTCCGCCGTCATCCTCGGGCTTGACCCGAGGATCAGACCGTCCGGTGCTCCGTCGCGGACGGCACGGGCACGGACGTGGGGCCGT
>JAHJNW010000061.1 GCA_018820665.1 Alphaproteobacteria bacterium | reverse complement strand
TTCCGCCGCTTGCGCCCGCCGGTTTCTACGGCTAAAGACCCGCCCTCGCCGCAAGGCAGCCGCACCCGTAGCTCAGCTGGATAGAGCACCAGACTACGAATCTGGGGGTCGGGCGTTCGAATCGCTCCGGGTGCGCCATTTCTTCTTCTTATCCAGTATGCTGTTGGGCTAGCGACTTGGTCGGCTGTCGCGTGTGACTGTAACTGGCCATCGCATCTTTCAATAAGCCACTGATTTAATTGCTCAATTCCAATCCAGTTCAGTCTGGGGCTCACTCAGGTGCTCTTAGGCTTGGATATGCGAACCTCGTTGATAAGTCCGACCCGCCTGGCGGCGGATCGGACTCAAAGGCTAGGCTTGATGGTCAATGCCTTCGGCCGATCGATAGCTGACGGCCCTGGCCGCGAAGGTTGGCAGCACCAGAAGCGTCAGGACGGTCGCCGTCAGCAAGCCGCCGATGACGACGGTGGCCAGGGGTTTCTGCACCTCCGCCCCCGCGCCATGGGCCAGGGCCATGGGGATGAAGCCGACGATGGCGACGAGCGCCGTGGTCAGCACCGCACGAAGGCGGCTGAACGCCCCCTCCCTCGCCGCCTCACGAGGGTCCAGCCCGCTCTGGAGCCGCTCCCGGATGGCCTGCATCAGCACCAGCCCGTTCAGCGTCGCGACCCCGGACACGGCGATGAAGCCCACCGCCGCCGAGACCGAGAAGGGCATGCCGCGCAACAGCAGGGCCAGCACCCCGCCGATCAGGGCCAAAGGCACGCAGACGAAGACTAGGCCGGCCTCCACGAACGAGCCCAGGGCCATGAACAGCAGCACCCCGATCAGGACGAAGACGATCGGGATGACCAAACCCAGGCGCTGCTCGGCCCGCTTCAGGTTTTCGAACTGGCCGCCCCAGTCGAGGCGGACACCCGGCGGCAGGGCGATCTCCCCGACCTTGTTCTGCGCATCGGTGACGAACCCGCCCAGATCGCGGCCCCGGACGTTGGCCTGAACCACCATCCGCCGGGAGCCGTCGTTGCGGCTGATCTGGTTGGGACCTTCGGCGGTTTCGATCCGCGCCACGGAAGACAGGGGCACGACGGTTCCGTTCGATGACACGATCGGCAGGGCCGCCAGGCTCGCCGGATCGTTGCGCGCCGCGTCAGGCAGTCGCACGACGACGTCGAACCGACGGTCGCCCTCAAAGATGCGGCCTGCTTTCGCCCCCCCGACGGCGGCCGAGACCGTCTCCGAAATGTCGGCGGCGGACAGGCCGTAGTTGGCCGCCGCGAACCGGTCGACGCTGATGGTCAAGGTCGGTAGGCCCGACGCCTGTTCGACCCGAACGTCGGCCGAACCCGTTGTCTCGCGAAGGGCGGTCGCCACCTGATCCGCCACCCTTTGAAGGGTGTCGAAGTCGTCGCCGTAGACCAGCACGGCCAGGTCGGTGCGGACTCCCGAGATCAGTTCGTTGAAACGCAGTTCGATCGGCTGGCTGAACTCGAAATTATTGCCGATCTGCTGGCCGGCGACCTCTTCCAGCCGTTCGAGCAGGACTTCCTTCTCCAGCTTTGGATCGGGCCAGTCCTTGCGGTCCTTCAGCACGATGACGCTGTCGGAGATACTGGGTGGCATGGGATCGACCGCCGCCTCCGCCGTCCCGGTCCGCGAGAACATGGTCTCCACCTCGGGCTGGGCCGAGATCGCCCGTTCCAGGTTCATCTGCATGATCAGGGACTGCTCCAGTGAAGCCGAGGGAACCCTCAGCGCCTGCATGGCGATGTCGCCCTCATCCAGGGTTGGGATGAACTCCCGTCCCAGGGTGGTGAAGGCGACGCCACCGACGACCAGAGCCGCCACGACCGAGACGATGACGATACGGGCATTGCCGACCGCCGCGCGGATGGCCGGTTCGATCCAGCGCCTTGCGAACCTCAGGATGAAGGTTTCATGCGCCTCGGCGTGACCCTTCTCGTCCACATGGGCAGACTTCGGATCACGGACGAGGAGCGCCGTCATCGCCGGCACGAAGGTGAAGGAGAAGATGAACGCGCCGACCAGGGCCAGCATGACCGTCGCCCCCATGGGCACGAAGGTCTTGCCCTCGACTCCTTCGAGCATCAGCAGCGGAGTGAAGACGAGCAGGATGATCAGCTGGCCGAAGGCCGCCGGCTTGACCATTTGGCGCGCCGACTGGACCGCGACGTTGAGACGTTCACGGCGGGTCAACATCCGACCGAGCGACGCCCGCCGCTGGGTCAGCAGCAGCAGGGTGTTCTCGATCACCACGACCCCGCCGTCGACCATCAGGCCGAAGTCGAGGGCGCCGAGGCTCATCAGGTTTCCGCTGATGCCGAACCGATTCATGCCGATAACGGCAAACAGGAAACTTAGCGGGATCATCAGGGCGGTGATGGAGGCGGCGCGGATGTTCCCGAGCAACAGGAACAGCACGACGATAACCAGGAGGGCTCCCTCGATGAGGTTGCGGGCCACCGTCTGGATCGTCGAGTTGACCAGGGCGCTGCGGTCCAAAACCGTCACCGCCTCGATGCCCGCCGGCAGGGTCGAGCGGATTTCGTCCAGACGCTCACCCGCCGCCTGAGCGACCGTGCGGCTGTTGCCGCCGGCGATCATCAGGGCGGTGCCGAGCACGGCTTCGTGCCCGTCTCGGCTCGCGCCGCCGAGACGCGGCGACTGGCCGATCTCGACGGTCGCCACGTCCGCGACCCGGACGACCAGACCGCCGCGATTGACCACCGGCGCCTGGGCCAGGTCCTCGATGGTCGAGGCCAGGGCGTCGGTACGCACGGTTAAGGCTTCACCGGCCCGCTGGACATAGCCGGCGCCGGCCTGGGTGTTGGCTCTGTCCAGCGCCTGGATAAGGTCACCGAGGCTCAAGCCATAGGCCGAAAGCCGGGAGACGTCAGGCCGGACGGCGTATTCCTTCACATAGCCGCCGATCGTGTCGACGCCGGCCAGACCCGGCGCCGTCCGCATCTGCGGCGCGACGATCCAGTCCTGAACGGTGCGCAGGTAGGTGGCGCGCGTCTGGGGCGTGGTCAGCAGATCGCCTTCAGGGGTCAGATAGGCGCCGCCGGTCTGCCATCCCGGCTGACCCGGTTTGGCGAGGTTGGCCGTGGTGAACGGCTTGTAGTCGATCGTCCACATCAGGACTTCGCCGAGGCCCGTCGTGATCGGCGACAGGTTGGGCTCGACGCCTTCGGGCAGGCTTTCGCGCGCCTGGGCCATCCGCTCGGCTACCTGCTGGCGGGCGAAGTAGATGTCGGTCTGGTCGGTGAAGATGACGGTGATCTGGCTGAACCCGTTGCGGCTCAAGGATCGGGTCGAGGTCAGACCGGGAATGCCCGCCATCGCCGTCTCAAGAGGATAGGTGACCTGCCTTTCGATTTGTTCGGGCGCAAGCGCCGGGGCCACGGTGGTGATCTGGACCTGCCGGTTGGTGATGTCCGGCACGGCGTCGATCGGAAGCCTCGTCAGTTCGAACAGACCCAGGGCGGCGACGAGCGCCGTGACCAGGACCACGAACCAGCGGAAGCGGACGGAGGTTTCAATCAGGGCTTTGAACATGATCAGTGACCGTGCTCGGCTTCGCCCTTGGCGAGTTCGGCCTTGAGCAGGAAGGCGTTCGATCCGGCGACCCGATCGCTCGCGGTCAAGCCGCTCAGGATTTCCGTTCGTCCGGCGGCCTGACGACCGACGAGCACCGGCGCGGCGCGGAAGCCCGTGGCCGTGCGGACGAACACGACATTGGCGCCTTCGACAGTCTGCACCGCCTCGGACGGAACGGTCATGCCGCTGACGGCTTCGCCTGTGACGACGGCGCCCGTGACCGCCGAGCCCGCCGGAGGAAGGCGTGATCCGGTTGGATGGGCGCGGATGACTGCCGCTCCGCCCTCGGCCCCCGCGCCGGCGGCGACGCCGGTGACCTGGGCTTCGAACTCACCGGCCGGTCCCTGGACCCGCATCGTCGAGCCTGACCGGACCTGGACTGCGAGGGCGGGAGGTGCGTTGAACACGATCTCGACCCACGCCGGGTTGGTCACCTCGGCGATGACGCCGCCCTGGGCCGCGAAGCCTGCCGGTCCGACCAGCACGCTGGTGACGACCCCGGCGATCGGGCTGGAGACGTTGACGCGGCCGGAAGCATTGGGCGCGCCCGCCGCCGAGGCGCGCGCGCGCGCCGCGCGCGCCGCCGCTTCTACTGACGGTGAACCAGACGCCGCCGGCGGCGATGATCACGACAGCGGCCCCGGCCATCAGCCAGGTCCTGTTGAGTTTCGAGGGG
>JAHJNW010000060.1 GCA_018820665.1 Alphaproteobacteria bacterium | reverse complement strand
GGAGGACCTTCATGCGACCATCCCCTTCGGCGGCGCCCCGCCCAGCACGCCCTTCAGGTCGTGCACGCTCGGCATATGCGTCAGGTCGATGTGCAGCGGCGTGACCGAGATCTTGCCCTCGTCCATGGCCCGCAGGTCGGTCCCCGCCGGATGGTCCTGTTTCGCCCCGCGGAAGCTCATCCAGTAATAGTCCCGCCCGCGCAGGTCGGTGCGCTTGACCGCATGCATCTCGCCGATGTCGCGGAAGCCCTGGCGCGTCACCTCGATCTCGGTCACCGCTTCGGGCGGCCGGCTGGGGAAGTTCAGGTTCATCACCACCCCGGCCTGCCACGGCTGGGCCAGCAGCCGGCTGATGATCGCCGGCGCGAACGCCTCGGCCGTCTCCCAGTGCGCCACCACTTCGTCGTGGAACCGCTCCAGCGACTGGCTCAGGGCGATCGAGCGGATGCCGAAGGCCATGCCCTGCAGCGCCCCCGCCACCGTCCCCGAATAGGAGCAGTCCTCGCCGACATTGTGCCCGCGATTGACCCCCGACAGCAGCAGATCGGGCCGCTCCGGCATCAGGTCGTTGACCGCCAGCACGACGCAGTCGGTCGGCGTCCCGCTCACCGCGAACCGCGTCTCGCCCAGGGTATTGACCCGCAGCGGCTCGGTCAGGGTGATCCCCCGCCCCTTGCCCGATTGCTCGGTCTGCGGCGCGCAGATCCAGACATCGTCCGACAGCGTCCGCGCGATCCGCTCCAGACACGCCAGCCCCTCGGCCTCGATCCCGTCGTCGTTGGTGAGGAGGATTCTCATCCGACGTGCGTCACTCCCTCTGGCATGTACCGCCGCAGCGCCTCCGGCACGGCGATCCGCCCGTCTGGCTCCTGGTAGTTCTCCATCACCGCCACCAGCGTCCGCCCGACGGCGAGTCCCGAGCCGTTCAGCGTGTGCACGAACTCGGTCTTCTTCTCCCCGGCCCGCTTGAAGCGCGCATCCATCCGCCGGGCCTGGAAGTCGCCGCAGTTGGAGCAGGAGCTGATCTCGCGATAGGTCCCCTGCGACGGCAGCCACACCTCCAGATCGAAGGTCTTGCGGGCCGAAAAGCCCATGTCGCCCTTGCACAGCAGCATCCGGCGATACGGCAGCCCCAGCTTCTCCAGCACCACCTCGGCGCAGCGCACCATCCGCTCGTGCTCGGCCTCGCTGTCCTCCGGCCGGGTGATCGAGACCAGTTCGACCTTGTGGAACTGGTGCTGGCGGATCAGCCCGCGCGTGTCCCGTCCCGCCGACCCCGCCTCGGCCCGGAAACAGGGCGTCAGGGCCGTCAGCCGCATCGGCTCGGCGAGTTGGTCCTCGGGCAGGATCTGCTCGCGGACGAGATTGGTCAGGGAAACTTCGGCGGTGGGGATGAGGTAGTGGCCGTTGGAGGTGAGGTTCGCAGGGTCGAACAACTCCATAAATCGAGCGTGGTCGCGCATTGATAGCTCGAGCAGGCGCGCCGCCGAGGCATCGAGCCTTGAGAACCGCGAACGCTGGGGCTCGGGAAGCTCAATGTCCTTTGTGATTGCGAGATAGGCGCCGATGAAATCGTCGCTTGTCTGCGACATTGAAAGGTACATGTCGCTGGCGTCGCTGAGGATGCTGTTGGCGGCATCGCCCCCCACTCGGAACAAATCCTCCTCGAACTTCGGCAACTGCCCCGTCCCGAACATCGCCTCGTCGCGCACCAGATACGGCGGATTGACCTCCAGATAGCCGTGCTCATTCGTCTGCACGTCCAGCATGAACTGGCCGATGGCCCGTTCCAGCCGCGCCAGCCCGCCCTTGATCACCGCGAACCGCGACCCCGACATCCGCGCCGCCGCCTCGAAGTCCAGCAGCCCCAGCGCCTCGCCCAGATCGGCGTGATCCTTGGCCGGCCCGATCTTGCGCGGCTCGCCCCAAGGCGTCCCGACCAGCACATTGCCCGCCTCGTCCTCGCCGTCCGGCACATCGTCCGCCGCCAGGTTCTTCTGCGCCGCCAGCAGGTCGCGCAGGGCCTTGCCCGCCTCCGCCTCGACCCCCTCCGCCGCCGCGATCTCGCCCTTCAGCGTCTCGACCTCGCCCTTCAGCCGCTCGGCCTCGGCCATGTCCTTCTTCGACATGGCCGCGCCGATCAGTTTCGACGCCGCATTGCGCTTCGCCAGCGCCTCCTGCCCGGCCGTCTGCGCCGCCCGCAGCGTGCGATCCAGCTCCAGCGCCTTGTCGACGATCGCCTGCGCATCCTCCCCCCCGCGCGACGACCAGCCGCTGACGAAGGCGGCGGGGTGGTCACGGATGGCGCGGATGTCGTGCATGGTCGGTCTCGGTTCGGGGAAGCGCCTGCTCTAACCCCCGCGAAGGATTCAGCCAACCCGCGCACACCCCGCTATCGTCATCCTCCGGCAAGCCGCCGCAGGCGGCG
>JAHJNW010000059.1 GCA_018820665.1 Alphaproteobacteria bacterium | reverse complement strand
TGGTCGCCCAGGGCGTCAACGGCGGCGTCATCTCGCTGGACGGCCAGGGTGAAACCAACCTGGCCCGCCCGACCGCCGACGGCGTTCGCGAGCCTCTGAACCGTCGCGCCACCATCGGCATCAACTTCTAAGACAGTTGACGTCGACCGCCGCCGGCCTCCGGGCCGCGGCGGGCGCAACACAAGACCAGAGCCGCCGGTCCCTCACGGGGCCGGCGGTTTTGCTTTGCCGGTGCGCGGAGGGGGCGAGGCCAATGATCCACAGCAGTGTGTCTCCTGCGCCACCGCCCCGGGGTGTCATCGGTCTGTCACACAACTGTCGCCCCATATTCTGAAGGGAGCCGTAGAGGGAGCGGGATTTCAGCCGGCTGAGTGCCGGTCCGTGAGCGTTCACGCTCTTCTTCATCGGGGATAGATGACAATGACGAACCGCAAACGCGCGTTCTGGGCGACGACCGCCCTCGCCACCAGCATGCTGGCGGCCAGCGCCGTGTACGCCCAGGAAACCACCGGCGCGATCCGCGGCCAGATCGTCGACGCCAACGGCTCCGCCGCGGCCGGCGCCACGGTGACCATCATCCACCAGCCGACCGGCACCACCGTGACCACGGTGTCCGATGGCAATGGCTTCTACAGCGCCCGCGGCCTGCGCGTTGGCGGCCCCTACACGGTCAGCGTCACCGGCCCGAACGGCCAGGGCGAGAGCCGCCTGGCCGCCATCGGCGTCGGCGACGCCGCCAACGGCGACGTCATCGTCTATGACGACAGCGTCAGCACCGTCGAGGACGTGCTCGTCTCCGGTCAACGTTTCGCCAACGATTTCGGCGCCGGCTCGGCGTCGAACTACGGCGCAAACACCATCCAGTCGCTGCCGTCGATCAGCCGGGACCTGAAGGATGTGGCCCGCCTCGATCCGTTCGCGACGATCGATCCGTCCAACGATGACGCCCTGTCGTTCTCGGGCGTCAACACCCGACTGAACCAGCTGACCATCGACGGCATCCGCCAGAACGACGAGTTCGGCCTGAACGGCAACGGCTACCCGACCCAGCGCTCGCCCATCTCCCTGGATGCGGTCGAGGCGGTCAACGTCTCGGCGGCGCCCTTCAGCGTCATCAACAACGGCTTCATCGGCGGTTCGATCAACGCCGTGACCAAGTCGGGCGGCAACGACTTCTTCGGCTCGGCCTTCTTCGAGAAGAGCGACGACAGCATGCTGGGCGACCGGTACTGGGGCTACGGCCCGACCGGCTTCAAGCAGCGTCGTGACTACAACCGGGTGTTCGACGAGCAGACCTGGGGCGCCACCCTCGGCGGCCCGATCATCCAGGACACCCTGTTCTTCTTCCTGTCGTACGAACTGTATGAGTCGGAGTTCTCGCTGAACGAAGGCCCGGCCGACGCCGGCTTCGCCAACCCCATCCCGCGCATCACGACGGGCGCTGTCGAGACCTTCCGCGCCGCGGCGCAAGCCCAGTACGGCTATGACACCGGTTCGTACGTCAACGTCGCCCCGCCGGTTGAGGACGAGAAGATTCTCGCCAAGGTCGACTGGAACATCAACGACAATCACCGCCTCGCCATCACCTTCCAGGAGACGATCGGCAACGCCTTCAACGGTTCGACCAGCTCGGCCTTCCTCAACGGCGGCTCGACCAGCGTGCCGCGTCTGGCCCTCGAATCGAGCCAGTATCTCAAGGACGAGCGGCTCACGACCTGGAACGGCCAGCTGAACTCGCAGTGGACGGACGCCTTCTCGACCGAACTGCGCTACGGCTACAAGGAAACCGAAACCACCCAGATCCCGGTCGGCGGCCTGTCCGTCGGCCAGGTGACCGTCTCGGTCTCCGACCTCCCGGGCGTGGAAGCCGGCTCCGGCAGCCCCGCCATCCAGTTCGGCGCTGACAGCTTCCGTCACGACAACTACCTGTACAGCGAGAACACCAACGTCGAGCTGATCGGCCGCTACAACTGGGATGCCCATGACATCCTGTTCGGTCTGCGCACTGAGCGCCGCGACTTCCTCAACGTCTTCGCCGCCAACTCGCTGGGTCGCTGGACGTTCGCCAGCTTCGCCGACTTCCAGGCGGGCACAGCGTCCGACCTGTTCCTCCGCGGCGCTGTCGATCCGAATGGCGGCACCGTCCCGGCGACGTTCGGCACGGCCCGCGATGGCGCGGTCGAGTTCGGGTACGACCTGAATTCGGTTTACGCCGAAGACACCTGGCAGGTGGCGGACGAGCTGCGCGTCTCCTACGGCCTGCGCTACGACTGGTTCGGCATGGACGACCGGCCGACCGAGAACGCCGGCTTCGCCACGCGGAACGGCTTCGCCAACACCGCCAACCTCGACGGCCGCGATCTGTTCATGCCGCGCTTCGGCTTCAACTGGACTCCGGGCGACTGGACCGTGTCCGGCGGCATCGGCCGGTTCTCGGCGATCGGCACCAATGTTCAGATCGGCAACCCGTTCGGCAATGACGGCGCACGGTTCACCAACGCGGAGTGCACCGGCCCCCTGACCGGCATCACCGACCTCTCGGTCGTGCCCGCCGGCGCCAACTGCACCTTCACGCCGGGCAACGGCAGCGTCGTGGCTCTCGATCCGAACTTCGAAATCCCCAGCGCCTGGAAGTACAACCTGACGGTCGCCCGCGACTTCTACCTGCCGCTGGTCGAGGACTTCCGCCTCCAGGCCGACATCCTCTACAACGACTTCGAGAACGCCCTCTACTACACGGACCTGCTGGCCACCCAGGTCGGCACGGCGCCTGATGGTCGCCCGGTGTATTCCCACCCGGCCGGCCCGGTCGGGTTCGACCTGCTGCTGACCAACCTCGAGGAAGGCGGTTCGTCGCTCTCGACCGCCTTCACCGCGCAGAAGGACTGGGACGACGGCCTCTTCCGCGGTCTCGACGTCCGGGCGACCTACACCTACACGGAAGCCGAAGACGGCAACCCGATGACCAGCTCGCAGCCGGACTCGTCGTATGTTCGCTTCGCCTCGGCGGACCACAACAACCCGGTGCTGGCGACTTCGGACTACGAAATCCGTCACCGCTTCTCGGTCAACGCCCACTGGGCCCGCGACCTGTTCGGCGACAACGAGACCTCGGTGAACCTGTTCGTTCAACGCCGGTCGGGCCTGCCCTTCTCGTACGTCTATCACGCCAGCCGGACGGGCAACTTCGACAACGACTTCGGCAACGCCGTGCCGCAGTCCTACTCGGGCGCCCTGGGCACCGGAAACCAGCTGTTCTACGTGCCGCAGGTGGACAGCAACGGCCTGGTCACCGCGACCAGCGACCCGCGCATCACCTACACCGGCATCAACCTGACGGACTTCAACGCCTTCCTGCAGAACACCGGCCTGATCAAATACGCCGGCTCGATCGCTCCGCGGAACGCCTTCCGTTCGGCGGCCGTCACGACCGCGGACATTCGTCTGTCCCAGGAACTGTCGGTGCCGTTCATGCCGACCGGCAAGATCAAGCTCTATATGGACATCGAAAACTTCGGCAATCTGATCAACGAGCACTGGGGCGTGACGGAGCAGTATCCCTTCTATCGGGGTGTCGGCTCGGTCGTGCTGCAGTGCCGGGTCGCCGGGGTCGCCGGTTCCTGCGCGGCGCCGGGCGCCGTCTACAACTACTCGTCGCTCCAGAACGCCGGCACCGGCGACCTGGCCGGCGAGGCCCGTCGCCCGCGGGCGCAACTGCCGACCTCGACCTGGCAGGTCAAGCTGGGCGCCCGCTTCGAGTTCTAGGACCCGACGCAGCGTCAATGAAAAGGGAGGGGCGGTCCGGCGACGGGCCGCCCCTTTCGTTTGCGCCCTGTCGGCCGGCGGCGGCCGCATTGAACCGCGGCCTCCGGGTGTCTATCTGGTCCCCTTCGCGTCCCGCCCAAGGAACCCGCCCCCATGACCAGCCCCGTCCCCGCCGAATGGTCGCCGCATCGCGCCATGTGGGTCGGCTGGCCCAGCCATGGCGAGCTGTGGGAGGAAAACCTCGAGCCGGCCCAGGCCGAGGTCGAGGCCCTGGTGCGCGCCCTCGCTGGCCCCGGCCGTGAACGGGTCAGGCTGCTGGTCGGAACGCCTGACGCGCTTCCGGACGCCCGCGCGCGCTTCGCCGGGGTCGCCAATGTCGAGGTCGTCGACGGCCGTTTCGGCGACATCTGGCTGCGCGACACCGGCCCGATCTTCGGTGAAGCTTCGGCCACGGCCGCCGCCTTCCGCTTCAATGGCTGGGGCGGCAAATACGAGCTCGAGCACGACGATACGGTGGCCGCGCAGATCGGCGAGGCCGCCGGCGTCGCCCTTGATCGCCACGACGTCATCCTCGAGGGCGGGGCGCTGGATCATGACGGCCAGGGCACGATCCTGACCACGCGCCAGTGCCTGCTGAACCCCAATCGCAATCCCGACTGGACCGAGGCCGCCGCCGAGGCCGCGCTCGCCGCCTCGCTGGGGGCGCGCAAGATCCTGTGGCTGGGCGACGGCCTGCTCAACGACCACACCGACGGCCATGTCGACAACCTCGCCCGCTTCGTCGCCCCGGGCCTGGTGGCCTGCCCTGTGGCCTGGGGTCGGGGCGACCCCAACGACGACGTCTATGCCGAGGTGGCGCGGACCCTGTCGGAGATGACCGACGCGGCCGGCCAGCCCATCAAGGTGCTGCCGCTGCCGTCGCCCGGTTTCGTCGGCGACGAGGACGAACGCCCGATCCCCGCCAGCCACATGAATTTCCTGATCGCCAATGGCGCGGTGATCGTCCCGACCTATGGCGATGCGCGCGCCGCCGATCTGGTCTGTCAGGGGCTGAAGACGGTCTTCCCCGACCGCGAGATCATCCCCCTGCCGTCCCTCGCCATCCTCTCGGGCGGCGGCTCCTTCCACTGCATCTCCCAGCAGGAGCCCGCCTGATGGCCCGCACGATCTCCGTCGCCGCCCTCCAGACGTCCTACGGCGAGGACATGCAGGCGAACATCGCCAGGACCATCGATCTGATCCGCGAGGCCGCCGGCAAGGGCGCCCAGGTGATCCTGCCGTCCGAGCTGTTCCAGGGACCGTATTTCTGCGTCTCGCAGGAGGAGAAATGGTTCGGCACGGCCTTCCCGTGGCGCGAACACCCCTGCGTCACCGCCCTGCAGCCCGTGGCCGCCGAACTGGGCGTCGCCATCCCCGTGTCGATCTTCGAGCGCGAGGGGCCGCACTATTTCAACAGCATGGTCATGCTGGACGCCGACGGCTCGGCCATGGGCGTCTATCGCAAGAGCCACATCCCCGACGGCCCCGGCTATCAGGAGAAATACTATTTCCGGCCCGGCGACACCGGCTTCAAGGTCTGGAACACCCGCCACGGCCGGATCGGCGTCGGCATCTGCTGGGACCAGTGGTACCCCGAGACCGCCCGGGCGATGATGCTGCAGGGCGCCGAGGTGCTGTTCTATCCGACCGCCATCGGCTCGGAGCCGCATGACAAGGAGCTGGACACCGCCGACCCCTGGCGTCGCGCCATGCAGGGGCACGCCGTGTCCAATGTCGTGCCGGTCGTCGGCGCCAACCGCATCGGCCACGAACAGGTAAATGAGGCCGGCCAGGTCTTCTACGGCTCCTCCTTCATCGCCGATCACCGCGGCGATCTGGTCGAGAGCTTCGGCCGCGAGGAGGAGGGGGCCTTGGTCCACACCTTCGACCTCGACTACATCGACCGCCACCGCGCCGCCTGGGGTTTCTTCCGCGACCGCCGCACCGACCTGTACGGTTCGCTGGTCAGCCCGCGTCCGGTCTGAGCGCGCGGCGTTCGGCGGCGCAGGCGGGGCTGGTCAGGCCCTCGGCCCGGGCCGCGGCGAGTTCGGCGCGGGCGGCCTCCAGCTCCGGCTGGAATTCCGGCGCCGTCTCCGCATGGACGTAGACGGCCTGCCCAAGGCGCAGCCCGTCCTCGACATCGGACGGCCAGTTCATCGCACACACCGCGCGGCTGAGCCCGATTTCCCGGCCCATGGCGCGGGCGGCGGCGGCGCGGTCGGGGGCGAGGGAGGCGAACAGCTCGCCATAGGCCGCGCCAACCACGGCGCCCGTCGCCGGCCACGATCCGCTCGACCGGTCGGCGTCCGTCATTCGCTGGCAGGCTCGTCGCGAGGGATCGGCCGCGACTGGCCGGGGTCTCGGATGCGAGGCGGCGAGACGGGCGGCTACCGCGGCTGAGTCTGCCAGCAGACGGTTCATGATCCGCGTCAGGGCGGGCCGGGGGCTCGCCGTCAACCGCGTTCCCAGCACGCAGTCGAAATGCTGGGCCGCCTCGGGCGGCCGCAACTCGGCCTGGGCGATGGCCATCCACCAGCGATCGGTGTCCTCCAGGGCGCGCAGCGCTTCGGACGCGGCCAGGTCGCCGTGATCGCGCCACGTCCCGGCTTCCGCGACCAGCGCCGACATGCGGTCTGGCGGCAGATAACCCTGTGTCAGTCCGGTCGGGGCGGGCGGCGGACCTCCGGCGCAGGCGGCCGTGAGGAGCACGGCGGCGACAACGGCCGCCGCCGGCTTCACCGTCCGGCGGTCCAGGTCAGCTGCACGCTGGTGGGCTCGCCCTCAAGCCGGGTGGCCACGACGCTCAGCAGCTGACCCCGGCCATCCGCCCCGTCCCCGGCCGCATAGCCCATGGAGTCGCCGCGGTTCATGGTGTTGATGGCCTTCAGCCCGGCCGATTCGGCGCGCTGGCGATAGAAGTCGATGACGTCGGCGGGCGCCGCATCGGTGGTGAACTCGACGATGCCGCCCGGCCCCTCGGGGCCCTGGGCCACCGTCGCGGGGGCGCCGGGCGCGCCGCCGGGATAGATCACGGCGAAGACCGGCGCGCCGGCCGCGGCCGGCGTTGCGCCGGAACCGCCGACAGTCGGTGCGGGGGCCGTCGCCGGACCTTCCGTGGTCCGGGACGGAGCTTCGACGGCCGCGACGTCCGTTTCGACACCGGCGTCCCCGGGGGTGCGCTCGCCACAGGCGGCTATGGCCATGGCCGCCAATATGGCGGTGGCCGCAAGACTACGCTTCATCCCTTGGTCGTCCCTGAAAAGACTGTGTTGTTGCCGCACCGTGGCGCATGGCTGGGGCGGCGGCAAGGCGGCTTGGCGCCGGGCCATGGGCGCGGAATGACACAGGGTTCAGCCGGTCGCGGCATCGGCGCCGTCGCCCAGGCCCGACTTGTCATCAGTGGCGGCGTCATCACCCGATCGGTCTTCGCCGGTGTTGTTGATCGAATCGTCGGCGCTCGTTCCGGGGGGCGACGTGGGCGCGGCGGCCCGCATCCCCTCGCTGGCCAGGCTCTCGTTGATCTGCTCCTGGTCGGCATCGATCTCCGAACCGCTGGCGGACCCGCCCCGCAGCGACCCGGCGCGGGTGTCCGAACCCATGCCGCTGCCGGAAACGGCTTCGGTCAGGGCGTCAGGGGTGCGGCCCAGGTCGGGCTTTTCGCCCATATCGTCAGCCTCGTTGGCGTCGTCGGTCTGGTGCGGATTCTGTTCGGTCATGGCGAACTCCTTCGGCAAATAAGCGAACGGCCTTGGGAGCGGTTCCCGACCGGTCGACGCTGTCGCCGCCGGCATGAAAAAGGGCCGGGATTCGCATCCCGGCCCTCTTTCATTTGGACGATGGCTATTTACCGAACAGCTTGTTCCAGCGGCGCTTGTCGCGGTTCTTCCACGCCCCGCGATGATAGGCGTCTGAGCCGATCAGCGGCACCACGGTGGTGGCCTCAGCGAAGACCATCTGCTCGTGCGTGGTCTGCACCTTGCCCCACGACGCGGCTTCCTTGAGCGTCGAGGACGAGCAGGCCCCGTCGCGCACGTCCGCGACCGTGATCTGGACCGCATAGCGGTGCATCTCGGCTTCGACGCCGAGGATCTCGGCGCAGACGACGGTGTCCTGGGCGAAGTTCTTGGGCACGCCGCCGCCGACCATGAACAGCCCGGTGACGCCGGCCGCGATCTTGATGTCGGTCAGTTCGCGGAAGTCCGCCACCGCGTCGATCATCAGATAGGGCTTGCCCGCGGCCATCCGCTCCTTCTGGTGCTTGACCAGGCCGAAGCCGGCCGAGCTGTCGACGAAGGCGGGGCAGAAGATCGGCACGCCCTCTTCATAGGCCGTCTGGATCAGCGAGCCGGGCTTCTTGGCGTTGCCCTCGCTCAGCCATTTGCCCATCTCCCAGATGAACTCGCGCGAGGAATAGCCGCGCGGCTCCAGCTGGTTGCAGATCTCCAGGATGGTGTGGTCGCAGGCCTGGAGCTCTTCCT
>JAHJNW010000058.1 GCA_018820665.1 Alphaproteobacteria bacterium | reverse complement strand
GACGCCGCCGGCGCCGGCGCCGGAGTACGCGCCCGCGCCCGCGCTGACCAACGCAGCGCCGCCGCCGCCCGCGACGCCGCAGCCTCGTTCCACGCCGGAGTACCTCCCGGACCAGGGCCCGCGCGGCCAGCCGGCCCCCGCCGAGGTCGTCTATGCGTCGCCCGCCGCCGCAAACGCCGCGCCCGCTGCGGCCCCGACCGACCCCATGGCCCCCCGCCGTGACGCGCCCATCTTCCATATGCAGCGCGAGGCGCCCCCGCCGCCGACCTCGCCAGTGGCCGCCGCTCCTGCGGGCGAAGCCACCCCCGCGCCGCGCCGCGCCGTCGAGGTCGCGGCCTCCGCGGAGGGCCCGCCGCGTCAGGGCGCCCGCTACTATTCCGTGCACCGGCAAAACGGACGTCAGCCGGACGCCCTCGACATGCCGGCCCCGAACTATGTCGACGCCCTGGTGGTAAGCTCGATCGACACCATCGCCTCGCAGGATCTCGCCGCGCCCGCCGAGGGCCCGACCCTGATCCGCGACCGAGACGGCAATATCCGCTCCGCCCCGGCTGCATCCGACGGGGACCACCAGTGAGCGAGGCCTCCACCCTCTCGCGCCTGCCCGATCTGATCGCCCTCGCGGAGGAGGAATCCAGCGAGAAGCGCCGGACTCTGCTGCGCGAACTGACGGACCATTTTTTCGGCGGGTCGCCCCGCACCGCCGCCGAGGACACCCTGTACGACGCGGTGCTGGTCAAGCTCGCCGACGACATGGAGACGGCCGTCCGGGCCGAACTGTCGACCCGTTTCGCCAATGCGCCCGACGCGCCCCATACCCTGATCCGCCGCCTCGCCAATGACGAGGCCGCCGTCGCCGGCGCGGTCCTCGCCGCCTCGCCCGTCCTCACCGACGAGGATCTGCTGGGCGTGGTCCGACGCCACGGCCAAGACCATCTTCGCGCCGTCTCGGCCCGTCCCTCGGTGTCAGAAGCCGTCTCCGACGTGATCGTCGAGCGCGGCGACGACGAAACCCTCGGAACCCTGCTGCGCAACGACGGCGCCCGCCTGTCGCGCAAGGCGTCAGAGGCGGCGGTTGAACGCGCCCGGGTCAATCCGGCCCTGCACGAAGTCACCGTGTCGAGGGCCAGCCTGCCGCCCGACCTGTTGAACGAGATGTATTTCGTCGTCGAGGCGCGGCTGCGGACGCGGATCCTCGAACAGAACGCCAGCCTCGATCCGGCCCTGCTGGAAAGCGCCCTCGCCGCCGGCCGGGCGCGGATCGCCACTGACGATGGCGCGCTTCCCGGCGACTACACCGAATGCAGCGCCTATGTTGAGGAGCTGAAGGCGGCCGGGCAGCTGACGCCCCAGATGCTGGCCCGCTTCCTGCGCTCCGGCGACCGCACCGGCGGCCGGACGGCCTTTCTGATCGCCCTCGCCCAGCTGGCCGACATCGACTTCCACACCGCCCGCCAGATCATCGAGCGGCGCGAACTGGACGCGCTCGCCGTCGTCTGCAAGGCGGCCGATCTCGATCGCGCCCTGTTCCTGACCTATGCGGTCGTGCTGCTCAACGACGACGGCGACGCCATGGCCAAGGCCCATTCCTACGCCCGGATGTATGCCGACCTCACGCGCGAGGCCGCTCTCAGGACGCTGCGCTTCTGGCGCATGCGGCGCGGCGCCCAGGCGGCCTGACCCCACAAACGCGAAACGCCCGCCCCGTCGCCGGGGCGGGCGTTTCACTCCATCCTTCGGACAGGTTTACTTCTTGGCGCGCACCGGGACGCGGGCGGGTTTGCGGCCGCCTTGACCCAGACCCATCTGCTTGGCCAGATCCGAGCGGGCCTTGGCGTAGTTCGGCGCGACCATCGGATAGTCTTTCGGCAGGCCCCACTTGGCCCGATATTCCTCGGGGCTCATATTGTACTTGGTCCGCAGGTGACGCTTCAGCGACTTGAACTTGCGGCCGTCTTCCAGGCAGATCAGGTAGTCGGGCGTGATCGACTTGCGGATCGGAACCGCCGGTTCCTTGGGCTCGGGCTCCGGCTCGACCGCACCGCTCGACACCTGGGACAGAGCGGCGTGGATGCTCGAAATCAGGCCAGGCACTTCAATGGCCTGAACATTATTATTGCCGACATAGGCCGAGACGATGTCAGCGGTCATCTCGAGCAGTTGCGAGTTGTCTTCCATGGGCACGGCCTCATCTTCTGATCTGATTGTTCAGCCGAGCGTTCACCGTCAGCCTGTGCAGCGCTCAATAGAGACCGGGCCCGATTCACGCAATAGCGTATTCGCGCACCCGCAAACGGGCATTGATCAGATTAACCGTGCTCTACTTGTCCGCGAGTTCAACGTCCGAAGTTTTCCGCCAGCGCCAGCATCGCCGCCCGTTCCGGCGCCGAATACTCATCCACCCCGTCTTCCTCGCCGTCCCGGATGGCCCGCAGCAGGGCGGGCGTCAGGGCCGAGGACAGGGACCAGTTCCAGTAGCGCAGCACCGTCTGGGCCCGGTCGACCGCCAGCATGTCGTAGGTGATCTGGACCCGCTCCCAGGCCGGATCGGGCGATCCGTCGGCGGCGACCTCCGGCCGGCGCATCGACCGCCACAGGCCGGTCAAATCCGATTTGCCCAACCCGGTCGCCTTGCACAGGATCGCCAGCGGCTCGCCGCCGGGATCGCCCATGATCTTGGCGCCCGTGATCGGCTTGACCCCGGACAGATAGGCGATCTCCGTCGCCACCTCACGGGACAGGCCCTCACGCGCGGCGGCGTCGACCGCCTGTTCGAGGCCGCCATAGGGGCTCTTCTCGATCGCCGCGCGATTCCTCTGCCGCCGCTCGATGAACTGCAACGCCTTGCGCGACACCGGGTCCTGCCAGTTCTCCTCGGCGGCCATGGCGAAGACGTCCTCCGCCACCTCCTGCATGACCTCCCGGGAGACGGCGAACCTCTGCAAGATTGTGCGGCGGTCGTCCGGCTCGCACCACCAGAACATGACATAGGCGCCCGAAGGTCTCAGCTCAGGCCGCTTCAGCAGGTGGGCGCACAATCCCCGGTCGGCCCGGCTCAGGCTGACGACGCCCTCCACGGCGACCTGGCTCAGCCGCGCCGAGCTGTTCCTCAGCACCGCCTCGATCACCTGGCTCTCGCCGAAACTGAGCAGGGTCTCCGTCACCACTTCGGACAGCCCCCGCCGGCTGGCCATCAGGAAGCGGTGCTCCGCCCCGGCGTCGCGCGCGCAGGCGACCAAGTCGGCGTCGGAAAGCGAGGCGCATTGTTCGATCAGCAGGCCAGCGATGTCCGGCTCGTCCCGCAGCAGCATCCGCGCCAGGGCGTTGGGCAATTCGGCCAGCGGCGCCAGCCGCGCCGCCACCCGCTTGCGATCCTCATGCGAGGCCAGACGCAGCATTTCGACCAGCAGATCGCCGGTCACGGCGCGCTCGAACGCATTGATCCGGCTGGTCGGCAGCGAGACCACGTCGGCCAGCCGCTTCAGCAGGGCGTGGCGCGCGCGAAAGCCGCCCTGCGGGACGGCCTCCTCTGACGTGGGAGCGGGTTCGGACATGTCGGCGGAAAGGCTAGGGCTTTCCGGTTAACCGCCTGTGACGTTGGCCGACGCTTTCAAAGCCCTTCGAACAGCGCCGTCGACAGATAGCGCTCGGCAAAGCTGGGGATGATCGCCACGATCGTCTTGCCGGCGTTTTCCTCCAGCGCCGCCTGACGGAAGGCCGCCACCAGGGCCGCGCCCGAACTGATGCCGACCGGAATGCCCTCGACCCGCGCCGCCTTGCGGGCCATGTCGAAGGCGTCCTCGTTGGAGACCTGTTCGACGCCGTCGATGACGGACCGGTCGACGATCGACGGGATGAAGCCCGCGCCGATGCCCTGGATCTTGTGCGGGCCCGGCTCGCCCCCGGACAGCACCGGCGAGGCGGTCGGCTCGACCGCGATCATCCGCACCGACGGCTTGCGCGCCTTCAGCGCCTGGCCGACGCCGGTGATGGTGCCGCCGGTGCCGACGCCGGAGATGACGATGTCGACTCCGCCCGCCGTGTCGTTCCAGATCTCCTCCGCCGTCGTCACCCGGTGGATGGCCGGGTTGGCCGGGTTGTCGAACTGCGAGGGGATGATGGCGCCCGGCGTTCTGTCCAGCAGCTCATGGGCCATGGCGATGGCCCCCTTCATGCCCTTCTCGGCCGGCGTCAGCACCAGCTCTGCGCCCAGCAGGGCCAGCATCTTGCGCCGCTCGATCGACATGCTCTCGGGCATGACCAGGACCAGCCGATACCCCTTGGCCGCGGCGACAAAGGCCAAGGCGATGCCGGTATTGCCGCTGGTCGGTTCGATCAGCACCGCGTCCGGGCCGATCCGGCCGGCCTGTTCCAGGGCGTCGATCATGGCCACGCCGATCCGGTCCTTCACCGAACCGATCGGGTTGAAGAACTCCAGCTTGGCCAGCACAGTCGCCTTCGGCCGATACTCGGCCGACAGTCGCGGCAGGCCCACCAGCGGCGTGTCGCCGATGGTGTCGACGATGGAGTCATAGACCTTTCCGCGCCCGGCCTTCAGATGGCGGGAGGGGTCGTAGGCGGGAACGGGTTCGGACATGGCGGACTCCAAGGCGGGGACAAAAGATAGGTCTTGAATCGCGACCGCAAGGGGTCGGATCGAACGCGCCCCTGAATTTCAGGCCCTGGCTTCAGACCCGGTCCTCTCCGCGAACCGTCCGCCCGACCGCCTGCCGCCGACGCCGCTCATTCACATATCACCGGTTGACAAGTCTCCATATCTTCGGCCATCTCAGCAGCAACACAACCTGTGAGGGCATTATGACAACTTTCGGTTCAATGGCGAGGTCGCCCTTCGCTGCAATCGCTCTGGTCCTGCTGGGACTGGCAGGCGCCGCAGAAGCCCAGACGCCCGACCAGGATGAAAGCCAGGCCCTGGCGGCAGCCGCTGAGGAAGCGAAGAAGCGGGATGCGGCGGCGGAGGTTGAGAACCGGCGCGAGTTCGCGGGTCTTGATCTGGGGGTAGGGATTTCGGCCACCTTCGATTTCGGCGGTCTGGAACGGATCAACGACGCCGAGGTCGTGGCCGGCGTCGTGCGAGTCACAGACGAGGACGACGTACGCGCCCGGATCATGCTCGAAAGCCACTACTTCTTCACCGGAGCCAGCGGGCCGTTTGGTGTCGCGGCAGAGGATTGGGGATGGGGTCCTTTCGTCGCCATTCAACCTGGGACGGACGAGATTATCGAGGCGGCCGCCCTGGGGGTCATGGTGGGATTCAGGCAGAAAGGTTCGGCCCGGTCGTTCAATATAGGGCTCGGCGTCGCGGTCGACCCCAATGTGCAGACCCTGGGCGAAGGCGTCGAGCGGGACATGCCCCTGCCTGCGGGCGAAACCGTCGTAAGATTTCGCGAGGAGGCCCAGTATGGGCTGGTGTTGATTTTCTCCCAGTCCTTCTGATTCTACCTTCCTTCATCCGCTGTTAACCACGATCCCGCATCCGTGAACCCTGTTTTCGGGGCTCTCCGCTTGCGCAATCTCGCCGCCGCCGTCGAAGCGATCGATCCGCTGGTCGTGACCGGCAAGGTCGCGGGCGTGAACGGCCTGCTGATCGAGTCCAGGGGCGGCCTGTCCCGCCTCGCCGTCGGGGCCCGGGCCGAGATCGACCGCGGGCGCCTCTCACCCCTGCCCGCCGAGGTCGTCGGCTTCCGCGACGCCAAGGCCCTGCTGATGCCGTTCGGTCCGGTCGAGGGGGTCGCCCCCGGGGCCGACATCCGCATCGTCTCGTCGGCCGCCAGCGTGCGTCCGACCACCGCCTGGCTGGGCCGGATCATCGACGCCTTCGGCCAGCCGATCGACGGCAAGGGCCCCCTGCCCGTCGGCCCGGCCGCCTATCCCCTGCGCGCGCCCCCGCCCCCGGCCCATTCGCGCGGCCGCGTCGGCGAGCGGCTCGACCTCGGCGTCCGCGCCATGGACGTATTCACCACCACCTGCCGCGGCCAGCGCCTCGGCATCTTCGCCGGCTCCGGCGTCGGCAAGTCGGTGCTGCTGTCGATGCTGGCGCGTCAGGCGACCTGCGACGTCGTCGTCGTCGGCCTGATCGGCG
>JAHJNW010000010.1 GCA_018820665.1 Alphaproteobacteria bacterium | reverse complement strand
CGGGCTTTCCTCCACCCGGGCTTCATCGCTCGACCACAGCCCGCCGCCATCGAGGAACGTGGATCCGACGCCCTCCCCTTCGACGGGATGGGGAGCATTTTACGGGAGGCCCGCCCTAGTACAGCTAAAACGGTTTGAGAAAAGGCTAGTGCGTTGAACACGCTGTGGAATAGTTTGATAACTAGACTATAGATTCCCGGATTGTAAGCACAGCGTCATGGCGCTCACCTCTCCATTCGCGAAGGCGAATGGGGAGGACAGATCGGCGCGCCAGCGACGATCAGGAGGGGGCGGCGCAGGCGGTCAGGGAGTCCGGCGCGAACCAACGTCTGACGGAGCCGCCCCCTCCGGGTCGCTGCCGTGCAGCGACCGTCCTCCCCATCGGCCTTCGCCGACGGGGAGGTGAGCCTTTGGTCGCCCTACCCCTTCAACCGCCAGGTGGCGCCGGCGGGGCCGTCCATGACGACGACGTTCAGGGCGTTGAGGCGGTCGCGGATGCGGTCGGCCTCAGGCCAGTCCTTCGCCGCGCGGGCGGCGGCGCGCTGTTCGAGCAGCGTCTCGACCTCGGCGCGCAGGTCGTCGGCGACCTCGCCCTCCAGCCAGGCGCCCGGATCGGCCTGGAGCACGCCCATCAGGGCGGCGGCGGCGATCAGTTCGCCCTTGGCGCGGGCGACGACGCCGTGATCGCCGGCGGTCATGGCCCGCTCGATCTCGCTGGACAGGGCGAACAGGGTCGCCATGGCGCCGGGGGTGTTGAGATCGTCCTCGATGGCCGTGAGGAATTCCACCGGCGGCTCGTCGGTCGAGGCGGCGACGGCGGCGGCGCGGTGCAGGGCGCCGTAGAGGCGATCCAGCGCCTTGCGGCTCTGGTCCAGCAGCGACTGGTTCCAGTCCAGCGGCTGGCGGTAGTGGGCGCTGAGCAGGGCCCAGCGGACCACCTCGCCCGGCATCGCCTGGACCAGGTCATGCAGCAGCAGGACATTGCCGACCGATTTCGACATCTTCTCCGCGTCGACGGTCAGGAAGCCGTTGTGCATCCAGTAGCGGCTGTACTCGGCGTGGGGCGCGCCTTCATGGACGTGGCCGTGGGCGCAGACGCCCTGGGCGATCTCGTTCTCATGGTGCGGAAACACCAGATCGATGCCGCCGCCGTGGATGTCGATCGGCAGGCCGAGGGTCTCCTCGATCATGGCCGAGCATTCGATATGCCAGCCGGGGCGGCCCTCGCCCCACGGCGACGGCCACGACGGCTCGCCGTCCTTCGACGGCTTCCAGAGGACGAAGTCGTGCGGGTTCTTCTTGTAGGGGGCGACCTCGACGCGGGCCCCGGCGATCATGTCGTCGAGGTTGCGGCCGGACAGCCGGCCGTAGGCGGCGTAAGAGGAGACGTCGAACAGGACATGGCCTTCGGCGGCGTAGGCGCAGCCGTTGTCCATGATGGCGCCGATCTGGGCGACGATGGCGGCCATGTGGTCGGTGACGTGCGGGGCGATGTCGGGCGGGCTGACGTTGAGCCGGGCCATGTCCTCGAGATAGGCGGCCTCGTAGCGGGCGGTGACCTCGCCGATCGGCACGCCCTCCTTCGCCGCCTTCGCATTGATCTTGTCGTCCACGTCGGTGACGTTGCGGGCGAAGACGACCTTGTCGGCCCCGTATTCGCGGCGCAGCAGCCGGACCAGTACGTCGAACACCACCGGCGGGCGGGCGTTGCCGATATGGGCGTAGTCATAGACCGTGGGGCCGCAGACATAGAGGGTCACCCGGTCGGGGTCGCGCGGCGTAAACACGCGCTTTTCACGGTGCAGGGTGTCGTGGATCGTCAGGGGCATGAGCGGTCTTTGCGGGAGAGTTTTCTTGCGGGACGGACAGGCGGTCCCATATACGCCGCCAAGCTGATAAACAGTCCCTCGCGACTTACAAAGCCGCGCGTTCGAGAACCGTCCCATGAGCCTCACCCCCGTCAAGCCCGTTCTGGTCGGCCACAATGACCCGGTCACGGGCCCGGCCCCGACGCGCCCGTCGCGCGAGGAGGCCCTGAAGGCCGTCCGCACCCTGCTGGCCTGGGCCGGCGACGATCCCGACCGTCCGGGCCTGATCGACACGCCCAAGCGGGTGGTCGACGCCTATGGCGAATGGTTCGACGGCTATGACGCCGATGTCGGCAAGGAGCTGAGCCGCACCTTCGAGGACGTGCAGGGCTATGACGACATGGTGCTGCTGCGCGACATCGAGGTCGAGAGCCACTGCGAGCACCACATGGCCCCGTTTCTCGGCAAGGCCTATGTCGCCTATATTCCCAACGAGAAGGTCGTCGGCATCTCCAAGCTGGCGCGGGTGGTCGAGATCTTCTCGCGCCGCCTGCAGACCCAGGAAGTGCTGACCAACCAGATCGCCGCCGCCATCGAATCGCACCTGCAGCCGGCCGGCGTCGCCATACTGATCGACGCCGAGCACCAGTGCATGACCACCCGCGGCGTGCACCACCGCCACGTTTCGACCATCACCACCCGCTTCACTGGCGCCTTCAAGACCGACGGCGCGCTCAAGGACCGCTTTCTGAAGCTGGCCCAGGGGCGCTGATCGGGCCGGCAGGGCTCGCCCCGAAGGCGTAAAACGAAGGCGAAACCCGTGAGGGAACCGACTTCGTCCCGAAGCCGCTTTACAAGCCGGGCCGGGAACGCCAAGAGACGGTCCGAAGCTTTTAGCGTCGCTCGCCGCCTGTCGCGCCGGGCCAGATGGAGAACCAGCGTATGGGCGGTAAACTTTCCGGACCTGGTGGCGGCAAGGGCCACACCATTGACCAGAACGCCGAGATCAACGTCACGCCGTTCGTCGACATCATGCTGGTGCTGCTGATCATCTTCATGGTCGCGGCCCCGATGGCCACGGTGTCGATCCGGCTCGACCTGCCGCCGGCGGTGCCGCCGGAAAACCCGACCGAGCAGAAGGACCCGGTGTACATCACCGTCCAGGAAACCGGCTCGATCTTCATCGCCGACCAGCAGTCGTCGCTGGAAGGCCTGGCCTCGGACGTCTGCACCGCCCTCGGCGGCGGCGACCCGGCCTGCAAGGAAGAGCGCGTCTTCATCCGCGCCGACCCGGAAGTCACCTACAACCAGTTCATGGAAGTCATGAACGAGCTGCAGGCCAAGGGCTTCTTCAAGGTCGGGCTGCTGAACGAAGACATCGAATAGGGTTCAGCCCCATTCCAGAGATTTGGGGCCGCTTCCGCAGGGAGGCGGCCCTTTTTCTTTGGGCTGACGCGCCCCTCTCCCGGCGGGAGAGGGCTTGAGCCTCCGGGAGCGAAGCGATCGGCAAGGCGAAAGGGTGAGGGGCTTTCGTCAGCGGAAGTCCCGCGCCAGCCGACCCTCACCCTTTCGCGCAGCCAATCGCCCTGGCGGGATCTTGGGCGCTCAAGCCCTCTCCCATTGGGAGAGGGATCGGACGTTGCCTACTGCACCGACTGGCGCGGGCGGTCGGGGGTGGCGGCGGCCTCGGCGGCGGGGGCCTGGTAGGGGCGTTCGCCGGCGGGCTCGGCCGGGGCCGGCGGAGGCGCGGCGGCG
>JAHJNW010000057.1 GCA_018820665.1 Alphaproteobacteria bacterium | reverse complement strand
CCGTCCAGGCCGGCGTGCTGCAAGGCGACGTCAAGGACGTGCTGCTGCTGGACGTGACCCCGCTGACCTTGGGCATCGAGACCCTCGGCGGCGTCTTCACCCCGCTGATCGAGCGCAACACCACCATCCCGACCAAGAAGAGCCAGACCTTCTCGACCGCTGACGACAATCAGTCGGCTGTGACCATCCGGGTCTTCCAGGGCGAGCGGCCGATGGCCCAGGACAACAAGATCCTCGGCCAGTTCGACCTGATGGGCATTCCGCCGGCGCCGCGCGGCATGCCGCAGATCGAGGTCGCCTTCGACATCGACGCCAACGGCATCGTCCACGTCACCGCCAAGGACAAGGCGACCAACAAGGAACAGTCGATCCGCATCCAGGCCAACGGCGGCCTGTCGGACGCCGACATCGAGAAGATGGTCAAGGAAGCCGAGGCCAACGCCGCGGCCGACAAGACCCGCAAGGAATTGGTCGAGGCCCAGAATTCGGCCGACAGCCTGATTCACTCGACCGAAAAGGCCATGGCCGAACACGGCGACAAGATCGACGAAGCCGGCAAGACCGCCATCGAGGCCGCCCTGGCGGACCTGAAGACGGCCAGGGACGGCACGGATCCCGAGGCCATCCGCGAAAAGACCAACACTCTGGCCCAGGCCTCGATGAAGCTGGGCGAGGCCATGTACGCCTCAGCCCAGGGCGCCGGCGAGGACGGGGCGGCTGACGCCCCCGCCGACGACGGCGTGGTCGACGCCGAGTTCGAGGAAGTCTCCCCGGACGCCGACGGCGACGAGAAGAAGAGCGCCTAAGAGGCCGCAGAGCCCTCCCTCCCCCGGCGCGACGCGCCGGGGGAGGGATCGCTGCACGAAACTTGCATCATTTTTCCGGGGCCCCATGTCAGCCCGGGCAGCCGTTTCGATCCATTCGCCCGGCAAGAGGCGGATCGTCGGCAGGGTAAGAGGACGAACGCCAGATGGCGACGCGTGACTATTACGAGATTCTGGGTGTCGAACGGACCATCGACGCCGCCGGGCTGAAATCAGCCTATCGCAAACTGGCCATGGAGCACCATCCGGACCGCAACGGCGGCTGCGACGAGTCCATGGCGCGGTTCAAGGAAATCTCCGAGGCCTACACCGTCCTGTCCGACGACCAGAAGCGCGCCGCCTACGACCGCTTCGGCCACGCCGGCGTCAACGGCGGCGGCGGCGGCAATCCGTTCGGCCAGGGCCAGGGCTTCGCCGACGTCAACGACATCTTCTCCCAGGTCTTCGGCGACGCCTTCGGCGACGTGTTCGGCGGCCGTCAGGGCGGCGGCGCCCGCCAGCACGGCCCGCGGCGCGGTTCGGACCTGCGCTACGACCTCGAGATCACCCTCGAGCAGGCCTACAAGGGCGCCGAGGTCGAGATCGCCGTCCCGACCACCGCGACCTGCGAGACCTGCGAGGGCTCGGGCGCCAAGGCCGGCACCAAGCCGGTCACCTGCACCACCTGCCAGGGCGCCGGCCGCGTCCGCACCGCCAACGGCTTCTTCCAGGTCGAGCGCACCTGCCCGCGCTGCGGCGGCCACGGCCAGATGATCGCCGAACCCTGCACGACCTGCGCCGGCCACGGCCAGGTGCGCAAGAACCGCAAACTCCAGCTCAAGGTCCCCGCCGGGGTCGACGACGGCTCGCGCATCCGCCTGTCGGGCGAGGGCGACGCCGGCCAGCGCGGCGGCCCCCGCGGCGACCTCTATGTCTTCCTGTCGGTGACGCCGCACGAACTGTTCGAGCGCGACAACCTCGACCTGCTGGTCACCGTCCCCGTGCCGATGACCACCGCCGCCCTCGGCGGCGAGATCGAGGCCCCCTGCCTGACCTCCGAGGCCTGCGACGGCCGCTGCCGCGCCCCGGTCAGCGTCCCCGCCGGGGCCCAGACCGGCCGCACCGTGCGCATCAAGGGCAAGGGCATGCCGCATCTGAACGGCAAGAACCGCGGCGACCTCGTCGTCGAGCTGTTCGTCGAGACCCCGACCGACCTGACCGCCCGCCAGAAGGAGCTGCTGGAGGAACTGGCCGCCTCGCTGGGCGACACCCAGACGCCGCGCAACTCCTCCTTCGCCGGCAAGGCCAAACGCTTCTGGGCCGACATTCTCGGCGCCGAGGCTACGCAGTAGGCCGCCCGCCGGGCAAGGATGACGCCGGCCGCGAAAGCCTTCACAGTGTCGCCGACATGTTCAGGGGACTGATTTGAGCGCCATCTTCCACGCCGGCATCTCCGGCGCCCGCGGCCGCATGGGCCGCGCCGTCTCCATCGCCCTCGACGCGCGCGAGGACGTCGTCGTCGCCGCCCGTTTCGACCGCGGCGAGACCCCCGACCTGTCGCTGTGCGACGTGGTCATCGACTTCTCGACCCCGGACGCCTCGGTCGAACTGGCCCGCGCCTGCGCCGACCGCGGCGGCCCCGCCCTGGTGATCGGCTCCACCGGCCTGACGCCCGAGCAGGAGAGCGACATCCACAAGGCGTCGGAAAAGATCGCCATCGTCCGCAGCGGCAATTTCTCGCTTGGCGTCAACATCCTGATCGGCCTGGTCGAACACGCCGCCCAGCGACTGGACGCCGCCGACTGGGACATCGAGGTGCTGGAGACGCATCACCGCAAGAAGGCCGACGCCCCGTCCGGCACCGCCCTGATGCTGGGCGAGGCCGCCGCCAGCGGCCGCGGCGAGGATCTCGCCGACGTCCGCAGCCCGCCCTACGACGGCATCACCGGCGAGCGGGAGAATGGCAAGATCGGCTTCGCCTCGCTGCGCGCCGGCGGCGTCATCGGCGAACACACCGTTCTGTTCGCTTCCGAGGACGAGACCCTGACGCTGAGCCATTCGGCCATCGACCGCTCCCTGTTCGCCAAGGGCGCCGTGGCCGCCGCCGCCTGGGTCCGCGGCCGCAAGCCGGGGCTCTACGACATGCAGGACGTGCTGGGGTTCAGGCAGGCGTAGCCTGCCGGGCGCTACCACTCGCGACCCGGTCGCTCGCTGCCTGAGCGCGGAAGCCGTCTCCTCCCCATCGTCAGATGGGGAGGGGGACCACGAAGCGGTGGAGAGGTTCGGGCGGCCCTCAGTGCACGCGCCGCCGCCGCCCGAAGCCGCCGGTCAGCAGCGTCTTGATGAAGAAGAACACCGCGATGACGATCGCATAGCCGAGGAACAGGGCCAGCACCGTCATCCAGAAGCCGAGGCTCAGCAGGTCGGGCAACACCGCCGAACCGCCGTCCAGCACCGGCCGCAGCACGCCGATCAGGATATGCACCAGCGCCGCACCCAGGGCCGTCCCGCCCAGGCTGCGCCACGCCGGCATCATCAGGGTGGCGATCACCGCGATCAGCAGCCCCAAGATCTGGTTGACGCTGTCGAACCCGCCCTGGGCGAGGCCGAAGATTCCGTTCAGAAACGCACCGATCGAATCCAGCAGGGACTCCATACGCCGACCTCCGTCTTGCTGCGGCCAGCTTGGCCGTGAGCAGGGTTAACGCCGCTCCGGCCGAATGGCTCCGCTTATCGTCCGGTCGAGCCGAAACCGCCCGCGCCGCGCGCCGTCTCGTCCAACGCCCCGACCTCGACCATGGCCGCCTGTTCATGCCGGGCGATGACCATCTGGGCGATGCGTTCGCCGCGCCGGATCACGAACGGCTCCTGTCCGTGGTTGATCAGGATCACCCCGACCTCGCCGCGATAGTCGCTATCGATGGTGCCCGGCGAGTTCAGGCAGGTCAGGCCGTGCTTCAGCGCCAGCCCGGAACGCGGCCGCACCTGGGCCTCGAACCCGGGCTCCAGGGCGATCTTCAGCCCCGTCGGGACCAGCGCCCGCGCCCCGGGGGCCAGCGTCAGCGGCGTCTCCTCCGGCACCGCCGCGCGCAGATCCATCCCGGCTGAACCTCCGGTCTCATAGGCCGGCAGGGGCAGGCCTTCGGCGTGCGGCAGGCGTTCGACGCGAACGGTCGTCATGGGCGGCTTATCCTCAGGCGTTGAAATGGTCGGCGATTCTGGCGGCCAGCTTCTTCGCCACCGCGGTCTTCGACTGGCGCGGCCAGGCCTCCATCGACCCGCCCCGGGTGAACAGGGTCACCGCGTTGCCGTCCGCCCCGAACACATCGTCCGAGACGTCGTTGCCGACGATCCAGTCGCAGCCCTTGCGCGACAGCTTGGCCCGGGCGTTGGCCTCCAGATCGGCGGTCTCGGCGGCGAAGCCGATGACCAGCTTCGGCCGCGCCGGGCCGGGCGCCGACACCCCGGCGAGGATGTCGGGGTTCTCGATCAGGGCCAGAGACGGCGGTCCCCCCGGCGCCTTCTTGATCTTGCCCGAGGCCACGCCGTCGACCCGCCAGTCGGCCACGGCCGCGCTCATCACCGCGATGTCCGCCGGCATCGCCGCCTCGACCGCCGCTTTCATCTCGCGCGCGGTCTCGACCCAGACCCGGTCGACCCCGACCGGCGCGGACAGGGCCACCGGCCCCGAGACCAGCGTCACCCGCGCCCCCAGCGCCGCCAGGGCCTCCGCGATCGCATAGCCCTGCTTGCCGCTGGAGCGGTTGGTCAGGCCGCGCACCGGATCGATCGGCTCGAAGGTCGGCCCGGCCGTCACCACCGCGTGGCGGCCCGCCAGCGGCCGTCCGTCGGGGCCCGCCAGCAGGTCCTCAATCGCCTGCAGAATCGCCTCCGGCTCGGCCATCCGGCCGGGGCCGAACTCGCCGCAGGCCATTTCGCCCTCGTCCGGCCCGACCACGGCGACGCCGTGGAAGCCGTCGAATCCCTTGAGCCGCTCGACATTGGCCTGCACCGCCGGGTGCAGCCACATCCGCACATTCATCGCCGGGGCCAGCAGCACCCGCTTGTCGGTGGCCAGAAGCGTGGTCGAGGCGAGGTCGTCGGCCATGCCGTTGGCGGCCTTGGCGATCAGCCCAGCCGTCGCCGGCGCCACGACCACCAGATCGGCCCAGCGCGACAGCTCGATATGGCCCATGGCCGTCTCGTCCTCGGGCATGAACAGCGCCTGGCGCACCGGGCGTCCGGTCAGGGCGGCCAGCGACATCGGCGTGACGAACTCGGCCCCGGCCGGGGTCAGCAGGCTCATCACCTCGGCCCCCGCCTTCTTCAGCAGCCGCACCAGCGCCAGCGCCTTGTAGGCGGCGATGCCGCCGCCGACGATCAGCAGGATCTTGCGTCCGGTCAGCGAGGCCTGGGTCATCGCCCTGATCTAGCGACCCCGTCTCCCCCCGTCGAGAGACGGGCGCGAAAGGAACATTGCACGAACAAGAACATTGCGGGAACAAGATAACAACGTTATGGTGTCCGTGCTAATGAAGACCACTGGAGGCTTGAAATGACGGGTTGGGGTGGACGGACGGCGGGAGTGACGGCGGCCATTGGGCTGCTCGGCCTGGCGATGCTCGGGCTCACGGCCTGCGGCAACGGCGGCTCGGCGGTCGAGACGCGGGATCGCGCGGCCGACGGGGCGGAGGCGGTGCTGACCTCGGCGGCGGGACCGCCTGCCGCGGCCGCGGGCCCCGAAACGGCGAAACCGGCGCTCACCGCCAACCGGCGTGAAACCGTAGACGCCAAGGTCGCGCGGCTGTTCGAGCGCAACGGCGCCGACTTCGGCGCCGTCTCGGCGCAGGACTATCTCGACAAGGTGCGGACCTTCACCGACCGGCCGCCGGCGGGCACGGAGCGGGTCGAGCGGCCCAATGGCGATGTGCTGCTGTACCAGGCCTCGAGCAACACCTTCGCCGTGGTGTCGCGCGAGGGCGTGGCCAAGACCATGTTCAAGCCGCGCGACGGCGCCGCCTACTGGGCTGAGCAGAAGGCCGCCGCGCCGGACTTCGGGCGGCGGCGGGAGTCAGCGGTGGAATAGAGGTCGGACGGGTCTCAGGCCTCGTCCGTCGCGGCCTGGTCGGCCATCTCGCGGACCAGCTCCAGCGCCAGCTTCTGGCGGCGGGTCGACAGCTGGGGCGCCAGCCGGCCGATCTCGATGGTGTAGCGGGTGGCCGGATGGTCATGATCGAAGCTCGCGCCGCCTTCGGCCACGCCGGCCGCCTGGGCGCCGTCCAGACCCTCGAAGAAATAGCCGATATCGACCTTGAAGAAGCGGGCGATGTCCCAGAGCTTGGACGCCGAAATCCGGTTGGCGCCCTTCTCGTATTTCTGGATCTGCTGGAAGGTCAGACCGAGGGCCCGGCCCAGATCACTCTGGTTATAGCCGAGCGCCAGTCGTTTTTCGCAGACGCGCCGACCGACATGCCGGTCCACCGGATGAGGTCCGTCCTCGCCCTTGCCTCTGGCCATGGTTCGTCTTGCCCTCTTGTGGGTATAGCGCCCCCTGAATGCGCCTGCTTGGGCCCGCTGTCACGGAAAAACGCCCGGATTCCCGCTTCGCGCAATCCCCGGTAGCGTGGCCGCGCGGAAGCTTCACCGCGAGCGCGAAACTCGCCTGACAGGGGAGAAATCAGCGTCGTGCGCGGACGATAAGCCGACGCCAGCCGACCAGCGGCGCCAGCGCCGCAAGCAGTCCGAGGGCGAACAACAGGTCGCCGAACCGCCCATACGGGGTCGCCGCCGCCGGAGCCGGCAGCCGGGCGTCGATGACCCCGCTTTCGCCCGGCTCCAGCCGCTGCTCTCCGACCACCCGGCCCCACGGATCGATCATCGCCGAGACCCCGGTGGGGGTCGAGCGGACCACCGGGAGGCCGGTCTCGATGGCGCGATAGCTGGCCAGATTCAGATGCTGCAGCGGCCCCGAGGTCCGCCCGAACCAGGCGTCGTTGGAGATGTTGACGATCCACTGCGGCCGGGCCGCGCCGCCGGGGGTGAAGCCGGGGTACAGGCTCTCGTAGCAGATCAGCGGCTGCACCGGGGGCAGGCCGGGAATGGCGATCGGCGCCGGCCGCGGACCGGCGCTGAAATCCAGCGGCATATGCGTCAGGCTGCGCACGCCCAGCGCCCCCAGCAGCCCGCCCGCCGGCAGGAATTCGCCGAACGGCACCAGCCGGTATTTGTCGTAGGCGGCGCTGATCCTCAGCCCGTCGTCGCCCTCGTCGGTCAGGGCCAGCAGGCTGTTGTAATAGCGGGCGCCGTCGGGCGCGTCGGGATCGGCCACGCCCCGGCCGAGGCCGAGGATCAGGCTCTGGCCCGGCCGCACCGCCCGGGCGATGGCCGCCGCATCGGGCGAGCCGGGGGCGAAGACCTGGTTGGCCGAGGCCGGCAGGGCCCCCTCCGGCCAGATCACCACGTCCGGAACCACCGCTCCCGGGCGCGCCGTCAGGTTCACATAGCGATCGACGATGCCGCGATAGGCCTCGGGCGTCCATTTCGACTCCTGCGGCACATCGGCCTGGACGATGCGCACCACGGTGTCGGTCAGGGTCAGCCGCGCGCCCGACAGCCGCACCGTCCCGCCGACCAGCAGGGCGGCCAGCGCCAGCGCCCCCAGCACGGCGGCGCCGACCCGGGCCTTGCGCGGGCCCGGTCCGGCCAGCGGCCCGAAGGCCGAAACCGCCGCCACCGTCACCAGCCCCAACCCATAGACGCCGACCACCGCGGCGAACTGCGACGCCGGCGACCCGGCCGCCCAGCTGGCCCCGGCCGGATTCCATGGGAAGCCGGTCAGCACATGGCCGCGCAGCCACTCCAGCAGGCTGAACAGACCGGCGAAGACCAGCACCCGGACCACGCCGCCGGGCGCGAACTTCTGATACAGGGCCGTCGCCGCGCCCCAGAACAGGCCGAGGCCGATCGGCAAGAGCGAGGCGGCGAAGGGCGCCATCCACGCCTGGGCCGGATTGACCAGAAAGGCCTCGGCCACCCACCAGCAGCTGATGAAGAAATAGGCGAAGCCGGCCAGCCAGCCCATCCAGAAGCCGCCGCGCGGCGTCGCCGACCGCTCGGCCAGCAGCATCAGCAGCGGATAGCCCAGCAGGCCGGGCAGGAAGCCGAACGGCGGATGGGCCAGGGCCGCCCCGGCGCCGGCCAGCAGCGCCAGGGCGATACGGCCGTAATGCAGGATCAGCCGGTCGCGGCGGTTGGCGGGGTCAGGCTTGAACATCGGCCCTGTATGGGTCGGCGACGCCCAGACTGGCAAGGATGCTCCGCTCCTCGGCCTCCATCTCTTCCGCCTCGCCGTCGGCCTCGTGGTCGCGCCCCAGCAGGTGCAGCACGCCGTGGACCGTCAGATGCGACAGGTGATCGGCCAGGGTCTTGCCCTGGGCCGTCGCCTCCGCCGCGCAGACGCCGAAGGCCAGCACCAGATCGCCCAGATGCGGCGCCTGCCCGGGAAGCGTCATCTCCGCCGCCGGGAACGACAGCACGTTTGTCGGCTGGTCCCGCTCGCGAAACCGCGCATTGAGCTCCCGCACGGCCGCATCGTCGGTCAGCAGCACGACAACGTCGCCCGCGACCGTCCCCAGCGCCGCCTCGGCCGCCCGCTCGACCACGCCCGCTGCGTCCAGCAGGGCCGCCGTCCAGGCCGCGTCCTCGACCTCGACCTCGATCATGCGTCGGGATCTTCGAGGTCGGCGGCCGGCCGGCTTTTCGCCGAGTCCGCGTCATAGGCGCGGACGATCCGCTCGACCATGGCGTGGCGGACCACGTCCTGGGCCTGGAAGCGCTGCACCCCGACTCCCTTCACATCCTCGAGGATGCGCAGGGCGTGGCGCAGGCCGGAATCGCGCGGGTTCAGCAGGTCGATCTGCGACGGGTCGCCGGTGACCACCATCCGCGCGCCCTCGCCCAGCCGGGTCAGCACCATCTTCATCTGCAGCCGCGAGGTGTTCTGGGCCTCGTCGACGATGATGAAGGCGTGCGCCAGGGTCCGGCCGCGCATGAAGGCGATCGGCGCCGCCTCGATCTCGCCCTTGTCGCGCCGCCGGCGGACATCGTCGGGGCCGAGGATGTCGTTCAGCGCCTCCCAGATCGGCGCCAGATAGGGATCGACCTTCTCGTTCAGATCGCCGGGCAGGAAGCCCAGCTTCTCGCCCGCCTCGACCGCCGGCCGGGTGATGACCAGCCGGTCGACCTGCCCCCGCCGCAACAGCGAGGCGCCATAGGCCGCCGCCAGGAAGGTCTTGCCCGTCCCCGCCGGCCCGACGCCGAAGGTCAGTTCGCATTTCGACAGCAGGTCCAGATAGTTGGCCTGGGCCGCCGTCTTGGGCGCGATCGCCCCGCGCCGCCCGACCGGCAGGGCGATGGCGTTCGGCGCCACCGTCCCCTGCCCGGCCCGCGGCTGGGTCGCCGCCGCGCCCAGGGCCGTGCGCACATCGGCCTCGGTGATCTCGGCCCCGGTGGTCGAGCGCGCCGCCAGGGTCTCGATCACCCGTTTCGCCTGGGCCCGGTCGCGCGTCGAGCCGTTGATGGTGACCCCGCCGCCGGGGGTCTCGACCAGCACCTTGTAGGCGTCCTCGATCAGGGCGACGTGCCGGCTGTGCGGCCCCGTCACCGCCCGGACAGCGGCGTCGTCCAACGCCAGGAACTCACTCTCACGCGCCATGTTTCAAAGGGTCCCTATCGCTCGACGCGCGGCGTCTCGCTGCATGAGGGACGCGCCTTCCATGTTTATGAGCCGGCCGGTCAGGGAATTCTGCTGGCCGCGCTCGATCTCCACCGGAACGATCCGGCCGACCAGATGATCCGCGTCGTCGACGTGAACCGATTGCAGATACGGCGACCGGCCGACGGCCTGGCCCGGATGCCGCCCCTTGCGCTCGAACAGCACCGGCAGGGTCCGCCCGGCCTGGGCCGTGTTGAAGGCGATCTGCTGTTCGGTCAGAAGGGCCTGCAGCGCATGCAGCCGCGCCCGGCTGACGGCGTCCGGAACCTGTCCCGCCATGGTCGCCGCGGGCGTGCCGGGGCGCGGCGAATACATGAAGGAGAAGGCCCCGGCGTAGGTCACGCGCCGCACCAGATCCATCGTCTGTTCGAAATCGGCCTCGGTCTCGCCCGGGAAGCCGACGATGAAATCGCCCGACAGCGCCAGGTCCGGCCGCGCCTCCCGGATGCGCTCGACCAGTTCGATATATTTCGTCCGCCCGTGCTTGCGGTTCATCAGCCGCAGGATCCGGTCCGAGCCGGACTGCACCGGCAGGTGCAGCCACGGCATCAGCGCCTCCAGCTCGCCATGGGCGGCGATCAGATCGTCCGACATGTCGTTGGGATGGCTGGTCGTATAGCGGATCCGGTCCAGCCCCGGGATCTCCCCCAGCGCATACGCCAGCCGCGCCAGCGTCGACGGCTTTCCATCCGCCCCCTCGCCGTCATAGGCGTTGACGTTCTGGCCCAGCAGGGTGACCTCGCGCACGCCCCGCTCCGCCAGGGCCCGCGCCTCGGCCAGCACGTCTGCGACCGGGCGCGACCATTCGGCACCGCGCGTATAGGGGACGACGCAGAAGCTGCAGAATTTGTCGCATCCCTCCTGCACGGTCAGGAAGGCGGTCACGCCCTCGACCCCGCGCGGCACCCGCAGGGCGTCGAACTTCTCATGCGGCGCGAAATCGGCTCCGATCCGCTCGCCCCGCGCCCGCGCCGTGCGCGTCAGCAGCTCGGGCAGCTGGTGATAGGCCTGCGGCCCGACCACCAGATCGACCGCCGGCTGGCGCCGCATGATCTCCTCGCCCTCGGCCTGGGCGACGCAGCCGGCCACGGCGATGGTCATCCGCGCCCCGCCCGCCGCCACCCGCAGGTCGCGCATCTCACGCAGCTTGCCCAGCTCCGAATAGACCTTCTCGGCCGCCTTCTCGCGGATGTGGCAGGTGTTGAGAATGACGAAGTCGGCGTCCGCGGCCGTGTCGGTCGGCGCATAGCCGAGCGGGCGCAGCACATCGGCCATGCGCCCGGAGTCATAGACATTCATCTGGCAGCCGTAGGTCTTGATGAACAGCCGCTTCGGCGCGGCGCCCGCCTCGGTCGTCTCCGGTGCTGCAGCCAGGGTCTCGGTCATGCGCGACTTTTAGTGCGGCCGCGCCTTTCGCGCCATGGCCGCGGCCCCGCTAGTCGAGATCGGCCGGATCAATGTCGGCCGGATTGATCCGCGCGGCGTGGCGTTTGAAGATCAGCCCCTCGCGGCTCGACGGCTCGGCCCCCTCGATCGGCGTGCCGTAGAGCTCCAGCTTGTGGCCGATCAGCTCGAAGCCCAGCCGTTCGGCGATCTCGGTCTTGAGCCGCTCGATCTCGGCGTCGAAGAATTCGATCACCTCGCCCGTCCGGGTGTCGATCAGGTGGTCGTGGTGGTCGTCCCCGGCCTCTTCATAGCGCGAGCGGCCGTCGCCGAAGTCGTGCTTCTCGACGACCCCGGCCTCCTCGAACAGCCGCACCGTGCGATAGACGGTGGCGATCGAGATGTGCGGATCGATCGACGAGGCGCGGCGGTACAGCTCCTCGACATCGGGATGGTCCTCGGCGCTCGACAGAACCCGGGCGATGACGCGCCGCTGTTCGGTCATACGCATGCCTCGGTCGGCGCAAAGTTTCTCGATCCGGTCCATGGCGACAGGATAGGCGGGCCGGGCGGCCTAGGGAAGCACCGCGGACAAGTTGAGAACCAGAAGCAGGGCGTCGCGCCGCCCGCCGTCGGCGCCGGCGTAATAGCCCGGCCGTCGCCCAGCCTCGGCGAACCCCGCCCGGGCGTACAGCGCCCGCGCCGCGGCGTTGTCTTCCGCCACCTCGAGGAACACCCGGACCGCCCCGCGCGTCGCCGCCGCCAGCACCCCCTCGCCGACCAGCCGCCCGCCCTGCCCGCCCCGCCGCGCTTCGGGCCGCACCGCCAGGGTCAGGATCTCCGCCTCGTCGGCCACGGCCCGCATCAGGATGAAACCGTCGGCCGCCTCGACCGCGAACACCCCGGCCTGATCCAGCAGATCGGCGAAGGCCGCCGCGCTCCACGGCGCGTCGTGCGGACCGGTGAAGGCCCCGGCGTGGATCGACGCCAGCCGCGCCGCCTGCTCCGCGTCTGCGGCCTCGCCGCTCATGCCGCCGGCGGCCGCGGCTGGCCCGG
>JAHJNW010000009.1 GCA_018820665.1 Alphaproteobacteria bacterium | reverse complement strand
GGCCCGACTGGCCGGGCCGGCGCGCGCGGCGGCGGGCGCGAGTTCGGGACGACCGCCCCTGCCGCCGAACCCGCCGGGCCCCTCATCGACGCCACCGCCCTCGAACGACAATCCGTCGCCGTCGGGTCCTCGTCGTCCCTCGGGCGGAGCCATGACCCCGTCTGGGCCGTCAGGCACCAGCGGCGTCAATGAGCCTGCCGCGGCCTGGCGGCCGCACGGCGCAGCGGCCGACGGCGGGGCGAGCGAGGCGGATGCGGACGCGACGCCCTCATCAGGCGGGGAGGGAGTCTCCGGCGGCGGCGGGCGCTCGCCTGGGACGATCGCGGCGGAGGGCCGGACCGCCCGGGCGGACTTTCATCGCGCCGCGTCACGACCGGCCATGCCCGGGGGAGCAAGTCAGCAGGGGCGGTCCGCGGCCATGCAGGCCTTTTTCGTCGCCAATGCCGGCCGCGGACTGCTCCCGTCCGGCGAAACCAGCGGCGTCCTGTCGCCCAATCTGAAGACCGAGGAGTCCTGAGATGCACCCCTTCTTCCGGCCCAGACGGGCCCTGGCCTCCGCGCCTGAGCAAACCCCTTACCAGAGGGCCGGCCAGGTCTGGGACGACCGCATGGGCCTGTCCCTGGCCCATGCCCGCAACTGGCGCCGTATCGCCCTGGCCAATCTGGTGCTGGCCGGCTTCCTCGGCGCAGGCTGGTGGGTGCAGGCGGACCGAGCGGTGGTGAAGCCCTTCGTGGTCGAGGTCTCCGATTGGGGCGAGACCCAGCGCATCACCGCCATCGGCGGGCGCTATGAGCCCAATGAGGCCCAGATCGGTCATGCCCTCGCGGGATGGGTCCGCGACGTCCGCTCCAAGTCGATCGATCCCATCGTCATCCGCCAGAACTGGCTGCGGGCCTATGACCTGATGACGCCGAAGGCGGCAGCCTTCCTGAACGCCTGGGCCCAGGCTCACGACCCGTTCGCCGAGGTCGGGCGCGAGGCGGTCAATGTCGAGATTCTCAACGTGGTGCGCCGCACGGACCGGACGTTCGACCTGCAATGGCGCGAGACCCGCTTCGTCAACGGCCAGTCGGCGGGGACCGAGCGCTGGCGGGCCCTGATCACCACGACCGTCCAGCCGCCCCGCACGGAGGCCGAGCTGATGAAGAACCCCCTTGGACTGAAAATCGAGGATGTATCATGGACCCCCGACGCCTCCTGATCCTGACCGCCCTGGGCCTGTCGCTGTCAGGCTGTGCGGTTTTCCGCCACGACCCGGTGCCCGCGGCGCCCTGGGCGGGCCAAACGGCCGCCACTGTTCCAATAGAGGT
Source organism: Alphaproteobacteria bacterium (assembly GCA_018820665.1). Taxonomy (GTDB): domain Bacteria; phylum Pseudomonadota; class Alphaproteobacteria; order Caulobacterales; family Caulobacteraceae; genus Brevundimonas. Next base: position 2,445 of record JAHJNW010000009.1, on the reverse strand, counting down.
GTCGACGTCGACGTCGACATCGACCGACGGCGCCGAACCGGCCGCCGCAGGCGTCGAGGGTCCTCATGCGCTCTCGCCGACGGAACAACCCTATGAGGCGGCGCCGGGTCGCGCGACGACCGTCACGTCGTCGGTGCCGCCGCGGGCCGGGGACTCGTCGACCGCGGACGCGCCGACCGGCGCAACCGGGCGGCGGGCTATCGCCGCGGCCAATGCGACGGCGCGGGCCCCGTCCCGGGAGGACGCCTTCGTCGGCGGGGTCCAGGTCTTCACCTGGTCACCGGGCCGGGTGTTCGAGGTCTGGACCGCCCCGCTTCGGGTGACCACCCTGACCCTGGCCCCGGGCGAGACCCTGGTGGCCAAGGCGGCGGGCGACACTGTGCGCTGGCAGATCGGCGAGGCGGTGTCCGGCGAAGGTGCGGGCCAGAGGACCCATGTACTGCTCAAACCCCTCGAGCGAGGCCTGGAAACCAACCTCGTCCTGACAACGAACAGGCGAGTGTATCTCATTGATCTTAAAAGCGGCGGGGTCGATGCCTTCAACGCCGCTGTGGCCTGGGACGCGGACTCGATCCTGGCTGTCGGCGCGCCGGTGGACGCCGGTGCGGCTGCGCCTGTCCGCGAGCCCGTCGTGATGCCCCAGGGCGAGCTCGACGCCCGTTACCGGATCGAGTCCCGGGGCCGGCGACCACGCTGGACTCCGACCTCGGTATTCAATGACGGCCGGCGGACCTTCATCACCTTCGATGCGGACCTGCAGGTCGATGAGGCGCCGGTCCTGTTCGTCATCGCCCCGGACGGGGAGGCCCAGATGGTCAACTACCGGCAGGTCGGCGGCCTGTACGTCGTCGACCGGGTGTTCGACCGGGCCGAACTGCGCCTGGGCGACCGGCGGCCCCAGGTCGTCCGTATCCGTCGCCTTGCAGGAGCCCGTTCATGACCGACGTCGATCCCCTTCAGTGCGCCCCGGGGTCTCTCCCGCCCAAGGAGCCCGCGCCGGGCCTGACCGCCCGGGCGGCGCCGCCTCATGCCGTGCGCCTGCGTAAATCCGTGGTCCAGGTTCTGGTCATCGGCGGCGCCGTCCTGGTCTCGGGCTCCCTGGCCTGGGCCTTCGTGGTCCAGCCGGAGCTGCGCGACAGCGCCCGGGCAAGGCAGGCCGAGGCGCGCGAGGAGCAGACCCGCGGCGTCGTCCGGCCCACCGAGGCGGTCACCGACCAGCCGGCCAGTTATGATCGCCTGCCTGATCCGCGCATCGCGGACAGACAGACTGAACCCGCCGAGGCGAACGAGCCGACTGTGCGGACCGCAGGGTCCTATCAGCCCGCCTATCGGCCGGCGGCGGCCGCGCGCGATCAGGGACCGAGCCCGCGTGAACAGGCGGCCCGCTCCGGCCTGTTTTTCGCAGACACGGGAGCTTCGCCCGCGGGCTCAAGGGCGGGCCCGCAAGTGTCCGGCGCGGGTCGATCGCCCGTCGTCAGTCCGGATCATGATGCGATGTATAATGGCCATGCGCTGGTGGCCCCGCTGTCGCCGTTCGAGCTGAAGGCCGGGGCGATCGTCCCGGCGGCGCTTCTGACGGCCGTGGACACCTCGCGCGCGGGCCCCGTGATCGCGACCGTCACCCAGAATGTCTATGACTCCGTGAGCGGTCGCCACCTGCTGTTGCCGCAGGGCACGCGGCTGATCGGTTCGTCCGAGGGCAGGAGCGCCTATGGCCACCGCCGGGCCTTCCTTACGTGGGAACGGCTGATCCTTCCCAACGGCAAGAGTCTGATCCTGACCAGCGAGCCGGGGGTGGACGCACAGGGCGCGGTCGGCGTCCGCGGCCAGGTCGATCGCCGGCTTTGGCCCTTGCTGGTGGGGACGCTATTCGCCGGCGCCATCACCACCCTGGGCCAGATCGCCCGGGATGACGATGGCGGCGGATCCGGCGGCCTTCTGGGCGACGCCGGGGACGCGGCGGCAATCGAGGGGTCCCAGGTCGGCGGGCGGTTGGTGGACCGCGAACTGGAGGTCCGGCCCTCGATCCGGCTTCGGGCCGGCGCGCCCGTCCGGGTCATGATCACCCGGGACCTTATCCTGGAGCCCTATCGGCCATGACCGCCTCCCGAACCCACCGCAAGCACTGGATCGCGCCGGGGTTGGCGTTGGTCGCCCTGACCGGTTTGGCTCTGGTTGCGGATCACAGACCGGCGCCGGTGCTGATCAATGAAAGCGCCAGCCTGCCGCGGGGCGTCTACGTTCGCCTGCCGGGAGCCGCTCCCGGGCACGGCGCGGTCGTCGCCGTCCCGCAACCGTCAGCCGTCCGCGCCTATCTGGAGCGGCTCGGCATGCCCGACGACCTGCTGCTGATCAAACGGGTCGCCGCCGTCGGCGGCGACACCGTCTGCCGGCGGGACGACCAGCTGGTGACGCCTGGGCGCACACTGGTCGTCCAGGACCGGG
>JAHJNW010000056.1 GCA_018820665.1 Alphaproteobacteria bacterium | reverse complement strand
CGCGGTAGCAGGCCAGGTCCATCAGGCGCTTGATGTTCATCGACGTCTCGCGGCGCAGGTCGCCCTCGACGGTGTGATCGCGGTCGATGGTCTCGCGGATCTGCAGCACTTCGGCGTCCGTCAGCTGATTGACGCGGCGCGCGGGCTCGATCCCGACCTTGGCCGTGATGTCCTTCGCCGCATGCGCGCCGATGCCATGGATGTACTGAAGCGCGATTTCGACGCGCTTGTTGGTCGGGATGTTGACGCCAGCGATACGGGCCACGAAGCTCTCCAGATACGCGTGTGCGGACGCAACAAACGCTCCGGTCAACAGACCAGGAGCGCCGACGCCCTTCGCGGAAGCGCGCCTTATACAGGGGATTCTGTTCCCGTCAACGGTCCGGTCGCGGTTTGGCTCGCGTCAGGACCGGCCGAACTCCAGCAGGACCGTCACCGTGACCGAGTCGTCATAGGCGCCGTTCAAGGTGGCCGGCCGGAACCGGTACAGGTCACGAGCGGCCGCCAGACCGGCCTCGGCGAAGCCTTGCCCGCCGGGCGTCGCCCTCAACACGGTGCATTGCTCCAGCCGGGTGTCGCGCGCGATGCGGCAGCGAAGTTCGACCACGCCGACGATCCGTTTGGCCAGGGCCTCGCGCGGGTGATAGCGCCGCAGGTCCTGCATCGCTGGCCGACGCAGGTTCTGCGGCCCCGTGCGGACGCCGCGGCCCGGCCCGTCTCCGGCGCCGATGCCCGAGCCTGCTCCGGTCCCCTGCCCGCCCTGGCCCATGCCGGGCGTCGGCGAGGCGATGGGGGCCATGCCGACCACGACCGTGGGCTCGGGGGCCTGTTCGCGGGGCGCGGGGACTTCCGGCGGAACGGGCTCGCGCGGCGGCGGCGGGACATGGATGCGCGACGGGGCCGCCGGGGCGCCGCCTCCGGGATCTTCGGACGGCTCCTCGGGCGGTGGCGGCGGGGGTGGCGGCAGTGGGGGCCGGAACAGTTCGACCTCGATCACCGGCGGCGGCGCCATCGGCGGACTGGGCTCGGTGCGCGCGATCATGGCGAATACCCCGGCATGGGCGATCAGCACGACAGCGACGGCGCCGGCCTTGCGCAGCCGGTCAGGCGTGAGCAGCGTTCTGATTTCCACCGGTCGCATATGCCTCATACGGCATGAACGCGCCGGGACGGAAAGCGCTCAGCTTTCGTTCAGGCGTCGAGGGCGGCGTCGATGGCGGCCGAGACGGTCTCGATATCGCCCATGCCGTCGATCTCGGTCAGCAGGCCCTTGTCGGCGTAATAGGGCAGCAAAGGCGCAGTCTGGCGGTTGTAGACGGCCAGCCGGTCCTTGAAGGTCTCGGGGTTGTCGTCCGGCCGGGCCTGTTCGGCGAACCGCTTGGCGATGCGGGCCGTCAGGGCGGCGTCGTCGACTTTCAGGCGGATGACGCTGTCGATCTTCGCGCCACGGCGAGCCAGCATGGCGTCCAGCGCCTCGGCTTGGGCCACGGTGCGGGGGAAGCCGTCGAAGATGGCGCCGCCGGCCGCCTCGGACTCGGCCAGCCGGTCCTCGATCAGCGCGATGACGATATCGTCGGTGACCAGGTCGCCGCGGGCCAGCACGTCCTTGACCTTGAGGCCGAGGTCCGAGCCGGACGCGATGGCGGCGCGCAGCATGTCGCCGGTCGACAGCTGGACCATGCCGCGGGTTTCCACCAGCCGCTTGGCCTGGGTTCCCTTGCCCGCCGCGGGCGGTCCGAACAGGATCAGGTTCATCGCCGCCCCTCCCCGGGCCTTGGGCTCAAGTAGCGCGAAGCGCGATAGGCCACCAACAACTTCAGCGCCGTGCAGGGGCGGTCACGCCCTTGCCGCGACTCTGGCCGCCCCGGCCACGCAGCTTGGCCTTCTTGATCAGGCCTTCGTACTGGTGCGCCAGCAGTTGCGACTGGATCTGGGCCACCGTGTCCATGGTCACCGAGACGACGATCAGGATCGAGGTGCCGCCGAACAGCAGGCCTCCGCCGAGCTGGGCCCCGATGAACTCGGGCAGCAGGCAGACGGCGGTGATGTAGATGGCGCCGATGGTGGTCAGACGGGTCAGGACATAGTCGAGATACTCGGCCGTGCGCTTGCCCGGACGGATGCCCGGCAGGAAGCCGCCGTATTTGCGCAGGTTCTCGGCCGTGTCCTCGGGGTTGAAGGTGATCGAGGTGTAGAAGAAGGTGAAGAAGATGATCAGCGCGCCGTAGAACACCATGAAGATGGGCTGGCCGTGCTGCATCTGGGCGGTGAAGGCCGGCAGCCAGTCCAGCCAGGCCGGCAGGTCGGCGCTCGCGGTCATCTGCGCCACCGTCGTCGGCAGCATCAGCAGGGACGAGGCGAAGATCGGCGGGATGACGCCGGCGGTGTTGACCTTCAGCGGCAGGAACGAACGCTCGCCCCCGGCCATCCGGTTGCCTTCCTGGCGCTTGGGATACTGGATCAGCAGCCGGCGCTGGGCCCGCTCCATAAAGACGATGAACACGACCACGCCGATGGCGAGGGCCGAGATCATCAGCAGCACGAAGGGCGACATCAGGCCCTGCTGGGCCATGCCGAACATGCGGGCCAGGGTGCCCGGCAGCACGGCGACGATGCCGGCGAAGATGATCAGCGAGATGCCGTTGCCGACGCCGCGCGCCGTGACCTGCTCACCCAGCCACATCAGGAACATGGTGCCGCCGGTCAGGACGGTTACGGTCGAGACGATGAAGAACAGGCCCGGCTGGTCGATCAGACCGGGCTGGGCGTTCAGGCCGATGGCGATGCCGGTCGACTGGAACAGGGCCAGGACGACGGTCAGATAACGGGTGTACTGGTTCAGCTGCTTGCGGCCGCTCTCGCCGCCCTCTTTGCGCAGCTTCTCCCACGGCGGATAGACCGCGCCCATCAGCTGGACGATGATCGACGCCGAGATGTAGGGCATGACGTTCAGGGCGAAGACGGCCATCCGCTCCACGGCACCGCCCGAGAACATGTTGAACATGTCCAGGATGCCGCGCTGCCCGTCCGGGTTCTGGAAGAACTGCAGGAAGGCTTCGGAAT
>JAHJNW010000055.1 GCA_018820665.1 Alphaproteobacteria bacterium | reverse complement strand
CTTGCTCGCCGCGCGCCCCCGGCCGGAACCGCTACGTCGACTGGAATACGGTCAGCACGTTCCGCCTTCAGCCTCCCCGGCGACGGGGAGGGGGAATGCCGGTGAGGCCCGAGAAGGGCCGCCAGCCGGCGGGGCGAGTGGATAACGACCACGCGGGGCGGTCTGTCTCGTCGAAACGGTATTAAAATCAAAGCACCGGGCGAGGCCCGGCTGCCCCGCGCCCTCCCCGACCGTCTGGAAACAGCCGGCGAAGAGTCATGCGCGCTCTCCCGGCCCCCAACCCCAAGAGGACCCCCCTATGCCCCGCACCCGCCGCAACCGGATCACCGACGCCGACTTCGTTCGCGCCCTCCAGATCATCCGTCTCCAGGGCCTCGAAACCGGCGAATACCAGCCCCTGTCCGACCGCGAGACCTTCTACCTGCGCCTGTTCCAGTCCGGCCGCCGGCCCGACCGCGAGGATTTCATCCTGTCGTCGCCCCTGTTCCAGCTCGAGGCGGCGCAGATCCGCTCCGACGACGACACGCCCGACGCCGAGCCCTTCACCCCCTCCCCCGAAACCGCTATCAGCCCGGCATGACCCTCCCCCACGCCCTTTCCGGTCTCGGCGAGATCGCCGCCGACTATGACATCCTGCTCTGCGACGTCTGGGGCGTGATCCACAACGGCCGCGAAAGCTGGCCCGAGGCCTGCGCCGCCCTGACCCGGTTCAATGAACAGGGCGGCAACGTCATCCTGATCTCCAACGCGCCGCGCCCCTCGTCCGACGTGGTCGCCCAGCTGGACGGCCTCGGCGTGCCGCGCGACAGCTGGAAGGCCTTCGTCACCTCCGGCGACGCCACCCGCGCCGAACTGGCCCGACGCGCCCCCGGCCCCGCCTGGGTCATCGGCCCGGACCGCGACTGGCCCCTGTATGACGGCCTCGGCCTCGACAGCGCCCACGACGCCGCCGACGCCGCCTTCATCTCCGTCACCGGCCTGGTCGACGACGAGACCGAGACGCCCGAGGACTATCGCGAGCGCCTCGCCGCCGGCGCCGCCCGCGACCTCGAGATGATCTGCGCCAACCCCGACCGGGTGGTCCAGCGCGGCGACCGGCTGATCTATTGCGGCGGCTCGCTGGCCGATCTCTACGAGGAGCTCGGCGGCCGCGTCACCATGGCCGGCAAGCCGTTCAGCCCGATCTACCAGCTGGCCATCGCCGAGGGCGAACGCCTGCTCGGCCGCCCGGTCAACCGCGCCCGCGTGCTGTGCATCGGCGACGGCGTCGTCACCGATGTGCTCGGCGCCGACAAACAGGCCCTAGACTGCCTGTTCATCGCCCAGGGCATCCATGGCGACGCCGCCCGCGGCCCCGATGGCCGGCTCGACCCCGCCTGCGCCGCGGAACTCCTGAAGGCCGAGACCACATACGCCCGCTACGCCATGCTCGATCTGGCGTGGTGACAGGCTACAAATCAGGCTAAGGCCCCGGAATGGAACTGGTCACGGCACACCCCTCGGGCGGATACATCCTTGAGGAGCTCCGCGTCGGCATGACCGCGGAGAAGATCATCCACGTCACCGAACAGCGGATCCAGCTGTTCGCCGAGGCGTCGGACGACTTCAATCCGGTCCACCTCGACGAGGCCTATGCGGCGAAGACCGCCTATCGCGGCCGCATCGCCCACGGCCTGCTGTCGGCCTCGTTCGGCTCGGCCGTGGTCGGCACCATCCTGCCCGGCGCCGGCGCCATCTACCTGTCCCAGACCCTCGGCTTCCACCTGCCGGTCCGCATCGGCGATGACGTCGTCGTCCGCATCAGCGTCGTCTCGGTCGATCCCGACAGCGCCCGGGTCGAACTCGCCTGCGAGGGCTTCGTCGACGGCAAGCTGATCATGGACGGCATGGCCCTCGTCCGCGTGCCGCGCCGCCGCCGTCCGGCCAGGGACTGAAGGCGGGCGGCGTGATCCAGACCGTCACCGACTGGCGCGCCCTGCCCGCCGAGCTCAAGGGCGCCGCCGTCGCCATCGGCGCCTTCGACGGCGTCCACCGCGGCCATCAGGCCGTCATCGCCACGGCCCGCGAGGCCGCCCGCGCCCTGAACGCCCCGCTCGGCGTGGTCAGCTTCGCCCCCCACCCCCGCCGCTGGTTCCAGCCCGACGCCGCCCCCTTCCGCCTGATGACCCCGGCCCAGATGGCCCGCGCCCTCAAGCCGCTCGGCGTCGACCGCCTCTACCTCCTGCCCTTCGACGCCGACATGGCCGCCATGTCCGACCAGGCCTTCGCCCACGAGGTGCTGGCCGGCGGATTGGGGGTGCGCCACGCCGCCGTCGGCTTCGACTTCACCTACGGCAAGGGCCGCACCGGCTCGCCCGAAGGCCTGCGCCGCCACGGCCAGATGCTCGGCTTCAGCGTCAGCGTCGCCGACCGCCTCGACGATCCACACGGCCTGAAACTGTCCTCCTCCGCCGTGCGCGAGGCCGTCCGCTCCGGCGACATGGCCCGCGCCGCCGCCATCCTCGGCCGCCCCTTCGCCATCGAGGGCGAGGTGGTCCACGGCGACAAGCGCGGCCGCACCATCGGCGTCCCGACGGCCAACATCCGCCTCGGCGACTACATGCGCCCGGCCTACGGGGTTTACGCCACCCGTACCCGCCTGCCCGACGGCCGCCTGATCGACGGCGTCGCCAGCCTCGGCCTGCGCCCGATGTTCGCCCTCGACGAGCCCCTGCTCGAGGTCTGGCTGTTCGATTTCGACGAAGACCTCTACGGCCAGACCGTCGAGACCGACCTGATCGCCTTCCTGCGCGGCGAACAGACCTTCGCCGACCTCGACGCCCTCAAGGTCCAGATCGACGCCGACGCCGCCGCCGCCCGCGCCGCGCTGGCGCCCTCGTGAACCGCCTGCTAGACCGCTCCCACCATGACCGTCCGCGTGTTTCGCCCGATCTCGATTACCGGCCCGGCGTAGCGCCGCAGGGCTTTTGCCCCGCGCACGTCGGGACCTCGACATCCACGCGAACGATCAAACACGACGAAACGAGACTTCATGGCTGACGCCAGCAAAACGCCCACCGGTCGCGATTACCGCGAAACCGTCTTCCTGCCGGAGACGCCCTTCCCCATGCGCGGCGGCCTGCCGCAGAAGGAACCGGCGATCATCGAACAATGGGGCGACCTCTATTCCGCCCTGCGCAAACAGCGCCAGGCCGAGGGCGCGCCCCTCTACGTCCTGCATGACGGCCCGCCCTACGCCAATGGCGACATCCACATCGGCCACGCCCTCAACAAGACGCTGAAGGACTTCGTCGTCCGCAGCCGCTTCCTGCTCGGCAACGACGTCGACTACGTCCCCGGCTGGGACTGCCACGGCCTGCCGATCGAGTGGAAGATCGAGGAACGCTACCGCGCCCAGGGCAAGCGCAAGGACGAGGTCTCAAAGGCCGAGTTCCGCCAGGCCTGCCGTGAATACGCCGCCAGCTGGATCGACGTGCAGCGCGACCAGTTCAAACGCCTCGGCGTGCTCGGCGACTGGGACCACCGCTACGCCACCATGGACTTCACCACCGAAGCCGCCATCGTCGCCGAATTTCACAAGTTCAAGAACTCGGGCCAGCTCTATCGCGGCTCCAAGCCGGTCATGTGGTCGCCGGTCGAGCGCACCGCCCTGGCCGACGCCGAGGTCGAATACCACGACCACGTCAGCCCCACGGTGTGGATCAAATTCCCCGTCACCGGGGCCACCGACGACCATCCCGACGACCTGCTGGCCTTCCGCCACGCCAATCCGTCGATCGTGATCTGGACCACCACGCCCTGGACCATTCCGGCCAACCGCGCCATCAGCTACGGCCCCGAAATCGCCTATGGCCTGTATGAGGTCACGGCCATGGAGGAAGGCCTGGAGTTCGCGCCCTGGGCCAAGCCCGGCGACCG
>JAHJNW010000188.1 GCA_018820665.1 Alphaproteobacteria bacterium | reverse complement strand
GCCATCGGTTCAGAGCCCCGTGGTAACGTCGATGGACTGGCCGTCGGCCAGCGTCACGATCGCTTTCTTGATGTCCACCCGACGGCCCATGATGCCGCGGAAACGCTTGGTCTTGCCCTTTTGAACCAGGGTGTTGACCTTGACGACGCTGACCTTGAACAGGCTTTCGACCGCCGCGGCGATCTCGTCCTTGGTGGCCGTACCGGCCACGCGGAAGACGACCTTGTTCTGCTCGGACAGGATCGTCGCCTTCTCGGTGATGATCGGCGAGAGGATCGTGTCGTAATGTTTGGCTGTGGGTTGAGCGCCGGCCATTATGAGGCCTCCTTCTCAGAGAAGCGCGCCTCGATCGCCTCGACGGCGGCCTTGGTCAGCACCAGCTTGTCGGCCCGCAGGATGTCATAGACGTTCAGGCCGGCGTTCGGCAGCACGTCGATGTGCGGGATGTTACGCGCCGCCAGACCGAAGCCGGCATCGACTTCCGGACCGGCGATGATCAGGCATTTGGTCCAGCCCAGCTTGCCGAACTGCTCGCGCAGCTTGGCGGTCTTGGGTTCCTTGACCGAGACGCTGTCGACCACGATCAGGTCGCCCGAGACGACCTTGGAGGACAGGGCGTGGCGCAGGGCCAGGGCCCGGACCTTCTTGGGCAGCGAGAAGCCGTGGTCGCGAACGACCGGGCCGAAGGCGCGCGAACCACCGACGAACTGCGGGGCGCGACGCGAACCGTGACGAGCGCCGCCGGTTCCCTTCTGCTTGTACATCTTCTTGCCGGTGCGCGAGTTTTCGTTGCGCGTCTGGACCTTGTGGGTACCGGCACGGCGCTTGGCCAGTTGCCAGTTCACATAGCGGGCCAGCAGGTCGCCGCGGATGTCGGTGATGCCGAATACGGCATCCGACAGCTCCACATCGCCCGAGGCCTTGCCGTCGAGTTTGATGACCGAGAGCTTCATTACGCTTCACCGCCTTCTGTGGTTTCGGCGACGGGGGCGTCCTCGGCCGGGGTCTCGGCGGGCGCCTCAGCAGCAGCCTTGCCCGAAGACTTCACGGCACCGGGGAACGGCGCGTCGGCCGGACGGGCCTTCTTGATGGAGTCGCGAACCTTGACGTAGCTGCCGTCGTGACCCGGGACGGCGCCCTTGATCAGGATCAGGCCGCGGTCCGCATCGACGCGGAACACAGTCAGGTTTTGCAGGGTGACGGTTTCCTGACCCAGGTGACCCGCCATCTTCTTGCCGGCGAAGGTCTTGCCCGGGTCCTGACGGTTACCCGTCGAACCGTGCGAACGGTGCGAGACCGACACACCGTGAGTGGCCCGCAGACCGCCGAAGTTCCAGCGCTTCATGGCACCGGCAAAACCCTTACCGATGGTCTGGCCCTGGATGTCCACGGTCTGACCGGCGATGAAGTGGTCGGCCGACAGCTCGGCACCGATGTCCATCAGCGCGTCTTCCGCCACGCGGAATTCGGCGACGATACGCTTGGGCTCGACCTCAGCGTTGGCGAACACCGTGCGTTGCGCCTTGTTGGTGCGCTTGGCCTTGCGGGCACCGGCACCCAGTTGCAGGGCGACATAGCCGTCCCGCTCCTGCGTGCGTTGACCCACGACCTGGCAGCCATCCAGCTGCAGCACGGTCACAGGGACATGCGCGCCATCTTCAGCGAAGATACGCGTCATTCCCAGCTTCTTGGCGATCACGCCCGTTCTTTGCGCGTCTTTGCGCATCGGATCCCGCCTCTTCTTCTTAAATCTTGATCTCGACGTCCACACCGGCGGACAGGTCGAGCTTCATGAGCGCGTCCACAGTCTGCGGGGTGGGGTCGACGATATCGAGGACACGCTTGTGCGTGCGGATTTCAAACTGCTCGCGCGACTTCTTGTCGACGTGCGGCGAACGGTTCACGGTGAACTTTTCGATCAGGGTCGGCAGCGGGATGGGACCGCGAACAGTCGCACCCGTGCGTTTGGCAGTGTTGACGATTTCGCGCGTCGAAAAGTCGAGGACGCGGTGATCGAAGGCCTTGAGCCTGATGCGGATGCTTTGATCCATATCGGTCGTATTTCCCAAGCAGGCGAACCTGCG
>JAHJNW010000054.1 GCA_018820665.1 Alphaproteobacteria bacterium | reverse complement strand
CGTCGGCAACACCACCCGGGTCAAGGTGGTCAAGAACAAGGTCGCCCCGCCGTTCCGCGAGGTCATCTTCGACATCATGTACGGCGAGGGCATCTCCAAACTGGGCGAGATCATCGACCTGGGGGTCAAGGCCGGGATCGTCGAGAAGTCGGGCAGCTGGTTCTCCTACGACAGCCAGCGCATCGGCCAGGGCCGCGAGAATGTGCGCGCCTTCCTCAAGGCCAATCCCGACATGGCCGACTCGATCGAAAAGGCCGTGCGCGCCTCGACCAACAAGATCGCCGAGGAACTGCTGGGCACGCCGGAACCCGACGAGGGACAGGACCTCGAGGGCTGATCCGAAACGGACTCTCCGGACGTTTCGGACCCTGTTTTTGAGTCCGGTTCGACCCACCACCCCCTTCTCCGGCCGGGTCCCGCGACCCGCCACCGACCCCGTGTGGGCCGGGCCGGACGGAGCGGCCGCTCGACCCCCACCCGGGTCGGGCGGCCTTTTTTCGTCAGGCGCCCGATCACGCCCGGGTGATGCTTTCGGGGCCAAAGCCCTATATGAGGCCCGTTCCTTTTCGTCTCCCCGATTGACCGCGCGCCCCATGTCCAGCCTGAACCAGATCCGCTCGACCTTCCTCGACTATTTCGCGGCCGACGGCCACGAGAAGGTCCAGTCCGCCCCGCTGGTGCCGCAGAACGACCCGACCCTGCTGTTCGTCAACGCCGGCATGGTGCCGTTCAAGAACGTCTTCACCGGCCAGGAGACCCGGGCCAGCAAGCGCGCCACCAGCGCCCAGAAATGCGTCCGCGCCGGCGGCAAGCACAACGATCTCGACAACGTCGGCTACACCGCCCGCCACCACACCTTCTTCGAGATGATGGGGAATTTCTCCTTCGGCGACTATTTCAAGGAACACGCCATCGAGCGGGCCTGGAACCTGGTCACCAAGGAATTCGGCATCCCCGCCGACCGGCTGATGGCCACCGTCTACATCGATGACGACGAGGCCTTCGACCTGTGGAAGAAGATCGCCGGCCTGCCCGAGAGCCGCATCACCCGCATCGCCGGCAGCGACAATTTCTGGTCGATGGGCGACACCGGCCCGTGCGGGCCCTGCACCGAGATCTTCTACGACCACGGCGACCACATCTGGGGCGGCCCGCCCGGCACCCCGGAAGAGGACGGCGACCGCTGGGTCGAGATCTGGAACCTCGTCTTCATGCAGTACGAGCAGCAGGCCGACGGCTCGCGCTCGCTGCTGCCCAAGCCGTCGATCGACACCGGCATGGGTCTGGAGCGGGTCGCCGCCGTGCTGCAGGGCGTCCATTCCAACTATGAGACCGACCTGTTCCGCACCCTGATCGCGGCCTCGGAGCATGAGACCAACACCGCCGCCGAGGGCGACCGCGCCCCCAGCCACCGGGTCATCGCCGACCACCTGCGTAGCTCATCCTTCCTGATCGCCGACGGCGTCACCCCGTCGAACGAGGGCCGCGGCTATGTGCTGCGCCGGATCATGCGCCGGGCCATGCGTCACGCCCACCTGCTGGGCGCCGCTGACCCGCTGATGCACAAACTGGTGCCGACCCTGGTGGCCGAGATGGGCGAGGCCTATCCCGAGCTGCGTCGCGCCCAGGCCTTCATCGAGGACACGCTGAAGCAGGAGGAGATGCGCTTCCGCACCACTCTCGGCCGCGGCATGGGCCTGCTGGAGGACGCGGCCAAGGATCTCGGCGAGGGCGGCGTCCTGCCGGGCCAGACCGCCTTCACCCTGTACGACACCTATGGCTTCCCCCTCGACCTGACGCAGGACGAGGCGCGCCGCCGCGGCTTCACCGTCGACACCGACGCCTTCGACGCCGCCATGAGCGAACAGAAGGCGCGCAGCCGCGAACACTGGACCGGCTCGGGCCAGACCGCTTCGACCGGCGAATGGCTGGCCCTGCGCGACCGTCTCGGCCCCACCGTCTTCAGCGGCTATGACGCCGTCGAGGGCTCGGGCGAGGTCCTCGCCATCGTCCGCGACGGCGCCTCGGTCGACGAGCTGTCGGCCGGCGAGACCGCCGAGGTCCTGTTCGACGAAACTCCCTTCTACGGCGAAGGCGGCGGCCAGGCCGGCGACAAGGGCGAGATCGAATGGACCGACGCCCACGGCCAGCAGGGCTCGGCCACGGTGCTGGACGTGCAGAAACACGCCGGCGACCTGTACGCCCACCGCATCGAGGTGACCGCGGGGACCTTGGCCATCGGCGCCCGGGCGCAGCTGCGCGCCGGCGCCGACGCGCGCCTGACCACCCGCGCCAACCACTCGGCCGCCCACCTGTTGCACAAGGCCCTGGCCAACGTCCTGGGCGGCCACGTGGCCCAGAAGGGCCAGCTGGTCGACGCCGAACGGCTGCGCTTCGACTTCAGCCACAACGCCCCGGTCACCGAGGACGAGCTGGCGCGGATGGAGGATGAGGTGAACGCCGTCATCCGCCAGAACCTGCCCGCCGAGACCAAACTGATGGCCCCACAGGAAGCCATCGAGGCCGGCGCCGTGGCCCTGTTCGGCGAGAAATACGGCGACGAGGTCCGCGTCCTGACGCTCGGCCGGTCGCTGACCGAGACGGACAAGCCCTATTCGGTCGAGCTGTGCGGCGGCACCCATGTCGCCCGCACCGGCGACATCGCCCTGTTCAAGATTGTCTCCGAGAGCGGCATCGCCGCCGGTGTGCGCCGCATCGAGGCCCTGACCGGCGAGGCCGCGCGCCAGTATCTGCTGGCCCAGGCCGGGGTGGCGAAGTCGCTGGCCCAGTCGTTCAAGGTCCAGGTCGCCGACGTCCCCGCCCGGGTCGAGGCCCTGACCGCCGACCGCCGCGCGCTGGAAAAGCAGGTCGCCGAGCTGAAGAAGCAGATCGCTCTCGGCGGCGGCTCGGGCGGAAACGCCGCGCCGGAAGAGATCAACGGCGTCAAGCTGATCGCTCGCGTTCTCGACGGCGTCGACGGCAAGGGCCTGCGCAGCGTGGCCGAGGACTTCCGCAAACAGGTCGGCTCAGGCGTCGTCGCCCTGATCGGCGTCACCGAGGGCAAGGCGGCGGTCACCGTCGCCGTGACCTCGGACATGGCCGGCAAGGTCAATGCCGCCGATCTCGCCCGCGCGGCGGTCGTCGCCATGGGCGGCCAGGGCGCCGGCGGCAAACCCGACTTCGCCCAGGGCGGCGCCCCGGACGGCGGCAAGGCCGAGGACGGTCTGGCGGCGGTGCGGGCCGCCCTGGCGGGCTAGGGCCGCGCGTCGTTCTGGATATCCACGGCGGCCAGCTTCCAGGCGAACAGGCCGCGGCGTTCGAGGATCAGGGCCAGCCGCTGGTCGGGCTGGTCCCGGTCCGTCAGGGTGACGGCGAAGGCGTTGAGGTCGCGATAGCCCCACGACTGGTGGATGTCGTCCTTGTCGGCGGCGTCCCCGGGCTCGGGCTGGTCCGGCACGGTCGGGTCGGGCGCCTCGGCGGTGGTGACCATCTGCGCCACCACCTCGGGCGTCACGGCCGCGTCCACGGCCCCGGACAGCAGCATCGGCGCGAGGATCATGCCGAGGCCGCCCAGCCGGCTGTCGGCCAAACGCGGATCGCGCCGCATATGGGCCGCCAGCTCCGCGGTCAGCTCGTCCTTCAGGCTCTGGCGCAGGGCCGGAAAGTCCACCAGTTGCTCGATCCGGGCCGCGTCCCCGGCCTTGGCGGCGCGGATCAGCGCCTGGGCGGCGAACACCGGCGCGGCGGCCCACGCCAGGACGAACACGGCGACAGCGGCGGCGGCGAGGCCGACGACGAGTTTCTTGATCATGATAACCCTCCGGCGTCGAAACGCCTCCCCGTGGCCACGGTTGCCGCGAGTCGGGAGGACTGACTAGCGTCGAGGCGCCGGTGCGGGTGTCGCCCCCGGAACGGACCCGGCCGGGACGGCCGGCGCGGTCCCTTCGGGCAGGCCGATGTGAACCAGCTTCCATTCGAACGGCCCCTTGCGCTCGAAGGTGAAGATGGTGCGCGAGCCGCCCTCGTCAGTGACCGCCAGCCGGGCGCGGTTGACGCTCCAGAAGACCGGGGCCGGCATCGGATCGCCCACGGCTTCGCCGACCGCCGCGCTGGATCGCTGCGAGGCGAAGCGGCCGTCTCCGCGCGTCAGGCCCGCCAGGGCGGCCGGGGTCAGATACGCATCCGCGTCGGCGACCGTGGCGGTGTCGGTCGGCTCGAACTGGCGGCGCACGGCCCCGATCGGATCCTCGAGGAAGGTCGGCGCGGGGGCCATGGCGGCCGGATTTCCAGAGAGCTGGGGCCGCAACGACTGGCGAACGGCGGTGAAGTCGACCAGCCGCGACAGGCCCGCGACATCATTGGCGTCCGCCGCCGAACGGATGCCGAAGAAGGCCACGGCCGGCGCGACGAAGAAGCTGACCACCGCCGCGATGACAGCCAGAAGCAACAGATTGCCGAACAGCTTCTTCACCAGACCCTCCACGGTTCACGGCATCAATGCATGAAGCGGCCATCCGGCTCAAACAAAAGCCCCGCCGGAGCGAGTCCGGCGGGGCTGAAGGTCTCGGGTTGGAGAGGGCTTACGCCGCCATCGCCGTGGTCAGGTTCTCGGCCACCTTGTCGAGGAAGCCCTCGGTGGTCAGCCAGCCCTGCTGGTCGCCGACCAGAAGCGCCAGATCCTTGGTCATGGAGCCGGACTCGACCGTCTCGACGACGACGCGCTCGAGCGTGGCGGCGAAGCGGGCCAGATCGTCATTGCCGTCCAGCTTGGCGCGGTGCGAGAAGCCGCGGGTCCAGGCGAAGATCGAGGCGATCGAGTTGGTCGAGGTCGCCTCGCCCTTCTGGTGCTGGCGGTAGTGGCGGGTGACGGTGCCGTGGGCGGCTTCCGACTCCAGCACCTTGCCGTCCGGGGTCATCAGCACCGAGGTCATCAGGCCCAGCGAGCCGAAGCCCTGGGCGACCACGTCGGACTGGACGTCGCCGTCGTAGTTCTTGCAGGCCCAGACGAAGCCGCCCGACCACTTGATCGCCGCGGCCACCATGTCGTCGATCAGTCGGTGCTCATAGGTCAGGCCGGCGGCCTTGAACTGGTCGGCGAACTCCTCGTCGAACACCTTCTGGAAGATGTCCTTGAAGCGCCCGTCATAGGCCTTGAGGATGGTGTTCTTGGTCGACAGATAGACCGGGAAGTTGCGGGCAAGGCCGAAGGCCAGGCTGGCGCGGGCGAACTCGGTGATCGAGTCATCGAGGTTGTACATGCCCATGGCGACGCCTGACGACGGGAACTGGAACACCTCGTGCTCGATGACCTGGCCGTCGGCGCCTTCGAACTTCATGGTCAGGCGGCCCGGGCCGGGAACGAGGAAGTCGGTGGCCTTGTACTGGTCGCCGAAGGCGTGGCGGCCGACGACGATCGGCTGGGTCCAGCCCGGCACCAGCCGCGGCACGTTCGAGCAGATGATCGGCTCGCGGAAGACCACGCCGCCGAGGATGTTGCGGATGGTGCCGTTGGGCGACTTCCACATCTTCTTCAGGCCG
>JAHJNW010000008.1 GCA_018820665.1 Alphaproteobacteria bacterium | reverse complement strand
GAAGCTGGCCAAGGGGCAGTTCGACCTGAACGACCTCGCCGGCCAGCTGCAGCAGATGAAGCGGATGGGCGGTCTGCAGGGCATCATGGGCATGCTGCCCGGCGTGGCCAAGATGAAGAACCAGATGGCCGAGAGCGGCGTCGACGATCGCATGATCGCCCGCCAGGAAGCCATCATCGGCTCGATGACCAAGGCCGAGCGCAAGAAGCCCGACCTGCTGAACGCCAGCCGCAAGAAGCGCGTCGCCAAGGGCGCCGGCGTCGAGGTCCAGGACATCAACCGCCTGCTGAAACAGCATCGCCAGATGGCCGACATGGTCAAGTCCATGTCCAAGGGCGGCGGCAAGGGGCTGAAGCAGATGGCCGCCATGATGGGCATGCCCGGAATGGGCGGCGGCGGCGGGGCCGACATGGCCCGGCTCAAGGCGCTGGGGGGCGGCCGGATGCCGGAACCCTCGGCCGACGAAATGAAAGCCATCCAGGACCGGCTCGCCGGGCTTGGAAACCCTCTCGGGGGCGGCGGACAACTTCCGGGAGGCCTTCCGGGCCTGCCGGGCTTCCCCAACAAGAAATAGACCGACCAAAGAAAGAGACTGAAAATGCTGAAGATTCGTCTGGCCCGCGGCGGCGCCAAGAAGCGCCCATACTATTACATCGTCATCGCCGACTCGCATTCGCCGCGCGACGGCAAATTCATCGAGCGGGTCGGCACCTACAACCCGATGCTGCCGCGCGACGGCGAGCAGAAGCGCGTGACGCTGAAGACCGACCGGATCACGGAATGGCTTGCCAAGGGCGCCCAGCCGACCGATCGCGTGGCCCGCTTCCTGAGCCAGGACGAAGCCCTCGCCGACAAGGTCAAGTGGACCCAGTCGAACAATCCGAAGAAGGCCGAGCCGGGCAAGAAGGCCCAGGAACGCGCCGCCGAGCGCGCCCAGCGCGAAGCTGACCGCGCCGAGGCCGAAGCCGCCGCCAAGGTGGAAGCCGCCGAAGCCGCCGAGCGCGCCAAGGAAGAGGCCAAGGCCGCCGCCGAAGCCGCCAAGAACGCCCCGGCTCCGGAACCGGAAGCCGCCGCCGAGGAAGCCCCGGCCGAGGCCGCCGCTGAAGAGGCTCCGGCCGCTGAAGCCGCTGCCGAAGACGCTCCGGCTGAAGCCGCCGCCGCTGAAGAGGCCCCGGCCGCCGAAGCGACCGAAGAAGAGAAGACCGAGGCCTAAGGGCTCCGGCTTCCGCTTCGGCGGAATGAGACGATCGGAAAGCAGCGTCCGGACGCCCGGGCGCTGCTTTTCTGTTATCGGGATGGATGAACAGCGAGGCGCGCGTGACCGACGACAACACTCTCATTCTGGTCGCCCAGATCGCCGGCGGCTTCGGGGTCAAGGGCGAGGTGCGGGTCACCGCCTGGACGGCCGATCCGATGGCGCTGATGTCCTATGGCCCGCTGCTGCGCGCCGACGGCTCGGTCGGCCTGACCCTGATCTCGGCCCGGCCGGAGAAGACCGCCGTGGTCGGGCGGGCGAAGGAGATCGCCACCAAGGAACAGGCCGACGCCCTGCGCGGTCTGAAGCTCTATATTCCCCGCGACCGCCTGCCCGAACCGGACGAGGACGAATTCTATCTGACCGATCTGGTCGGTCTGGAGGCGCGCGACCCCGACGGCGTCGTTCTCGGGACCGTAAAGTCGGTGCAGAATTTCGGCGCCGACGACATGCTGGAGATCGCCCCGGCGGCCGGCGGCCCGACCTGGTATCTGCCCTTCACCAAGGCGGCCGCCCCGGAATTGCACCTCGCCGACGGCTGGCTGCTGGCGGTCCGGCCGGTCGAGGTCGGAGAACGCGAGCCCGACTGAACCGCCGCCGCGCCGACGCGTTAGCCCGGTCCATTACAAGGGACGCGCGCCATGAGCATTTTCAGTTCGATCTGGGACCGGATCCGGGGTCACAAGCCCAAGGCGGCGCCCGCCCCGCAAACGGCCCCTGCGGCCACGGCGGCCCCGAGCGCCGGCCCGGTCCCCGCCGCCCCGGTCGACGTCGAGGCCGTGCTGGTCTCCATGGCCGAGATGAAGGGCGAGGGCGCCGGCAATTGGCGCACCTCGATCGTCGACCTGCTGAAGCTGCTGGGGCTCGAGTCCAGCCTCGAGGCTCGCAAGGAACTGGCCCAGGAGCTGGGCGTCAACGCCGGCCCGCACGGCAGCGCCGAACAGAACATCGCCCTGTCGAAGGCGGTCTGGCGCAAGCTGGCCGAGAACGGCGGCCTGGTGCCGGACTCGCTGCGCGACTGATCTCCGGCCGCCGACGGCTCCGCCTGCCGGAGCCGTCGGCGCGATCCGGCGTTCAGCCCGCATGCCCTCGAGCGTCATCCGCCGCTTCAGCTATGACGAGCCGCGCCGCCGCCTGCGCGTGACCTTCGTCAGCGGCGAGGTCTATGAGTACGACGGCGTGCCGCCGGAGGTGAACGCGGCGTTCCGCGAGGCTTTTTCCAAGGGCCAGTTCTTCGGGCCGAACATCCGCGACCGCTATCCCTTCCGCCGGATCGGACGGGATTCGCCCGCCGGGTGAGTCTCTCCCGCCCCGCTTTCGCACCGCAGCGAAGCATGCCTATGGTGGGGCTTATTGATCGATTGGAGAGACTGGATGCGCCGGACCGTTCTCGCCCTGCTGGCCGCGACCGCCATGGTCGCCGGGTGCCAGCCATCCGTCGAAGCCCCCGCGGCCGACCCGGCCGAGGCCACGCCGGCGCCGGCGCCCGCACCCGAAATGCCCGTCGACGCCCCGCCGCAGGAGGAGGTCGATCCCGCGGTGGTCGCCGCCCCGGCAGGGTCCTGCCTCGCCGAGATCGGCGCCGAGGCGGCGACGAAACTGGTCGAGCGCTGCGTCATGGTCAGCCCGGCGACCCATCCGCCCTGCAATGTCGCCAATCCCTGCGCCATGATCCAGGGCGAGATCGACCGGGCCTGCGGCCAGTACGGCCCGGACGAGACCAGGCCCTCGCAGTGCGCCGCTTAACGGTTCCTAGAGCCTGAGCCGCCAGTCTGCGGGTCCATGACGCCCGTCCAGACGCCCCCCGACCTGCGCGCCCTCACCACGCTGAGGTTCCTCGCCGCCCTGTGGGTGGTGCTGTACACGGCCTGGCCGCATCTCGACGTCGGCTTCGTCCCGGTGGCGGTGACCAAGGGGTATCTCGGCGTCGAGGTGTTCTTCGTCCTGTCCGGATTCATCCTCAGCCACGTCTATCTCGAGGCGGCGGGGCGCGGTCGCACGGGCGGGTTCAGCTATCGCGGCTTCCTGTGGGCGCGGATCGCGCGGGTCTATCCGCTGCATCTGGTGACCCTGGCGGGCATGATCGCCCTCGGCGTCGGGGCCACGGTCGCCGGACTGGCGGTCAGCGACAGCCTGCTGGACTGGCGCTCGCTGCCGGCGCATCTGAGCCTGACGCACGCCTGGGGCCTGGCGTCCAGCGCGGCCTTCAACCATCCGTCATGGTCGATCTCGGCCGAGTGGTTCGCCTATCTGAGCTTTCCCGCCTTCGCCTTCGTGGCATGGCGAATGCGCGAGCGGCCGGTGCTGGCCGCGGCCCTCGCCGCCGTCGGCGCCGTGGCGCTGTACGCCGCCTTCGAGCCGCTCGCCGGCTTCTCCCTGACCGAGGCGACCTTCCGCTGGGGGGCGCTGCGGATCGTGCCGTGTTTCGCCCTGGGGTGCGCCCTGTATCTGATCCACCGACGCGCGCCCGTGCGCCATGGCGGGTGGATCGCCCTGGCCTGCGGCGCCGGCCTGCTGGTCAGCGCCTCGCTGGGACTGTGGGACCCGGTCGTGGTGCTGTTCGCCGGGGGGCTGATCCTCGGACTGGCCGGGGTCGACAACGACCGGGCCGGCGTGTTCGCCTCGAAGCCGGGCGTCTATCTCGGCGAGATTTCGTACTCGATCTACATGGTCTGCGCGCCGGTGCTGCTGCTGGGCGTCAATGTCGCGGCGCGGCTGACCGGGGCCGAGGACAAGCGACTTCACGTGATCGTGTGGCTGGCGGTTCTGGCGGCGATTCCGGTCGCCGCGGCCCTGACCTATCACCTCGTCGAACGCCCGGCCCGCAAGGCCTTGCGGGGTATGGCCGAGCGCAACGGCTCAGCTCGTCCGGAGGGGGATGCCGGGCCCATTTCGCCTGAAAGGGTTCTTCAACCCTCGGAAACTATCGTCTAAGGCTGATTCCAGCGTCAGTCGGGAAACACGCCAGCATGATGAAACGGCTCAAAGCCGCCGCGGTTGCGGCGACCCTCGGATTTTTTGCGCTGGGCGGCATGGCCCCCGCCGCGAAGGCCGGAGAGCCGTACTGGCAGTGCGTCACCTTCGCCCGGATGTTCTCGGGCATCGAGATCTTCGGCGACGCCCACACCTGGTGGACCCAGGCCCGCGACCGCTTCCAGACCAGCGAACGGCCGCGCACCGGCTCGGTCCTCGCCTTCCAGCCCAGCGGCCGGATGAGCCGCGGCCATGTCGCCGTCGTCTCCGAGGTGCTGACCGACCGGGTCATCCGCGTCACCCACGCGAACTGGGGCGGCAGCCGCGGCAAGGTCGAGGAGAACGTCACCGTCGTCGACGTCTCCGACAAGGGCGACTGGACCGCGGTCAAGGTCTGGTACAATCCGATCAACGACCTGGGCACCAGCGTCTATCCGACCTGGGGCTTCATCCATAAGGCCCCGATCCAGCCCTCCGACGGCCTGCTGATGGCCTCGGTCTCGCACGGCGCCGCCGGCCAGCCGTAAGCCCCGATCCCGGACGACGCCGCGGTCCCGCTTGACGGCGGCCCGCGTCCCGCGCTCCATGCCCGCCCCCGGGAGATTTCCATGCGCGCCTTCGCCCTGACCGCCCTCGCCGTTTTCGGCCTGTCCGCCTGTTCGCCCTCGGCCGAGGCCCCCGCCGCCGCCGAGGCGGCGCCCGAGGCCGCGCCCGTGCTGGCCGGGGTCGATCTGGGCGCGCCGCTGCGGGCGCTGGGCACCGAGCCGTTCTGGGCGGTCGAGCTGACCGGGTCGGAGCTGGTCTATTCCGGCGTCGACCGGCCCGAGCAGCGCGCGCCGCAGGGTGAGCCGGTGCTCCAGGGCACGATGGCGATCTGGGAGGCGACGACGGGCGCCGGGACGCCCCTTTCGGTCACCCTCACCGCCACCGAATGCAGCGACGGCATGAGCGACCGCACCTATCCGCTGACCGCCATGGTCAAGGTCGGGGAGGAGAGGCTGACCGGATGCGCCGCGACCGTGTCTGCGCTCAACGCAGCCGGCGAGAGCGGCGTCGTGGTCGATATGGGCCCGTCGGGGACGGCTCAGCCCGCCGTCTGATCCCGCAGCGTCCGCAGGGCGCCCAGCCGGGCGAAGGCGATCGTCAGCGCCTTGCGCCGGGCCGGGGCCAAGGGCGCGGAACAGGCGTCGCGCACCACCGCCCCGCCAAAGCCGTCGGCGACGATCAGGCCCGGCTCGTCCGGCAGGATGTCCGACGGAAACTCCGGCGCCACGGCGAAATAGAACAGGTCGCAGTACGGCCGGTACTCGCCCCATTTGCGGTCGACGCGGAAGTCCTCCAGCCCCGACTTGACCTCGCAGATGGCGATCTCGCCGCGCGGACCCAGGGCCATGACGTCGGCCCGCCGGCCATTGGGCAGGCAAACCTCAAGCAGCGGCGCATAGCCCATGTCGGCCATCAGCCGCGCGGCCCCACGGGTGACCGACAGGGTCGTCGCGGGACGGCTGAAGACGAGGTCGATCTGGACGGCGGCGGCGGGCATGCGGGAGTTATGTTCCGCATCCGTTCCGGTTTCAAGCGGGGCGTGGCAGGCCGCGCCCTCAGCGGCCGGTATGGACGACCTGGCTGGTGTCGAGGCCGGCGGCGCGGGCGCGGGCGATCAGTTCGGTCCGCACCGACGCCGGCGGCGTCTGGCTTCGGTGCCAGATCCACCAGTCCGAGCCGTTCGGCAGGGCGAGAATGGCCCAGCTGTAGTCCGCCGCCCGGTCGACCACCCGGTAGTTCTGACCCGCCAGGCCGCCGAAGCTGAGCAGGCCCGTCAGGGTGAAGCGGAACCGGGTGTTGACGCCCGGGTCGGTGACCCTTGCATTGGCCTGCAGCAGCTCGACCTCGCCGTCGGCGCGGCGCGTGCATCGGACCACGAGGCCATAGCGATCGGCGCGCTGCTGGGCGGTGAAGTCGATCTGCGACCGGCGGCAGTCCCGCTGGACGTCGTTGGGGCTGCGCAGCACCTCGAACCATCGGCCGGGGAACCGCTCCATGTCGACCGACAGCGACTGGGCGGCGGCGGCGCCCGCCGACAGGCAGGTCAGGACGACAGCGACGGCGATTGGACGGATCATGGCTTCCTCCGGTCAGCCCCCGTCTCTCTACGACGGAGGGGGCCGACCGGATCGCCGATCAGAGGATGAACCGGCTCAGATCCGCGTCGAGCGCCAGGTCCGCCACCTTGTCGCGCACCTGGTCGCCGTCGAAGGCGACGGTCTGGCCGGCGAGGTCGGACGCCTTGAAGCTGGTCTCTTCCAGCACCCGTTCCAGCACCGTCTGAAGCCGGCGGGCGCCGATGTTCTCGACCGTGGAATTGGCCGCCACCGCCGCATCGGCGAGGGCGCCGATGGCCTCGTCAGTGAAGGTCAGGGTGACGTCCTCGGTGGCCAGCAGGGCCTGGTTCTGGCGGATCAGATTGGCCTCGGGCTCGGTCAGGATGCGCACGAAGTCGTTGCGCGTCAGGGCCTTGAGCTCGACGCGGATCGGCAGCCGGCCCTGCAGTTCGGGCAGCAGGTCCGACGGCTTGGCGACATGGAAGGCGCCCGAGGCGATGAACAGCACATGGTCGGACTTCACCGGCCCGTATTTCGTCGACACCGTGGTGCCCTCGATCAGCGGCAGCAGGTCGCGCGGAACCCCCTCGCGGCTGACGTCGGCCCCCGAGGCGCCCTGGCGCGCCGCCACCTTGTCGATCTCGTCGAGGAAGACGATGCCCTCGTTCTCGGCCAGCAACAGGGCCTCGCGGGTCAGGCTGTCCTGATCCAGCAGCTTGTCGCTCTCCTCGACGACCAGCGGACCGACGGCGTCGCGCACCGGCAGCTTGACGGTCTTGGTCCGCCCGCCGCCCAGCTTGCCGAGCATTTCCGACAGATTGATCATGCCGATGCCCCCGCCGCCCGGCAGGTCCATGCCCTGCATCGGCGAGGCGGTGTCGGCCAGCTGCAGCTCGACCTCCTTGTCGTCCAGCTCGCCGGCGCGCAGCTTCTTGCGGAAGCTGTCGCGCGTCGTCGGCTGCGAGCCGGGGCCGACGAGGGCGTCGAGGATGCGCTCCTCGGCGGCGGCCTCGGCCCTGGCCTTGACGCCGGAGCGGCGCCTGTCGCGCACCATCACGAGGGCGGATTCGACGAGGTCGCGCATGATCTGGTCGACGTCGCGGCCGACATAGCCGACCTCGGTGAATTTGGTCGCTTCGACCTTGAGGAAGGGCGCGCCGGCCAGCTTGGCCAGACGCCGGGCGATCTCGGTCTTGCCGACGCCGGTGGGGCCGATCATCAGGATATTCTTGGGCGTGACCTCGTCGCGCAGGTCCTCGGGCACGCGCTTGCGCCGCCAGCGGTTGCGCAGGGCGACGGCGACGGCGCGTTTGGCGTCGTCCTGGCCGACGATGAAGCGGTCGAGTTCGGAGACGATTTCGCGGGGGGAGAGGTCGGTCATGGAATGCAGATAGGGCGGCGGCCCCGGGTCCGGGAGGGCCGGGCGATCAAGAACGACTCAAACGACGCCGGATGCGCCCCTCCCGCCGCGGGGAGGGGCGCCGGGCTCAGCGCGGATAGGCCGGGGGCAGGGCGCCCTCGCCGCCGCCGGCGTAGCGGTCGCGCAGCAGGAACTGGCGGCTGACCAGGGCCTGTTCGGCCCCGCCGATGAAGAGGATCTCGGCGTTGCTGAGCGGCTCCAGCGGGTCGCCGGACCAGACGACCACATCGGCGGCGGCGCCGGGACGCAGCTCGCCGAACTGGCCGGCCATGCCGAAGATGCGGGCCGGATTGACGGTGATGGCCTCGATCGCCGACTCATACGACAGGCCATGTGAGACGGCGTTGCCGGCGTTGTAGCGGGTCTCGCGGGCGCGGTGGATCGAGCCTTCGTTGCCCTTGATGGCGATGGTCACCCCGGCGGCGTCGAGCACGGCGGCGTTCTGCATCCGCGCCGCCCGGGTCTCGAGATTGCCGGGCAGGTTGGAGATCGGATTGAGCAGGACCGGCACGTCGGCAGCGGCGATCTGGGCGGCGACCAGCCAGCCCTCCTCGGCGCCGTCGAGGATGATGCGGACGCCTTCCTCGCGCGCCAGGCGCAGCACCTGCTGGATGTCGGCGGCCCGGCGCACGGTGACGATCAGGGGTAGGGTCCCGTTCGCCACCGGGATCAGGGCCTCGAGGTCGGCGCGCGACAGGCTGAGGTCGCGCAGGCCGGCGCGGTCGTAGGCGACCTTGTTGCGGGCGTAGAGGCGGACCTCGGCGAGGGTTTCCTTGAACTGGGTGAACTGGGCTCCGCGGGCGCCGCCGGCGACCCCGGCCCCGGCTTCGCCGAACGGGGCGACCATGGCCACCCGCGCCTTGACCAGGATGTCGGTCCCTTCGGCGAGATGGATGATGGCGGCCTGGCCGGCGAACAGGCTGGGCGACTGGTAACCGCCGTCGCCGACGCCGGCGAAGTCGCTGTCGTCGTGGCTGTGGCCGCCGCCGCCGCCGCCCGGATGGTTGGGGACGACGATGGCGCGGGTGATGCCGCCGAGACGGGCGACCGGCAGTGTGAAGGACCAGGGGTCGAGGCCATAGCTGACGTCGAACGAGGCGCTGATGGTGTTGGCGCCGTTGCGCAGGTCGTCGGAGCCGCCGACCGAGGAGATCTCCGAGCCGCCGAGGCCGCTGTCGACGGCGACGAAGCCGGGCGTGACCACCTTGCCCCGGGCGTCGATGACGCGGGCGCCCGAAGGGGCGGCGCCGGTCCCGACCGAGACGACGCGGCCGTTCTGGATGACGACGGTCCCGTTCTCGATGACCGAGGTCCCGGTCAGGACGCGGCCGCCGGTGATGGCGGTGAGTTCCTGGGACAGGGCGGGGCTGGCGAGGGCGACAACCGAGGCCGCCGCGAGGATGAGGGTCCTGAGGCGCATCAGCGGGCTCCCTGCGAGACGTTGGCGGCGGAGACCCCGTAGCCGGGCTGGCCCAGCTCATAGTCGGAGAGCGGCTGGTAGGCGGGGTTCATCCGGTCGAAGGCGAGGCCGCCGTCGATGAAGACCTGGTCGGCGCGGGCGTAGACGCTGAACGGATTGGCGCTCCAGATCACCACGTCGGCGCGTTTGCCGGCCTCGAGCGAGCCGGTCTGGTCGGCGATGCCGAGCGACCGGGCCGGGTTGAGGGTGATCCACGAGATCGCGCGCTCTTCCGGGATGTCCATGCCGATGCGGCGGCCGGCGGCGAGGGCGGCCGCCGCTTCCTGGTTGAGGCGCTGGGTCAGTTCGGCGTCGTCGGAGTGGATGACGGCGCAGGATCCGGGCTGGGCGTCGACGAGGGCGGCGTTGGCCTCGATGCCGTCGAGCGCCTCCATCTTGAAGCCCCACCAGCCGGTCCACATGTCGGCGCAGATGCCCTCGCGGGCCAGCAAGGGGGCGACCTTGTAGGCCTCGATGGCGTGGTGGAAGGCGGTGATTTTATAGCCGAATTCCTTGGCCACATCGATCATCACGGCCATTTCGTCTGCGCGGTAGCAGTGGTTCTGGATCAGCACCGAGCCGTCGAGGACGCCGGCGAGGGTTTCCAGCTGCAGGTTGCGCGTCGGCGGCGAGCCCTCGCCGTCGTCGCGCCACTTGTCCCATTTGGCCTTGTACTCGCGGGCGGCGATGAAGGCGGCGCGATAGCCGGCGACATTGCCCATGCCGGTGGCGGGCGAGCTGTTGCGGCTGCCGTAGACGCGGCTGGGGTTTTCGCCGCAGGCCATCTTCAGGCCGTAGGGGGCGCCGGGCATCTTCATGCCCTGCATGGTCACCGACGGGATGTTGCGCACGGTGACGCCGCGGCCGCCGAACAGATTGGCCGAGCCGGGCAGGATCTGGAGGGTGGTGACGCCGCCGGCGCGGGCGGCGTTGAAGCCGGGGTCCTGGGGCCAGAGGGAGTGTTCGGCCCAGACCTGGGCGGTGTTGGGGTTGGTCGCTTCGTTGCCGTCGCTCATGCCCTGGACGCCGGGCGAGGGATAGACGCCGAGGTGGCTGTGGGTGTCGATGACGCCGGGGGTGACGAAGCGGCCGGCGGCGTCGATGCGGCGGTGGCCGGCCGGGACGGCGGTCGAGGCCGGGCCGACGGCGGCGAGGCGGCCGTCGGTGACGACGACGACGCCGTTCTCGATCCGCTGGCCGGCGCCGGTGAAGACCGTGGCCCCGACGATGGCGAAATTCTCGCGCGGCAGGCCGCGATAGGTCGAGGGGAAGGGATCGGGGTTGGCGGCGGCGTCGAGGCCGGCGGCGAGGGTCCGGGGCGCGTCGGCGCTGTCGGACGATCCGTCGGCGGACGGGCCGCCGTCACCGCCGGTGGTGGCGCAGGCCGACAGGGCCAGGGCGCCGGCGAGGGCGCAGGCGAGGGCGGCGAGGCTGGGGCCCCGCAGGCGGTGGACGGTCATCGGACGCTCCCCTGATGCGCCGGCGGCGCAGAACGAGGGGGATTACAAGAGGCCCGGCCGCGTCCCGGCAAGGCCGGAAACATTACAAACCGGTAAGACGGGCGCGGAGCGCTTCGTCCGACAGGTCGGCGACGGAGATCATCTTGGTGCGCGACTGGCCGCCGCGGTCGAGCGTGACCGAGGATTTCGGCACGCCGAGGGCTTTGGCCAGCAGTTTGAGCAGGGCGAGATTGGCTTCGCCCTCGACCGGGCGGGCGCGGACGCGGACCTTCAGCACGGGGCGGCCCTCGGCGTCGACATCCCAGCCGTCGATACGGTCGGCGGCGGCGCCGGGGGTGAGGCGGACGGCGATGCGGCCCGCCTCACCCATTCAGTGTCAGCCCAGCGCCTTCATCAGCTCCGGCACGGCGGTCTTGTAGTCGGCGACCCAGCCGAAGTCGGCGACCTGGAAGATCGGGGCGTCGGCGTCCTTGTTGATGGCGACGATGAATTTGGAGTCCTTCATCCCGGCGAGGTGCTGGATGGCGCCCGAGATGCCGATGGCGATGTAGAGGCCCGGGGCGACGACCTTGCCGGTCTGGCCGACCTGGTAGTCGTTGGGGGCGTAGCCGGCGTCGACCGCGGCGCGCGAGGCGCCCACGGCGGCGCCGAGCTTGTCGGCCAGCGGGTCCATGACGGCGTGGAACTCTTCCGCCGAGCCGAGGGCGCGGCCGCCGGAGACGACGATCTTGGCCGCGCCCAGTTCGGGACGGTCGGACTTGACCATCTCTTCATTGACGAAGGCGGCCTTGCCGGCGTCGGCGCCTGTGACGGTCTCGACGGCGGCCGAACCGCCTTCGGCGGCGGCGTCGAAATTGGTCGGGCGGACGGTGATGATCTTCTTGCCGTCCGAGGACTGGATCGTCTCCAGGGCGTTGCCGGCGTAGATCGGGCGCACGAAGGTGTCGTTGGAGACGACCTCGATGATGTCCGAGATCGGGGCGACGTCCAGCCTGGCGGCGATCCGCGGCATGAAATTCTTGCCGTCGGTGGTGGCCGGCGAGAGGATGGCGTCATAGCCGTCCGCGAGGCCCAGGACCGTGGCCTCGACGGCCTCGGCCAGCTGGTGCGACAGGCCGTCGCTTTCGGCCAGCAGCACCTTGCGCACGCCGGCGATCTTCGCCGCGGCGTCGGCGGCGGCTTTCGAGCCCTGGCCGATGACGAGGACGTCGACGTCGCCCGACAGCTTCAGCGCGGCGGTGACGGTCTTGTGGGTGGTGTCGCGGACGGTGTCTCCGTCGCGGTCGGCGATGACGAGCACGGCCATTAGAGGGCTCCCGCGGTCTTGAGTTTGGCGACCAGATCGGCCGCGTCGGCAACCTTGACGCCGGCGCCGCGCTTGGGCGGCTCGACGACCTTGAGCACCGTCAGGCGCGCGGCGGTGTCGACGCCGTAGTCGGCGACCGCCTTGACGGCGATCTCCTTCTTCTTGGCCTTCATGATGTTGGGCAGGGAGGCGTAGCGCGGGGTGTTGAGGCGCAGGTCGACGGTGACAACGGCCGGCAGGGTCGCGGCGAGGGTCTGCAGCCCGCCGTCGACTTCGCGCGTCACGGTGGCCTTGCCGCCCTCGATCACCAGCTTGCCGGCGAAGGTGGCCTGGGGCCAGTCGAGCAGGGCGGCCAGCATCTGGCCGACGGCGTTGTTGTCGCCGTCGATCGACTGTTTGCCCATCAGGACCAGATCCGGCTTCTCCTCGTCGATCACGGCCTTGAGCAGCTTGGCCACGGCGAGGGGTTCGAGGTCGGCGTCGGACTGGATCAGCAGGCCGCGGTCGGCGCCCATGGCCAGGGCGGTGCGGATGGTTTCCTGGGCCTGGGTCACGCCGATCGAGACGACGACGATCTCGGTCGCCGTGCCCGCCGCGTGATGCTCCTTGCCCTCCTTGAGCCGAACCGCTTCCTCGACGGCGATTTCGTCGAACGGATTCATGCTCATCTTGACGTTGGCCAGATCGACGCCGGTCTGGTCCGCCTTGACGCGGGCCTTGACGTTATAGTCGATCACCCGTTTGACGGGGACGAGTACCTTCATTGCGCTGTCCATGAGATGGCCGGAATGTTCGGGCAGGGAATGGAACGCCTGTCCCGGCCTGTCAACGTAACGCCGCGTCAACGGGCCGCGGATCAACAACGGAAGTCACCGATGCATCGCCTGCTGACCATGAAGCGACTGACCGTGCTGTTCTTCGCCATCTTCGCCGTGATGCTGGGCGGAATGTTCGCCTGGCAGGCGCTGGTGGTCGCCCCGGGGGACCGGTGCGAGGCCAACGGCGGCTGGTGGGACCCGGAGACCTCGGTCTGCGCCCGGCCGATCTCGATCGCCGAGGTCACCGGACGGCCGATCGGCCAGAGCCGGGCCGAGGCCTCGGACCTGAAGAACCGCGAGCTGATCGCCATCGAGGACCGGATGGCGGCGGCGAAGGCGGCGCGTGACGCGGACGCCGAGCGTCAGCGCGCGGCCTTGGCGGCGCAGTAGGCGGCGCTCAGCGGGTCGCGCCGGGGACCCATTTGATGTCATCGGCGCCATGGGCGTTGGCCCGGCGGGCGGCGACGAACAGGTGGTCGGACAGACGGTTCAGATAGCGGATAGCCGGCGGCGAAAGGTCGCGCCCGGCCTCGCGGGCGCGGACGGCGTCGCGCTCGGCCCGGCGGCAGACGGTGCGGGCCAGGTGCAGATGCGTCGACAGGGGCGAGCCGCCGGGCAGGATGAAGCTGTCGAGCGGCTTCTGGCTCTCGTTCATCCAGTCGATCTCCTGCTCCAGCCGTTCGACCTGGCTGTCGAGGATGCGCAGGGCCTCCCATTTCGGCGCCGGGTCGTGCGGGGTGGCGAGGTCGGCGCCGAGATCGAACAGCTCATTCTGAATCCGCGCCAGCATGGCGTCGATGCGGTCGTTCTGGCCGGAATGCAGCCGGGCGACGCCGATCACGGCATTCAGCTCATCGACCGCGCCATAGGCCTCGACCCGCGGATCGGTCTTGGACACCGGCTCGCCGGAGGCCAGGCGGGTCTCGCCTTCGTCGCCGGTCTTCGTATAGATGCGGTTGAGGACGACCATGGGCTCAGGCTCCGTAGGTGGACTTCCACCACATGGCGACCAGCAGCAGGGCGATGGCGAGGGCCTGCAGGGCGACCCGGAGCCGCATCAGCTTGTTGGAGCGCGAGCGGGCCTCGGGGCCGGTCTGGTACAGCGAGCGGACGCCGAAGCCGAGGGTGATGGCCACGGCGGCGATGGCGAGAATGATCAGGATGTCGAATACGGTTCCCATGACGCGGTTCTAGGCCCCCGCCCGGCGCAGCGCCAGCGGCGGCCCAAACTGAAAATGCGACACGTTCGCACAATTCACTTGCAAGTCGTTCGCAGAATCGGTTGAGAAGCGCTCGCAAATCACGGGGGCTCTCTCATGCGTATCACTCATCGTCTGCCGACTCTGGTCTCGGCCGCGGCCCTGCTGCTGGGCGCCGCTCCGGCATTGGCGCAGGCTCCGGTCACGCAGGATGCGACCACGCGGCTGGACGACCTGGTGGTGACGGCGGCGGGTTATGAGCAGAAGATCGTCGACGCCCCGGCCAGCATCAGCGTGATCACCGTCGAGCAGCTGCAGACCCGGCCGTATATGACGCTGCTGGACGCCGTGCGTGACCTTGAGGGCGTCGACATCGGCGAAACGCGCGACAAGACCGGCCAGGGCACGATTTCGATGCGCGGCATGGGTTCGGACTATACGCTGATCCTGATCAACGGCCGCCGCCAGAACAACCACGGCGACATCTATCCGAATAATTTCGGCGGCAACCAGTTCAACCACATTCCGCCGCTGGACTCGATCGAGCGCATCGAGGTCATCCGCGGCCCCGCCTCGACCCTGTACGGCGCCGACGCCATGGGCGGGGTGATCAACATCATCACCAAACGGACGCTGGACCGCTGGAGCGGCTCGGTCACCACGGCCCGCACCTTCGAGACCAACGACGAATACGGCGACGACACCACCGTCGATTTTTACGCCAACGGACCGATCGTGCCCGGCCTGCTGAACCTCGGCGTGCGCGGCAGCTGGTACAATCGCGACGCCTCCAATCCGGTCTATGAGACCGTCACCGACCCGGCCGGCTTCGAGCATGTGCGGTCGCTGGGCTTCGGCGGCGGCGGCAAGACGGTAGACAACGAGAATATGTCGGGCGGCGCCAGCCTGACCTTCACCCCGACGGCGACCCAGACCCTGACGCTGGACTACGACACCTCGCGGCAGGAATATAACAACGCCATCCAGGTCAATGACGCCGGCAATCCTGAGTATCCGGTCGGCACCGTCGACAACATCAACAGCATCTGGAGCGCCGGCAGCTTCTGCCTCGGCGCGAGCGGCTCCAACGCCGGAGCCTGCGCCGGCGCGGGCGGAACCTGGACCCGGCGGGCCAACCCGCGGGTCGGCTACGCCCCGCAGCAGGAGTTCACCCGCGACGCCTGGTCGCTGACCCATGAAGGCCAGTGGAGCTTCGGCGACAGCCGGGTGTCGCTGTCGCATGTCGCCACCAACAACGACGGCCGCACCCTGCCCTTCACCGTGGCCGAGCGCGACCTGTTGCTGACCATGATCGACGGCACGGGCGCCTATGCCGGGCTGAGCGAGGCCGAACGCCGCGCCATCGCCGAAGAGACCTTCCTGCCGCGTCCGAAACGCACGCTGGAGAGCGCCCAGTACACGCTCGACGCCCAGCTCACCCTGCCGTTCCAGATGGCCGGGGCGCACACCGTCGTCGTCGGCGGCCAGGTCATCCGCGGCGAGCTGACCGACGGGGTGTTCGGCATCGAGAGCGGAACGCCGGGCCTGAAGCAGGAGCACAATATGTGGTCGCTGTTCGCCGAGGACACCTGGCAGGTGTCGGGCCCGCTGGCGATCACCGCCGGAGTCCGCCACGACGATCACGAGGTGTTCGGCGACCATCTGAGCCCGCGCCTGTACGGCGTCTACAGCCTGAACGACCAGTGGACGATCAAGGGCGGCGTCAGCACCGGCTTCAAGACGCCGAAGACGACCCAGCTGTACGACGGCATCGTCGGCTTCGGCGGCCAGGGCACCTCGCCCATGTTCGGCAACCCCGACCTGCAGCCGGAGACCAGCGTCAGCGCCGAGCTGGCCGTCTATTGGGAGTCCGCGGCGGGCCACAACTTCAACATCACCGCCTTCGACAACACCTTCGAGGACAAGATCGCCAATCAGCCGTGCGGCGCCGGAACCACCCTGGCCTGCGCCAGCAGCGGCGAATACGCCGACCTGGGCTATGGTAGCAGCAGCCGGGCGACCAATATCGATGAGGTGGTGATCCGCGGCATCGAGGTGGCCGGGCGCTGGCGCATCCTCGAGAGCCTCGGTCTGCGCGGCAACTACACCTATACGGACAGCGAGCAGAAGAGCGGGGCCCAGATCGGGCGGCCGCTGGGCAATAGCGCCAGACACATGGCCAACGCCTCGCTGGACTGGCAGGCGACCGACCGATTGAACCTGTTGCTGACCGGCGAGGCGCGCTCGGACCGCTACCGCGGCCTGCACGCCATCACTGGCGAAGAGCTGTTCTACAAGAGCTACGGCGTGCTGAACCTCGGCGGGTCCTACGAGCTGACCCGCTGGCTGACCGTCAACGCCCGGGTCAACAATCTGCTGGACGAGGACTTCACCACCTATGACGCCGAGTTCCGCGACCTGAATGGCGACGGCGACTATCGGGATGTGAGCGTTGGCGGCAGCGGCCGCAACGAGGCGCTGTTCTTCGATCACTACAACAACAAGGACAAGGGCCGCAGCTTCTGGCTCAGCCTCAACGCCCGCTTCTGAGCCGGCCGCGGGTAAAAGGGGAGGGTCGCCGCCGCGGCGGCCCTTTTTCCGGTCCAGCTAAGCCGTTGGTCACCTTTGCATGACAGGGTTACGGCACCATCCGGGGGCCGTATGACAGACCGAGCGATCCGCAACCTGGCCCATCTGCGGCGCTCGGCCTCGACCGCGCGGGTGCTGAACCTGTTGAAGGTCAGCCTCGACAACCGCAAGGACCCGGCCTGGGCCGACTCTCCGGTCTTTCGCACGCCGGCGCTCAACTGCGCCCTGATCATCAAACATCGCCTGCGCCGGGACGAGCTGGACGCCTTCCATCTGCGCCGTCAGGTCGCCACCAAGGTGGTGATCCCGATCGACGCCGCCGATCTGAAGACGGGCGGCCGCTTCGTCTTCGTCGACCAGAAGCAGTTCGAGGCGACGATGCAGGAGGTGTTCGGACTGGCGCCGACGCACCCTGACATGGCCACCCTGCGGTTGATGGACGCCCTGCCCTCCCTGGACCCCTTCCTGTTGCGCGAACAGCTGCGGCGGGCCGGGATGGATCCGGCCCCCTGCTATTTTTCGATCAGCGAGAGCGATCTGGCGCGGATGGTCCAGTTCGTCGAGGCGGAGATTCGCCCGCTGGTGACCCTGAGTCTGGGCGACGACCTCGAGGCCGTGGGCTCGACCCGGCGACTGGCCGGCAAGATTCTGTCGAACGCCCCCGGCGATCGGATGGACGCCCTGCGCGAGACGCTGCAGCTGCGCCCCGAGGAGTACCAGGAGGGCCTCTTCTGCTGGAAGGGCTTCCTCTATTACAAATGGGTCCTCGCCAGTCTCACCTCCGAGGTGGCGGCCGTGGCCGAGGCGGTGGCGACGGTGAAGCCGATCGGCAAGGTCGACCAGACGGCGCGCGAATACCTCGACCGGGGGCGCAGGGTGCTGGGCGAGCGCATCGTGGCCGTCTGCGACGAGGCCGGCCGCACCCTCGGCATCTATGATGCGGCCTATGAGGCCCTGACCCGGGACTCCTGTCCCGCCGCGTTCCGCGACTTCCTGCTGGAGGCGCCGCGCCTGTTCACCCGGCTGGGCGAGCAGCTGGGGGCGATCCAGCATGTGGTCAGCTTCTGGCGGTTCCGTTTCAGTCCGGGCGCCGCGCCGGTCGGGGTCGAGGAGCTGATCGACGTTTTCATGGACTTCGAGACCGGCCTGGCGGACCGGCTGCAGCCGCTGGGCGAACAGATGCGGGCGGCCTGACGGAAAAAGGGCCGGACGCGAACGTCCGGCCCTCCCTTTTGCATCCGCGCCGCGGTGCGCGGGCGTGGCTCAATAGCGGTAGTGGTCCGGCTTGAACGGGCCCTCGGTCGGGACCGAGATATAGTCGGCCTGTTCTTTCGACAGGGTGGTCAGCTTGGCGCCCAGCTTGCCGAGGTGGAGCATGGCGACCTTCTCGTCGAGGTGCTTGGGCAGGACGTAGACCTGGTTCTCGTATTTCGACTTGTTGGTCCACAGTTCGATCTGGGCCAGGGTCTGGTTGGTGAAGGACGCCGACATCACGAACGAGGGGTGACCCGTGGCGTTGCCCAGGTTCACCAGACGGCCTTCCGACAGCAGGATGATCTTCTTGCCGTCCGGGAACTCGACGTGGTGGACCTGCGGCTTGATCTCGTCCCACTTGAAGTTCTTCAGGCCGGCGACCTGAATCTCCGAGTCGAAGTGGCCGATGTTGCAGACGATCGCGTTGTTCTTCATCGCCCGCATGTGGTCGACGGTGATGACGTCCTTGTTGCCCGTGGCGGTGACGAAGATGTCGGCGGATCCGGCCACGTCGTCCAGGGTCT
>JAHJNW010000053.1 GCA_018820665.1 Alphaproteobacteria bacterium | reverse complement strand
GCGCCGGGCGCGCCGGGGCCGGGGTCGCCGCCGGAGCAGCGACCGGCGCGGGCGCGGGCGTCACCGGCTCGGGGGCCAGATAGGTCGCGGGGCGCGGCGGGCCGCTGTTGAGGTTGCGGGTGACGTCGGACGGCGGCGGCGTCTGTGCCGCGGAAGCCGGGGCGGTCTGGGGCGTACCCTGGGGCGCGGTCTGCGGTGCGGTCTGGCCGTGCGGGGCCATGGCGAGCAGGACGGCGGCGGCGGCGGATGCGGCGGTGATCATGGGCCGACTGTCGCGCCTCAGCCCATGAACGGCAAGGCCCTCAGCGCATAGGCCACGGCGGCGGTCACGGCCGAGGCGGCGACGGCGAGGCCGGCGAACCAGGCCAGCCGCTTCCATAGCGGGCCGGAGGACTCGCCCGGCTCGGGCGGGGGTTCGATCTTAATGATAGCCCGCCTCCGGCGTGACCTTGCCGCGGAACACCCAATAGACCCAGGCGGTGTAGCCGAGGATCAGCGGCAGGATGGCCACCGTACCGACCAGCATCAGACCGAGGGCGTTGTCGGGCGCGGCGCCCTGGCGGAAGTCCACCGCATAGGGGACGACATAGGGGAAGAAGCCCACCGCGAGGCCGATGTAGCCGGACAGGAAGACCAGCACCGCGCCGAGGAACGGCCAGACGTGGGAGGCGCGTGCGACTCCGACGGCCACCGTCGCCAGTCCGGCGAGGCCGAGCAGGGGGATGACGCTGAGCGGCAGGAAGCGGGCGATGTCCAGCCCCGCCTCGGTCCAGCCCCAGCGTTCGGCGACGAGCGGGTGCACGACGAGGGTGGCGACGCTGACGACCAGCAGGAACAGGGCGGTCAGGCCGCCGGCGATGACGGCCCAGCGGCGGGCGTCGCCATGCAGGGCGTCGGTGGTCTTCCACATCAGCCAGGCGGCGCCGAGCAGGGCGTAGCCGCACACCAGACCCACCGCCACCAGCAGGGTGTAGGGGGTGAACCAGTCCCAGGTCCCGCCGGCGAAGCGGTCGCCGGCGACCTCGACCCCCTGGATGAAGCCGCCGAGGATCAGGCCCTGGGCGAAGGCGGCGAGGATCGAGCCGAGGGCGAACATGGCGGTCCAGAACGGCCGGCCGCGGCGCAGGCCGCGGAAGCGGAACTCGAAGGCCACGCCGCGCAGGATCAGGCCCGTGAGCATCAGCACCACGGGCAGGTAGAAGGCCGGCATCAGAATCGAATAGGCCAGCGGAAAGGCCGCCAGCAGGCCGCCGCCGCCGAGGACCAGCCAGGTCTCGTTGCCGTCCCACACCGGGGCGACGGTGTTCATCATCACGTCGCGGTCCTGTTGCGAGCGGGAGAAGGGAAACAGGATGCCCACGCCGAGATCGAAGCCGTCGAGCAGAACGTAGAGCAGGACGGCGGTGGCGATCAGCCCGGCCCAGATGAAGGGAAGATCGAGGCTCATGTCGGATCTCCGGGGACTTCGTCGGGCGCGGCGGCGAGCGGGGTGCCGGGCGCGCGCAGGCCCTCGGGCGAGGGCTCGACCTCGCCGATCTCGGGGCCTTCGGCGAGCAGACGCAGGATGTAGATCGCTCCGGCGACGAAGACGACGCCATAGACGGTGATGTAGATCAGCAGGGAGGTGACGACCGAGCTGGTGGTCACCGGCGAGACCGCGTCGGCGGTGCGCAGCACGCCGTAGACGACCCATGGCTGGCGGCCGACCTCGGTGACAATCCAGCCGGCGATGACGGCGACGAAGCCGGCCGGGCCCATGGCCACGGCGAAGCGCAGGAACCAGCGGTTGTCGGTCAGCCGCTTGCGCCACACCAGCCAGGCGCCCCACAGGCCGAGGCCGATCATCAGCAGGCCGAGGCCGACCATGACGCGGAAGCTCCAGAACACCAGGAAGACCGGCGGCTGATCCTCGGGCGGTACGGCGTCGAGACCGGTGATGACCTCGCCCGCGGGGGCGACGATGACGCCGGCGCCGGGGATAGCGAGCTCGAAATGGTTGGACTGGGTGGCGCGGTCGGGGATGGCGAACAGGACCAGCGGGTGGTCGGCCTTCGTCTCCCAGTAGGCCTCGATGGCGGCCAGCTTCTGCGGCTGGTGCTCCTTGGCCACCTCGCCCGACCAGTGGCCGGCCAGCAGTTGCAGCGGCGCCACCACGGCCAGCAGGCCCACCGCCATGGTCAGGCCGATGCGGCTCTCGCGCTGCTGCGGGTTGCGCAGCAGCTGCCAGGCGGAGGCGGCGCCGACCACGAGCGAGGTGGTCAGGAAGGCGGCCATCAGCATGTGAACGAGGCGCGACGGGAAGCTGGGGTTGAAGATCACCTCCATGAAGCTGGTGGCGATGAACCGGCCGTCGGGGAGGATTTCGAAGCCCTGGGGCGTCTGCATCCAGCTGTTGGCCGAGAGGATCCAGAAGGCCGAGATGCTGGTGCCGACGGCGACGAGGACGGTGGCGAGGAAATGCAGGCGCGGGCCGACCTTCTTCCAGCCGAACAGCATGACGCCGAGGAAGGAGGCCTCGAGGAAGAAGGCGGTCAGCACCTCATAGGCCAGCAGCGGGCCGATCACGCCGCCGGTCAGGCGGATGAACTCGGACCAGTTGGTGCCGAACTGGTAGCTGAGCACGATGCCGGAGACGACGCCCATGCCGAAGCTGATGGCGAAGACCTTCACCCAGAACAGATAGAGGGTCTTGAAGGCCTCGCGCTTCGTGCCCAGCCACAGCCCCTCGAGCACGGCGAGGAAGGCGGCCAGGCCGATGGTGAAGGCCGGGAACAGGATATGGAAGGCGATGGTGAAGGCGAATTGCAGTCGCGACAGAAGCAGCGCGTCGAATTCCACGGCGGACGTCCTCAATGAGTGTCGCCGGAAGGTTGCGCCCTCTTTCCGTCAAGGTCCACCGCCCATCCGCCGCGCGGCGGAAGGCCGCAATGGTGACGCTCAGGCGGCCGGGAGCTCGACCCAGAAGGCGGCGCCTTCGCCGGGCGTGGAGACCACGCCGATCGCGCCGCCCTGCAGTTCGACCAGCCGCTTGGCCAGGGCCAGGCCGATGCCGTGGCCCTCGACCGTCGAGCGCTCGAG
Source organism: Alphaproteobacteria bacterium (assembly GCA_018820665.1). Classification (GTDB taxonomy): domain Bacteria; phylum Pseudomonadota; class Alphaproteobacteria; order Caulobacterales; family Caulobacteraceae; genus Brevundimonas. Next base: position 24,535 of record JAHJNW010000053.1, on the reverse strand, counting down.
GCCGAGGCGGTTGAACGGCTCGAACAGCTGGGCCTGTTTCTCGGGCGACAGGCCGGGTCCGCGGTCGATGACCTCGATGCGGACGCCGTCGTAGACCTTGCTGGCGCGGAACACGACGAGGCCGCCGGAGCCGCCGTATTTGACCGCGTTCGAGGCCAGGTTGGAAATCACCTGGGTCAGGCGCTGGGAATCGGCCAGGGCGATCAGGCCGTCGCCTTCGCTGACGACATGGAGGCGCACGCCCTCGGCCTCGGGACGCAGCAGGGTGGCGCGGCGCACGTCCTCGAGCACGCCGGGGATGTCGGTCGGACGCAGCTCGACCTTGACCGCCCCGGACTCGGCGCGGGCCATGTCGAGCAGGTCGTGGGACAGGGCCTCGACCTGGCGCGCGGTCTTGACCAGCATTTCCGCCATCTCGGCCTGGGTCTCGGTGACGGGTCCCAGCTGGCCGGTCTTCCACAGCTCGCCGATGCCGATGACGCCGCCGACCGGGCTCTTGATCTCATGGGCGACGTTGGCGAGCAGGCGGGACTTTGCCTCGGAGGCGCGCTCGGCGCGGACCTGGCCGGCCTTGGCGCGCTCGGACAATCGGTCGCGCTCCTCCAGCAGGGCGGCGACCAGCAGGATCGGCATGCAGCCGAACAGCACCATCAACTGGGCCAGCAGGGCCTGATCGGCGAGGTCCGGTCCGGCGGAGAGGAAGGGCCCCCGGCCCATCATGGCGCCGCCGACGGCGGTGAGGGTGACGATGACCAGGGCCGTGGCGACGCCGAGAACCCGGAACCGCACCGCGAACAGGATCAGCACCGGGATGACGACGAAGGCGACCTGGACCCTGGACTCGACGAAGACAGCGATGCAGACCGCGACCAGCAGGGCCAGCAGAATGGCCGCCTCGGCGGCGCGCAGCGGATGGCGCAGGGTGAGCAGATGACGGCGGGTCAGCGACAGGCCGAACGAGCCGATCACGGCGATGCCAAGGGCATGACCGAACCACCAGGTCTGGAAGATGTGCAGGACGCTTGAGCCGTCGATCAGATGCAGGGCTCCGGCGGCGATCGCGGCGGCGGGGATCGGGGCGATCACCGCGGCGCTGAGCAGGAAGCGGCTGGCGCCGTCGACGGTGGCCAGGTTCAGGGTCGGGGCGAACCGTCGCGCCAGCAGGACGGCCGTGCCGATCTCCAGCATGTTGACGGCGGTGAACAGGGCGCTGAGGGCGTAGGAATTGCCCGCCAGCAGCTCGCCGGCGGCGATGCCGGTGGCCAGCAAGCCGGCGAAACACAGGTCGTAGGACGGTCCGCGGGCGCTTCTGAGCCAGACCGCGACGGCCACCCCGCCCGCGCCCCAGAGGGCGGCGACGAGGCCGGCGGTGCGGGCGAACTCGATGCCCAGCACCACCAGCACCAGCACGGTCATGGCGGTGAAGATCGGCGCCAGCGGTTCGCGGAAGAAGGCCACGGCGCTGTTGACGGCGATCGCATCCCCACGCGACCGGGCGGCCGCCGGAGGCGCCGCAACCGGTTCGGAGGGGTCGAGCGCGCGGCTCATGATCATGGCGGTCCCGGGGGGAGACGGAGTTCGAGGCGTTTACCTAGCCCGCCGCTTCCTAATATCCCCTGAAGGTCAGGCGGTTTGCGCCAGCGCCTGGTTGAAGGCCCGCACCGCGGCGGCGGGGCCGTCGGGCGCGTTCCAGACCGCCGAACTGACAGCGACGAAGTCGGCTCCGGCCCGGGCCAGACCGCCGGCCGTGGCGGGGGTGATGCCGCCGATGGCGACGCAGGGGATCTCGACCGTCTCCTGCCAGATCGACAGGATCTCGGGATCGGGCCGGTGCAGGGTCTCCTTGGTCGTGGTCGGGAAGAAGGCGCCGAAGGCGACGTAGTCGGCCCCCGCCTCGGCCGCATCCATGGCCAGCTCGCGGCTGTCGTGGCAGGTGACGCCGATCATGGCGTCGGGCCCCATCAGGCGCCGGGCCTCGGCCAGAGACGCGTCGGACTGGCCCAGATGGACGCCGTCGCAGCCGGCGCGGGCGGCGAGATCGGGGCGGTCGTTGAGGATCACGGCGACGCCATGGGCGCGGGCGACCGGGGCCAGGGCCTCGACCGCGGCGAGGATGGCGGCGTCGTCGGCGGGCTTGAGGCGGATCTGCAGGGCGGCGACGTCGCCCGCGGCGAGGGCGGCCTCGAGATCGCGCGCGAAGGCGGCCAGGTCGGGGAGGACCGGCGGGGTGATCAGATACAGCCGGCAGGGCGGGCGCGGCGGGACGACGGGTTCTCTGGCCATGCCGGGGAAGTGCGGCGGCGCGCGCCGGACGTCAATCCCGCCTACGTACAAGACCGGAGTGCGAACGACTTGCATTCGCCGCGAGCGGGCTGGTATAGCGAACCATTCGCAATCTCATGGGTTCGTTCCCTTGTACGTCTGCAACTGCAACGGCCTTCGCCAGCGTGATGTGGCCCTCGCCATCGAGGCGGGCGCCTGCCGTCCCAAGGACGTGTTCGACCGCCACCAGTGCCGCCCGCAGTGCGCCCGTTGCGTCTGCGAGATGCGCCAGATGATCGACGAAACCCGCCAGTCGTTCGCCCTCGCCGCCGAATAGGCCGGCCGATCTCCCCCAAGTCTCCCCCGAGGGAGATTCATTCGCAGTTTCAATGTTGTGATAAGGGTTCGCAGGTGAACACCGCGGCGAATTCCGTGGTAATTGGCGCGCATCCAGGGGTTATTTCAGCGCGTCAGGTCGATGCGCGCCCCTGAACGGAAGAGACGACCATGAAGGGCGATCCCGCGATCATCCGCACCCTCAATGCGGTGCTGACCAACGAACTGACGGCCGTGAACCAGTATTTCCTGCACGCCCGGATGTTTGAGAGCTGGGGCCTGAAGCATCTCGGCCAGGTCATCTACGACGAATCGATCGGCGAGATGAAACACGCCGACAAGCTGATCAAGCGGGTGCTGTTCCTCGACGGCCTGCCGAACCTGCAGGACCTGCACAAGCTGAAGATCGGCGAGAGCGTGGTCGAATGCTTCGGCGCCGACCTGCAGCTGGAGCTGGGCGGGCGCGACACGGTGATCGCCGGGATCGCCCAGTGCGAGGACGCCAAAGACTTCATCAGCCGGCAGATTCTGACCGAGATTCTCGCCGACACCGAGGAGCACATCGACTTCCTCGAGGCCCAGTTCAAGCTGATCGAACAACTGGGCGAGCAGAACTATCTGCAGTCGGCGATGACCGAGATCGCGCCTGACCGGTCCGCCACGGGGAACTGACCTCCCTCCCCGGCCATTCCGCTCCCACGCTGCAAGGGAGCCCCGGCATGAGTATCGACAACGCCCTCGAGGACGCGCGCGACGCCGCGACCGACTTTCTGAACGCCGACGGGCGGGACTCCCGCCATGTGCTGATCGGGGTCGGACTGACTGTCGGCTTCGCCCTGGCGGCGACGATCTTCGCCACGCGGACGCTGGCGCCGACCCGGGACCGGCCGGATGACGACCACGCGCCGGTGACGGAGCGGCCGCGCGGGCCGCTGAGCCTGATCCTGCCGGCGGTGTTTTCGGTCACCACCCTGTCAGCGGTGCGGGTGTGGAATGCGCCGCACGCCCGCGAGCGCACCGTGGCCATGAGCCTGTGGGCCGGGGCCCAGGCGCTGAACGCCGTGTGGATCGCCCTGCGGCCGGCCGGGCGCGGTCTGCAGATCGCGGCGGCCATGTCGTCGGCGGGCATGGCGGCCGCCTTCGCCCACGAGGCGCGCAAGATCGACACCAAGGCGGGCAAGATGGCCTCGCCGATGGGCGGCGGGGTCAGGGTGGCCAACAAGGTTCAGGACAAGGCCGAGGAGCAGGCGACGGTGCACTAACCCTTGACTCCGGCGGCGGCAGACCCACCCTGTTCGCAGGAGATGATCATGACCGAAACGGTCGATCTGGCATTGTTGGCGAAATTGGCGGAGCAGACGCTCGCTGAGGTCCGTCAACTGCGCAAGGAGGTGGCGGATGTCCGCACCCTCGCCCTCCAGAGCACGGAGTTCACCCGGCGCATGGAGCGACGTGTGAATGAGCTGAAGGACGACCTTGAGCTGATGCTCAAGTCGGAACTGATGGGTCAGCTCACGAACGTCGAGAGCCGTATCGAAGCCTCCATCGACGGCCTGTCGGAACGAGGGTCGGCGATCGAAGCGGGCTGAGGCCCTCTCCTCGCGCCGCCTTGCCGGATGACGCGGCTTCCTCTAGGGACTGCGGCCGTTCGCGCGCCGTGCGAGGCTTGCGCCCAACCCTTCCGAGACAGCGATGAAAATCAACGGCAACACCATCAAGCCCGGCATGGTCCTGCAAGTGAATGGCGGCCTGTGGGTCGTCACCAAGGCCAGCCACGTCAAGCCGGGCAAGGGCGGCGCCTTCGCCAACGTCGAGGCCAAGAACCTCGAGACCGGCAACAAGCTGAACGAACGCTTCCGGTCGGAAGACAAGGTCGAGCGCGTCACCCTGGAGCAGAAGGACTTCTCCTATCTGTACGACGGCGGCGATACGCTGGTGTTCATGGACGACGCCACCTTCGAGCAGATCGAACTGCAGAAGGACTGGGTCGGCGAGGACCGCATTCCCTATCTGCAGGAAGGTATGAAGGTGGTCATCGAGATGCACGAAGAGCGTCCGATCGGCCTGACCCTGCCCGACCAGGTCAATCTGGAAGTGGTCGAAACCGAGCCGACGGTGAAGGGCCAGACCGCCTCCTCGTCCTACAAGCCGGCCATCGCCAACAACGGCGTGCGCATCATGATCCCGCCCTATATGGGCGTCGGCGAGAAGATCGTCGTGGACACCACCACCGGCGAATACGTCCGCCGCGCCGAGTAGAGGTCGTAGTGATTAGAGCTTAGGGCTTAGGGCTTAGAACCGCCTGCTTCCTAAGCCCTAAGCCCCAAGACCTACCCCCCTTGAACTTCTCCGACTGTCCGGGCGCTTCCGCCTTCTGAGGACCTTCGGACCAGGAGATTCCCCCATGGCCCTCGCCTCCGCCCTCGTTTCCGTGATGCTGGACGCGGTCCGCAAGACCGCCCGGCCGATGCTGCGCGACTTCGGCGAGGTCGCCCAGCTGCAGGTGTCGCGCAAGGGGCCGGGCGACTTCGTCACCGCCGCCGACATCCGCGCCGAGGACACCCTGTACGAACTGCTGATGAAGGCGCGGCCGGGCTACGGCTTCCTCGGCGAGGAGCGCGGCATGGTCGAGGGGACCGACAAGTCGCACACCTGGATCGTCGACCCGATCGACGGCACCACCAACTTCATGCACGCCATGCCGCATTTCGCCATCACGGTGGGGCTGCAGCGGACCGCGCCGGACGGCCATTCCGAGATCGTCGCCGGGGTCACCTACAACCCGGTCATGAACGAGCTGTTCTGGGCCGAAAAGGGCAAGGGCTGCTATCTGAACGACCAGCGCATCCGCGTCGCCGGACGCAAGGACCTGTCGGAGAGCCTGGTCGCCACCGGCCTGCCGTTCATCGGCAAGACCGGCCATGCGCAGGCGATCAAGGACATCCACGCCATCGGCCAGCGGGTGGCGGGCATCCGCCGCCTCGGCTCGGCGGCGCTGGACTTCGCCTGGGTCGCGGCGGGGCGGTACGACGCCTACTATGAACGCAATCTGCAGCCGTGGGACGTGGCGGCGGGCATCCTGTTCGTCACCGAGGCCGGCGGGGTGGTGACCACCATCGACGAGGACGGCAACCCGATGACGGGTGGGCAGATCCTGGCCTCGAACAGCGACCTGCATCCGCAGCTGCGCAAAGTTCTGCGCGGGTAATACGGGCGTCACCCAAGCCCCCTACCCCGGCGCCATGTTCCGGATCATCCTGCTGGCCATGACGCTTCTGACGGCGGCTCCCGCCCTCGCCGAACCGCTGATCATCGCCCACCGCGGCGCCTCGGGCGAGCGGCCCGAGCACACGCGCGCGGCCTATCGGCTGGCCATCGAACAGGGGGCGGACTTCATCGAGCCCGATCTGGTGATGAGCCGCGACGGGGTGCTGGTGGTGCGGCACGAGAACGAGATCGGCGGGACCACCGATGTGGCGGAGCGCGGCGAGTTCGCCGACCGGCGCGTGACGCGGGCCGTCGACGGCGCGGCCGTGACCGGTTGGTTCACAGAGGATTTCACCCTGGCTGAGCTGAAGACCCTGCGGGCGCGCGAGCGGCTGCCGGCGCTGCGGCCGGGCAGCGCGGCGTTCGACGGGCGGGAAGAGATCCTGACCTTCGACGAGGTGCTGGATATCGCCTCGGCGGCCGGCGTGGGGGTCGCGCCGGAGCTGAAGCATCCGACGCATTTTGCCGCGCTGGGCCTGGCCATGGAGGACGCCTTCGTGGCCGTGCTGGAGCGGCGAGGGCTGGCCGGGGCGGCGGCGCCGGTGCTGGTGCAGTGTTTCGAGGTCGGGACGCTGGAGCGGCTGGCGGGGCGGATCGAGACGCCGCTGCTGCAGCTGATGGCGCGCGAGGGCGGGCCGGCGGACCGGCCAGAGCTGACCTATGCAGCGATGGCGACGGCGGAGGGGCTGGCGGCGGTGGCGGAGTATGCGTCGTGGATCGGGGTGGATACGGCGATGATCGAGCCGGAGCCGGGGGCGCCGACGGGGTTGATCGCCGACGCCCACGCGGCGGGGCTGAAGGTGGCGGGATGGACGTTCCGGGCCGAGAACGCCTTCCTGCCGGAGGGGGACCGGGTCGGGGACGAGCCGGCGGGGCATGGGCGGCTGCGCGAGCGGCTGGCGCGGTTCGCGGGGTACGGGCTGGACGCGGCGTTTATGGATCAGCCGGGGCTGCGGTGAGCATCACCTCCCCATCGGCGAAGGCCGATGGAGAGGACAGACCGCGCAGCGGTCAGGAGGGGGCGGCGCCGGCCGAGGTCGGTTCGCGCCGGACTCCCTTGCCGCCTGCGCCGCCCCCTCCTGATCGTCGCTGACGCGCCGATCTGTCCTCCCCATTCGCCTTCGCGAATGGGGAGGTGAACGCTACCCCGCGATCTGGCCGAAGTCGGCCACCCGGCCCATGACGGCGCGGACGTTGCCGAGCAGTTTCAGACGGTTGTCGCGTTCAGCGGGCACATCCGAGTTGACCATCACCCCGGTGAAGAAGGCGTCGACCGGGGCGCGGAGGGCGGCGAGGGCCGTCATGGCGGCGGCGAAATCCTCGGTCTCCAGCGCCGTGTCGACGGCGGTGGCGGCGGCGGCGGCGGCGAAGGCCAGGGTGGTCTCCTCGGCCGGCTGGCCGGGCAGGCCGGTCTCGACCATGCCGGTCGGGACGGGGCCCTTCTTCTCCTCCGCGCGGAGGATGTTGGAGGCGCGCTTGTAGCCGGCCAGCAGATTGGCCCCGTCGTCCGTCGCGAGGAAGGCGTCGAGCGCCTCGACCCGCCGCACGATGCGGACGAGGTCGTCGTCGCCGAGGGCGAAGACGGCGTCGACGAGGTCGTGACGCTTGCCCTGGTCGCGGAGGAGGACCTTCAGGCGGTCGGCGAAGAAGGCGAGGAGGTCGGCGGCCACCGCCTCAGCGTGCCCCCCGAGCGTCTTGTCTTGGTTGAAGGACGGCGCATGACGAGACCATTGATTGTTGATCTCATTTCGCTGCGTAGCTCCCACGAGAACACGGCGGAGGCTGATGGGCCTCCGCAGTTCTAGCACCAGCCGGATCACCCCCAACGCCGCCCGCCGCAGGGCGAACGGGTCCTTGGAGCCGGTCGGCTTCTCATCGATGGCGAAGAAGCCGACGAGGGTGTCGAGCTTGTCGGCGAGGGCGACGGCGACCGTCAGCGGGGCGGTCGGGACGGTGTCGGCGGGGCCCTGCGGCTTGTAGTGGTCGCGGATAGCGTCGGCGATGGCGTCGTCATGGTCGCGGCGGGCGTAGTAGCCGCCCATGACGCCCTGCAGCTCGGGGAACTCCCCGACCATGGCGCTGGCGAGGTCGGCCTTGGACAGGCGGGCGGCCTGTTCGGCCTGTGCCGGGTCGGCGCCGACCATGGGGGCGATCTCGCGGGCGAGGGCGGCGATGCGCTCGACGCGTTCGGCGAGCGTGCCCAGTTTGGCGTGGAAGGTGACGCCCTTCAGCTTGTCGTTCCAGACGTCGAAGCCGGTCTTGAGGTCCTCGTCCCAGAAGAAGCGGGCGTCGTTCAGGCGGGCCGAGAGGACGCGGCTGTTGCCGGCGGCGAGGGCCTTGCCGCCGTCGGAGGCCTCGACATTGGCGACGACGACGAAATGGGGGGCCAGGGGAGCGCGGGCCTCCAGGCCCGCCCCTTCGGCAGTCGTGGAAGAGCGGACCTGAAGGTCCGCGGTCCGGCGGACGGCGAAATATTTCTGGTGCACCTTCATCGACAGGCGGACCACCTCGGGCGGCAGGTCGAGGAATTGCGGGTCCATGTCGCCGAGGATGGGCGTCGGCCATTCGGCGAGGCCGGCGACCTCGTCCAGCAGGCCGTCGTCGTCGACCAGGACCAGGCCCTTGTCGGCGCAGACCTTCTTCGCGGCCTCGAGAATGCGCAGCTTGCGGTCGGCGACGTCGAGCAGGACGAAGTCGGCCTCCAGCTTCTTGCGGTAGTCGGCGAAGTCGCGGACGGCGAAGGGCCGGCCGGCGCCCATGAAGCGGTGGCCTTCGGTGACGTCGCCGCTGGCGATGCCGTCGATCTCGAACGGGACCACGCCGCCGTCGAACAGGGCGACGATCCGCTTCAGCGGGCGGACCCAGCGCAGGGTTCCGGAGCCCCAGCGCATCGACTTGGGCCAGGGGAAGTTGCGCACGATGGCGTCGACCATGTCGGGTAACAGCGCGGCGGTGGACTGGCCCTCATGACGGAGCACAGCGAACAGGACGCCGTCGCGCTCGGTCAGCTGGTCGCGGGTCAGGCCGGTCTTGCGCAGGAAGCCCTCCAGCGCCTGCTCCGGGGCGTTGGCGCGCGGGCCCTTGAGCTCCTCCTCGCGGTCGGGCGTGGCGGCGGGCAGGCCCTCGACGACGAGGGTGAGGCGGCGCGGGCCGGCCCAGGTGGTCAGGGCGTCATACGTCAGGCCGGCGGCCTTGAGGCGCTCGGCGGCCATGCGCTCGAGATCGCGCGCGGCGCCGGACTGCATCCGGGCGGGGATTTCTTCGGAGAAGAGTTCGAGGAGAAACTGGGCCATTACGCGCGCCCCCTTTCCTGCTCGACCCATTCCGTGGCGCAGGCCTTACACAGGTCGCGGATGCGGCCGATGTAGCTCTGGCGTTCGGCGACGGCGATGGCGCCGCGGGCGTCCATCAGGTTGAACAGGTGGCTGGCCTTGAGGACCTGGTCGTAGGCGGGCAGGACCAGGGCCTGGCCCTGCGGGCCCTGCATGGCGAGGAAACGTTCGACCTCGGCGACCATGTCCTCGAACCGGCGCTTGAGGCCGTCGACGTCATAGCCGTGGAAGTTCGCCTCGCTCTGCTGGCGCTCGTTCTCGAGGAAGACCTCGCCGTAGGTCAGGCCCTCTTTGGTGAACTTCAGGTCGTAGACGTTGTCGACGCCCTGGACGTACATGGCCAGACGTTCGAGGCCGTAGGTCAGTTCGCCCGAGACGACGTCGACCTCGATGCCGCCGACGCCCTGGAAATAGGTGAACTGGGTCACCTCCATGCCGTCGCACCAGACCTCCCAGCCGAGGCCCCAAGCGCCGACCGTGGGGTTCTCCCAGTCGTCCTCGACGAAGCGGATGTCGTGCAGTTTCGGATCGATGCCGATCGCCGCCAGCGACCCCAGATAGAGCGCCTGGAGATCGTCCGGGTTCGGTTTCAGGATCACTTGATATTGGTAATAGTGTTGTAATCTATTGGGATTTTCGCCGTAGCGGCCGTCGCCGGGGCGGCGGCTGGGCTGGACGTAGGCGGCCTTCCACGGACGCGGACCGAGGGCGCGCAGCACGGTGGCCGGGTGCAGGGTGCCGGCGCCGACCTCGATGTCATAGGGCTGGAGAATGGCGCAGCCCTGATCGCCCCAGTATTTGTGGAGCGTCAGGATCAGGTCCTGGAAGGCGAGCGGTTCGGTGGTCACGTGCGGCTGTTTCGTCCCGGGGAGAAGGCGGCGGACCCTAGACGGGCGGCCCATTTGCGGCAAGGCGAGGCCATACGGTTCCTTAAGCGCGGCCGCGCTATCCAGAGCCCATGAAGCAGATCGACCAGATGCGCCGGCGGGCCGCGCGCTATCTCGCGGTGGAGGCGGTGGCGATCGCCCCGGCGAAGGGGGTGTTCTCGCTGAGCTTCGACGACTTTCCGGCTTCCGCGTGGAGCGAGGCGGGACCGATCCTGGCCGAGCATGGGGTCAAGGCGACCTACTATGTCTGCGGCGGCCTGTGCGACGGCGTGAACATGGGCCGGGACCAGTTCCGGGTGGAGCAGCTGCAGGCCCTGCACGCGGCGGGGCATGAGGTCGGGTGCCACACCTTCGGCCATACCAGCGCCCTGCGGATGGATGCGGAGGCGCTGCGGCTGAGCCTCGACGCCAATGCGGCCTGGGTGGCGGAGCGGCTGGACGGTCACCGGATGACGACCTTCGCCTGGCCGTTCGGCGACGCGACGGTCGCGGCCAAGCGGGTGGTGCGCGGGCGGTTCGCGATGGCGCGCGGGGTGCGCGACGGGGTCAACGCCGGGCGCGAGGACCGGACGCTGATCAAGTCCATCGGACTGGAGAGCCGGCGGCTGCCCGGATACGACCTGGAGGCGCTGATTGCCGAGGCGGCGGATCGGCGGGGCTGGCTGACGGCCTATGGGCACGACGTCAGCGACCGGCCGACAGACTATGGCTGCACGCCGGACGATCTGGACCGGGTGCTGCGGCTGGCAAAGGCGGCGGGGCTGGAGGTGCTGCCGGTGGGTGCGGCGTGGGACGTGGTCACCAAATAATCAGGCCGCTTTGGCCAAGGTTTCAACCTTGCGCCCGTCGGCCCATTTGATCAGCGCCGCGCGCGGCCAGGCGACGATCCACGAGCGGGCCGTGTAGTCGCCCTTTTCGATCAGGGCGGCTCGGGTCGGGGAGCTGGTCGCGGCGCGCCGGGTGTGGATGTCGCCGGGGCCCTGGTGGATCATGAAGGCGCCGTGTTTCAGCGGATTGAGGCGCAGATAGGCGAGGCGCGGGCTGATCTGCTCCAGCGGCGGATCGTAGAACCACGACGAGCCGAGCATGCCGGCCATGTCGGGGCGGCGCTTGAGGATCTCCGCGGCCGTGGCCCAGGCGCGATCCCAGCCGGCCTCGTTGAAATCGGACAGTTCGCGGCTCTCGGTATGGACCTCCAGCCACGGCTTCCACGCCTGGGCGCCGGCGTAGGCGGGGATCACCGACCAGCCCCACCCTTCGCGGGCGTGGCGCAGGACCTGACCGGGGCCCATCGGCGACGACAGGTCGATCATCTGGGTGCGGGCGCCGGGGACGCTGAGGACCAGGGCGATGCGCACATCCTTGGCCCAGAAGTCGCGGTCGTAGGGGTTGGGGGCCTCGATCAGGAAGGCGGCGAGCCGGCCGATCCATTCCGGGTAGAGCTCGAGCGAAGCGGGCGGCAGGTCGGCGGCCGGGACACGCGCGGGCATCTCCAGCGCCCAGATCGCCACCAGGGCGCGGCGGTGGTCGTCGGTCAGGGCGTCGCCGAAGGCGGCCTGCAGGGCTTCTTCGGCGCGGTGGCCGGGCTGGTCGAAATCCCAGTGCGGGGCCGAGGCGGCGGCGGCCTCGGCGGCGGCGGCCTTGAGGGCGTGGAGGCGGGCGCGGTCCTCTGGCGGGACCCTGTTCAGCACGGCCTCGAAGGCGGCCACATGGGCGGGGGCGAGCGTTTCCATGCCGCCATCCTGCATGACAGCGGTTGGCCGACGGTTAAGGCGCGCACGAAAAAGGCGGCGGACCGGAGTCCGCCGCCTCTGTCAGTTCAGCCTCGAAGCGATCAGTTCGGGGTCGCAGCCGGATTGGCCGGGTCCCCGGCATGATCGTCGTGGCCGTCGGTCGGGTTCTGGACCGGCGGCGAGGCCGTGGATGCGGCCGCCGGGGTGGCGGTGTCGCCTTGGGCGGCGGCATCGGGATCGAGCAACTTGTTGATCACATAGATGCCGCCGTTGGTGGCGTTGATCGGGTCGTCGGTGACGGTGGCGTCGGCGATGGCGATGGCTTCGCCCGTGCCGTCGATGTTGACCTCGATCCCGCCCGCGGTGGCGATCGGGCCCGCCGCCCCGAGAATTTGCTCGGGCGTCAGATCGGCGACCAGCACATGGTAGAGCATCAGGTTACGAAGCTCCTGGGCGTTGGTCGGGTCCAGCAGTCGGGCGCGCTCACCCTCGGGGAGAGCCGCGAAAACCTCGTCCGTCGGGGCGAACAGGGTGATGCGCGGACGTGTCGCGAGCGTCTCGGTCAACTGGGCCTGGTCGAGGGCCTGCAGCAGGGTGGTGAAGCGGCCGTCCGTCTTCAGCACCTCGATAACGTTTTCGGCCGAGGCCGGCGTCGGGGCTGCCTGGGGCGCAGGCGTAGCCGGGGCCGGGGCGGTCTGGGCCATCGCGGCCGGAGCAGCCAGGAGAGCGGCGGCAGCGGCGGCGGTGAGAAGTTTGATGCAAGTCATGAGTATCCCCTTTGTTCTTCAAGAGACCGCGAGGCAAATGAGGCCGCGGTCGTGATGACGAAAATCGTCCGGATTAAACCGTGACGCCTTCCTGAGTTCCATATGGGCGTCGGTATGCAGCGAAACATCCAGCGCCGAGAGGTCATCTCAAGGCCATTCCGGGGTGATCTGCACAATACCGACGATATGCGGACACAAAGCTTGGCGCGGCGGCAACTAAGCCAGATTCGTCGCCGTGATCCACCACCCGGGATAATCCGCCGCCAGGCGCCGGCCGGCGGAGGCGGCGGCGGCGGGGGTGTCGAACAGGGCGAAGACGGTGGCGCCGGAGCCCGACATGCGCACCAGGCGGACGTCCGGGAGGATCGTCGCGGCGTCGAGAGCCCGGGCGATGGCGGGGACGCGGGCGACGGCTGGAGGCTGGAGATCATTGCGCTGCCCGGTCAGCCAGTCGATGACGGCGGCGGCGTCCCAGCCGGCGGGCGGCGCGGGACGGTCGGCGCGCGACGGCGGCCCGTCGTCGAAGGCGCGGTAGACTTCGCCGGTCGGCGAGGCGACGCCGGGGTTGACCATCAGGGCCGGCAATGACGGCAGGCGCGGCTCGGGCGTCAGGATCTCGCCCCGACCCTCGGCCCAGGCGGTGCGGGCATGGAGACACATGGGCCCGTCGGCGCCGACCGTCATGGCGATGTCGGCGAGGGCGTCATCGTCCAGATCCAGCGCGAGCAGGTCGCGCGTCAGGCGGAGCGCCGTCCCGGCGTCGGAGGATCCGCCGCCGAGGCCGGCGGCGATGGGCAGGCGCTTGTCCAGCGTCACCGCGACCGGCGGCTCGTCGAGGCCGGCGGCCTGACCGAGGGCGCGAAGGGCGCGAAGGATCAGGTTGTCGCCGGGCCCGTCCAGCGCGCCGGCGAACGGGCCCTCAACCGTCAGGGACAGGCGGTCGGACGGCGCGACTTCGATCCGGTCCCCGACATCGGCGAAAGCCACCAGGCTGGCGAGCGGATGATAGCCGGCCTCATCGACGGGGCCGACATGGAGAAACAGATTGACCTTGGCGGGGGCGAGGGCCGAACGCGGCTCCATGCTTCAGAATTGGCCGCCGGACAGGACCGGACCGGTCAGGCCATCCGTCAGCTTCTGCTCGACCTCGGCGCGGCGTTCGGGCTCGGGCTCGAGGGTCAGCACCCTGTTCCATTGCCAGCCGGCCTCGCGACGCCGCCCGACCTGCCAGTAGGCGTCGCCGAGGTGATCGTTGATCTCGGCGTTGGCGGGCTGTTTGGCCACGGCCTGCTCGAGGGTTTCGACGGCCTCGCCATACTGGCCGCGCCGGTACTGGGCCCAGCCGAGCGAATCCTGGATGTTGGCGTTGCGCGGGTCGGCGGCGAAGGCGCGGGCGATCAGTTCGGCCCCCTGTTCGACGCGGCGACCGCTGTCGACCCAGAGATAGCCGAGGTGGTTCAGCAGCACCGGCTCATTGGGCGCCATCTGCAGCGCGCTCCACAGCTCGGCTTCGGCCTCCTCGATGCGGCCGAGCTGTTGCAGGGTGCGGCCACGGTCGAAGCGGACGTCAGCGGACTGGTCGGCGGTGTTGACCGTCGGGCGGTCCAGAATGGCGAGCGCCTCGCTGTAGCGTTCGAGATTGAAATACTGGTTGGCCAGCAGCCGTGAGACGACGACCTGGTCCGGGGCCGCATCGTCGGCGCGGATGAAGGCGGCGAGCGCCTCGTCGCGCCGCCCCTCCTCCTCAAGGCTGAGACCCAGTCCGACCTGGGCGCTGGCGTAGACGATCGGATTGGCGGGGCCGACCCGGGCGAAGGCGGCGCGGGCGGCGGAGTCCTGGTTCGCCTCGTTCAGGCTTTCGGCGAGTCTCAGAGTGACCGTGTCGTCCGGGTGCAGGGCGGCGGCGAGATGCAGGTAGATGGCCGACAGCTCATGCACATTCACCTGGCTGGTTTCGATGGCGGCGAAGGTCAGGGCGTCGGCGGCGATCTCGGCCGTCGTCGGCGCGGCCGGAGCGCGCGCGCCGTCCCGGATGCGTCGCCCGGCCACGAGGGCGCGGGGATCGGGCTTGTCGCCGGTCAGCGCCGCGGCATAGACGGCCAGGGCGTCGTCGCGACGGCCGCGCCGCTCAAGGAAGGCGCCGTAGTGGACGCGGAACAGGCGCGCCCCGTCCGGAATCGCCAGCAGGGCCTGGTACTCAGCCTCGGCCTCGGCGTAGCGGCGGCGGCTCTCGAGGAGTTGGGCCCGTTGATCGCGCAGGACGAGACCGCCGGTTTCGGTGGTCGGGGTCTCGACGGGACGAAGCGCGGCGTCCCAGTCGCCGCCGGCGGCCGCGACCGCGGGCCGCAGATAGGCGGAAACGGGACCGTAGGGCTCGGGGAAGGGCTCGCCACGAAGCTGCGCCAACGCCGCCCCGCCGTCTCCGTCGCGCAGGTCCTGTACCACCCGGGCGAGGCGGCCGGCGCCGGCGAACAGCGGCGTGTCGTCGACGAACGGCGCGAGCCGCACCACGGCGTCGATGTCGCCGGAGAAGAGGCTGGCGAGGAAGGCTTCACCGCCCAGCTGGGGCTGCTCCGGGGTCAGGGCCTGGCTGCGGGTCAGCAGGTCCGCGCCGGCGGCCTGCTGACCCCTGAGGCTGGCGACGCGGCCAGACAGGTACAGGCCGTAGGCGGACTGGCCGTCGGCGGCGAAGGGCGCTGGAGACCAGACGGCGGGGATCGGGGGCGCAGCCGGTTCGACCGGCACGGCGTCAGGCGCCCCCTCCGGCTCGATGACGATCAGGGGCGCGCGCGCCGGGGCGGGCTCGGCGGCCGGCTTCGCGACCGGGGCCTCCTGCGCGGCGGCGGGGGCGGCGAAGGCCAGCAGGGCGCAGCCGGAAAGGAGCAGGCGTAGGGAGGAATGGCGCATGACCCGAACCCTTCCCGCATTATGCGGCGGCGGCAAGGCCTCTCCCTTTCGGCGGTCACATATTCGGATAGTTGGGGCCGCCGCCGCCCTCGGGCGTGGTCCAGACGATGTTCTGCGACGGATCCTTGATGTCGCAGGTTTTGCAGTGGACGCAGTTCTGGGCGTTGATGACGAATTTCGGATCCGTCTTCGCCGCCTCGTCGCCGTAGACCTCCTCATAGACCCCCGCCGGGCAGTACAGTCGCGCCGGTTCGCCGTATTCTGGCAGGTTGACGCGGATCGGGATCGACGGGTCCAGCAGCTTGAGGTGGGCCGGCTGGTCCTCGGCGTGATTGGTGTTGGAGATGAACACCGAGGACAGCTTGTCGAACGACAGCTTTCCGTCCGGCTTGGGATAGGCGATCGGCTTGTGCTTCGCGGCCTTTTCGGTCGAGGCGGCGTCGGTCTTCTTGTGCTTCAGGGTGCCGAACACGGAGAAGCCGCCGAACAGGGTCTGGAACCACATGTCGAACAGACCCAGCGCCCCGCCGAGGGTGGTGCCGCAGCGGGTCAGAAGCGGCTTGGCGTTGCGGACGCGCTTGAGCTCCTGCCAGACCCAGCTGGCCTCATAGGCGGTCTGGTATTCGACAAGTTGGTCCCCTGCCCGGCCGGCCGTGACGGCGTCATAGGCGGCGTCGGCGGCGAGCATGCCGGTCTTCATGGCGTTGTGGCTGCCCTTGATGCGCGGGACGTTCACGAACCCGGCCGAGCAGCCGATCAGCACGCCGCCGGGGAACGACAGCTTCGGCACCGACTGGAAGCCGCCCTCGGTGATGGCGCGGGCGCCGTAGGAGATGCGCGTGCCGCCCTCCAGATGTTCGGCGATCGAGGGATGGTGCTTGAAGCGCTGGAACTCGTCGAACGGCGACAGGAAGGGGTTCTTGTAGTTGAGGTGGACGACGTAGCCGACCGACACATAGCGGTCGCCGAAATGGTAGAGGAAGCTGCCGCCGCCGGTGAACTCGTCCAGCGGCCAGCCGGTGCTGTGCTGGGCCAGGCCGGGCTGGTGCTTGTCGGCCGGGACCTGCCACAGCTCCTTGATGCCGATGCCGAATTTCTGCGGCTCGGCCGTGTCGCACAGGTTGTGGCGGGCCATGATGGTCTTGGCCAGCGAGCCGCGCACGCCCTCGGCGATGAAGACGTATTTGCCGTGCAGCTCGATGCCGGGCTGGAAGTCGCCGGTCGGCTTGCCCTCGCGGTCGATGCCGAAGACGCCGGCGACGACGCCCTTCACCCGGCCGGTCGGTTCGTCCCAGACGACGTGGCTGGCGGCCATGCCGGGATAGACCTCGACGCCCATGGCCTCGGCCTGTTCGGCCAGCCAGCGACACATGTTGCCCAGCGAGCCGATGTAGCAGCCGTCGTTGTGCATCAGCGGCGGCAGCATGAACATCGGCAGGGAGGCCTCCCCCTGCGGACCGAGGATCAGGAAGCGGTCCTTCGTCACCGGCGTGTCGAGCGGGGCGCCGCGTTCCTTCCAGTCGGGGAACAGCTCGGTCAGGGCGCGGGGATCGAGAACGGCGCCGGAGAGGATGTGACCGCCGATCTCGGCGCTCTTCTCCAGCACGGCGACGGTGATTTCCTTGCCGTCCTTTTCCGCGCGCTGCTTGAGGCGGATGGCGGCGGCGAGGCCGGCGGGGCCGCCGCCGACGATGACGACGTCGTACTCCATGACCTCGCGCTCGACGCCGGCGAGGGCCTCGGCCGGCGGCAGTTTGTCGATCACGGCTTCCTGCCATGCGTTGGCGGCGCCGCCTTCGATCGCGTTCTCGGCCATGGCTGAATTCCTCGTTGCAAGCAGGGTCTTGTGGTTTTCCGCTTATCGGAAGGTGACGCAAGGGTGGTCAAGGACTATCCCTTGCTGATCCCGACCATGACACCGCACTCCCTCGACGCCGCCGCGACCGAAAGCCTGCTCGCCTTCTGGCGCGATGCGGGGGTCGACGCCTGTTTCGGAGACGCGCCGGTCGATCGGACGCACGTCGAACCGCCGCCGTCGGTCAAGGCGGTGGCGAAGGCGACGGCGGCGATCACGCCAGTGGTCGACGCCTCGGACGCGCTGGCGGAGGCGCGGCGGCTGGCGGCGGGGGCCGACACGCTGGAGGCGCTGGGGCTGGCGATCGCGGCCTTCGAAGGTTGTTCGCTGAGGGGCATGGGGGCGCGGCAGTCGGTGTTCGCGCGCGGCAATCCGCAGGCCGAGGTGCTGATCGTCGGCGAGGGCCCGGGGGCCGAGGAGGACGAGCGCGGACAGCCGTTCGTCGGCAAGGCCGGCCAGCTGCTGGACCGGATGCTGGCCGAGGCCGGGCTGGAGGGCCGGGTGTTCATCACCAACACCGTGTTCTGGAGAACGCCGGGCAACCGCACGCCAACGCCGGCGGAGCAGGCGGTGTGCGCGCCGTTCGTGGAGCGGGCCTTCGCCCTGCTGAAGCCGCGGGCGGTGCTGCTGGTCGGGGCGGCGGCGTCGAAGGCGGTGCTGGGCGTCGACGAGGGCATCATGAAGTTGAGGGGCCATTGGCGCGAATGGCGGCTGGCCGAGGGCGGAATCTCGGCGCCGGCCCTGCCGACCCTGCATCCGGCGTTTCTGCTGCGACAGCCAATGGCCAAGCGCCAGGCCTGGGCCGACATGCTGTCGCTGGCGGCGCGGCTGGACAAAGACGCGGGGCTTCGAGACCCGGGCCATTAACCCGCCTGACTCAAAACTGCCCCAAAAGGGGTCAATCCTTGACACGGGCCGGGGCGGTGGCGCCTTTCTGGCCTGACGACCGAACGAACAGCGCCGCATGGATCGAGTCGAGACGATCCGCATGACGCTCCAGGGGGGCCGCCTTAGTGACGATCCAATTCCGCCGCGCCTTGTTCGCGCCGACGACTGTTCTGGCGTTCGCCCTGGTCCTGGGCGCCGCCCTGCCCGCGCAGGCCGAGGATGATCCCCGGGGCGGCGTGTCGGCGCTGAGCCACGCGGACCGGCTCAGCTACACCACCGCCTTTGACGCCCTGCGCCGCGGCGAACTCGAGATCGCCCGCGCCTCGGCCCGCCAGGCCAATGACCGCGTGCTGCTGGGCCAGGTCGAGTTCGAGCGGCTGTTCCACGCCGACTATACGGCCACCTATGAGGAGCTGACGGCCTGGCTGGAGGAATATTCCGACCTGCCGGGCGCGCCGCGCGCCTATAATCTGGCGATGCGCCGTCGGCCCGACGGGGCAGCCGAACCGAAGCGGCCATCCAGCGTCAGCGGTCGGACCTGGTCCAGCGTCTTCAGACCCGGCGGCGGCGCCGATCCCGCCGATCCGACCAAGGCGGCGCGCATCGCCCTCAACAACGACGATCTGCACGGCGCCGTGACGCTGGGCGAACAGATCGGCGACTGGTGGGTGGTCGGCCTGGCGCAATACCGGCTCGGCGAGTTCGGCAAGTCGGCGGCGGCGTTCGAGCGGGTGCTGGACGATCCGACCGAGGACGGATGGGTTCGCGCCGGCGCGGGGTTCTGGGCGGCCCGTTCGGCCGGACGCTCGGGCCAGCAGGACCGGGTGCACGGACTGCTGCGCCGCGCCGGAGCCTGGCCCGCGACCTTCTATGGCCAGATCGCCCTGCGGCAGCTGGGCGAGGAGCCGACGATCGAGAATCTGGGGCCGACCCCCTATCGCGCCGCCGGCGTGCAGCGCGCCGCCTACCAGGCCGAAGAGGCGTCGGACGTGGGCGCTGACGAGTTGAACGAATTCATCCGCACCGACCATCGGGCCTGGCGTACGGTGGCCTATTCCGAAGTCGGGCGCGCGACCGACGCGCGCGACGAACTGCGCACCGGCCTGCGCTCATCTGTGACCGAGCGCGGGCGCCAGCTGTGGGCCGCGCTCGGGCGGGCGCTGGGGCCGCGGGTGATGGGCGTCAGCGACGACGGACGGCGGATCGACGCCGATCGCTATCCGCAGCCCGACATCCAGCCGGAGGGCGGCTTCGTCATCGAGCGTTCGCTGGTCTACGCCATCGCCCGCAAGGAAACCGACTTCAACGCCAATGCGCGGTCGCCGGTCGGGGCCTATGGCCTGATGCAGGTAATGCCGACGACGGCGGCGGAACTGGCCAACGACCGCAGCTTCGTCTCTTCGCCCGAGCGGCTGTTCAATCCGGCGGTCAACGCCCGGCTGGGACAGGCCTATGTCAGCAAGGTGCTGGCCATGCCGGCGATCAACGGCGACCTGCTGCGGGTCGCCGCCTCCTACAACGCCGGGCCGGGGCCGATGGTCGCGGCGGTGCGCAAGCTGGGCCACGACGCCGACCCGCTGCTGCTGATCGAGACGATCGATGTGCCGCAGGCGCGCGACTATGTGGAGAAGGTCGTGGCGGCCTACTGGATCTACCAGCGGCTGAACGGCCGGCCGCTGAACACCCTGGATGCGGTGGCGTCGGGCGCGACCCTGGCGCCGATGGCGCTGGACTATGTGCCGCCGGCGCCGATCCAGCCGCTGGACGTGGCCTCCGCCGCGGCGACCAACGGCGCGCCCTAGGTCAGAGGCCGGCCAGCAGCAGGGCCGGCAGGCAGCAGGCGATCACGATCAGCAGGCCATAGACCAGCAGGGTCGGTCGGCGAGGCTGGGGCTGTTCGGCGGGCATCGACATGCTGACCCTGAACGCTGATGCGTTGGCGAGGCTCCCGGAATACCGCCGGTGTCTTAAGGCGGGGTTCGGGCGAGAGGTTAACGAAAGGCTTCCGCCGACCATTCGAGGAAGTCGGGCTGGGCCAGAAGGGCGTCGCGATAGGCCGCGGCGGAGCCGTCGTCGCCATACCGGGCCAGATCGATCTGGAAATGGCGGAAGCGGGCGGCGACCGGGGTGAAGAAGGCGTCGGGCACGGACCATTCGCCGCACAGATACGGCCCGCCCGCGCCGAAGCGACGGCGCATCTCCATCCACAGCGAGACAAGACGGCGGATGTCGCGCTCCACGGCCTCGCCGGTGGGCGGCGGGGAGCGGTCGGGCCCGACCATGGTGTGGTCCGGCCCCATGCCGCAGTCGGTGCGCAGGGCCATGAAGCCGCCGTGCATCTCACAGGCCGCCGAGCGGGCCAGCCAGCGGGCGTGGGCGTCGGCCGGCCAAAGGCGGGCGTCCGGATAGCGTTCGGCGCACCAGACCGAAATGGCCATGGAGTCCCAGATCGTCTCGCCCTCGACCTTGAGCAGGGGGACGAGGCGGGAGGGAGAGATCTGCTCCAGCTGGGCCTGTCCGGCCGGGCTGTAGATGTCGATCTCGGTGACGGTGAAATCGGCCTTGCAGCGCTTGAGCACGAGCCACGGCCGCAGCGACCAGGTGGAGTACAGGCGGGGCCCGATGATCAGTTCCATGAGTCGCTCCGTTGATGGGGCGAGGAATAGACCGCGGCCCGGGTCTTCGCCACGCCTGCGAGGCCGAGTTCGCGAGGCTCAGCCACAAGCTGCGCTTGACTCGGGGCCGCCCCGGACCGACACGACCGGCCCATGATCATCCGCTATTCCCGCCCCGACGCCGTCGCCATCTGGTCGCAGGAGACCAAATACCGGATCTGGTTCGAGATCGAGGCGCACGCCGCCACCAAGATGGCCGAGCTGGGGGTGATTCCGACCGAGGCCGCCGAGGCGATCTGGGCCAAGGGCAAGGATGCGGTGTTCGACGCCGACCGGATCGACGAGATCGAACGCACCACCAAACACGACGTCATCGCTTTCCTGACCCATGTGTCCGAGATCGTCGGCGAGGAGGCGCGCTTCCTGCATCAGGGCATGACGTCGTCGGACGTGCTGGACACCTGTTTCGCGGTGCAGCTGGCGCGGGCCTCGGACCTGCTGATCGACGGTGTCGACCGGGTGTTGGCGGCGCTCGAAAAGCGGGCGCAGCAGCACAAGTTCACGCCGTGCGTCGGCCGCAGCCACGGCATCCACGCCGAGCCGGTGACCTTCGGCCTCAAGCTCGCCGGCTATCACGCCGAGTTCCAGCGGGCGAAGCGCCGGCTGCTGACGGCGAAGGAAGAGATCGCCACCTGCGCCATCTCCGGCGCGGTCGGGACCTTCGCCAATGTCGATCCGGCGGTGGAGGCCTATGTCGCCGACAAGATGGGTCTGGCGATCGAACCGGTGTCGACCCAGGTGATCCCGCGCGACCGGCACGCGGCCTTCTTCGCGGCGCTGGGCGTGGTCGCCTCGTCGGTCGAGCGGCTGGCGATCGAGATCCGGCACCTGCAACGCACCGAGGTGCTGGAGGCCGAGGAATTCTTCGACAAGGGCCAGAAGGGCTCGTCGGCCATGCCGCACAAGCGCAATCCGATCCTTACCGAGAACCTGACCGGTCTGGCCCGTCTGGTGCGGTCGGCGGTGACGCCGGCGATGGAGAATGTCGCCCTGTGGCACGAGCGGGATATCAGCCACTCGTCGGTCGAGCGCGGCATCGGCCCGGACGCGACGATCCATCTGGATTTCGCCCTCCATCGGTTGGCAGGCGTGGTTGAGCGGCTGAACGTCTATCCCGAGAACATGGCCAAGAACCTGAACCTGCTGGGCGGGCTGGTCCATTCGCAGCGGGTCATGCTGGCCCTGACCCATGCCGGGGTCAGCCGCGAGGACGCCTATGCCGCGGTGCAGGAGAACGCCATGAAGGTGTGGCGCGGCGAAGGGGCCTTCCTCGACTTCCTCAAGGCCGACGCGCGGGTGACCCTGCCGGAGGCCCAGCTCGAGGCGCTGTTCGACATCGGCTACCACACCAAGCACGTCGACACGGTGTTCGCGCGGGTATTCGGCGGCCAGTGAACCGCAAGGCCGGATTCGAACCGGTCGTCGACGCGCACACGCGGCTGCTGATCCTCGGCAGCTTGCCCGGGGACGCCTCGCTGCGGGCCGGCCAGTACTATGGCCATCCGCAGAACGCCTTCTGGCGGCTGATCGGCGGGGTGATCGGCTCCGATCTGGTGGTCCTGCCCTATGAGGAACGGCTGGCGGCCCTGAACCGGGCCGGCGTGGGTCTGTGGGACGTCATCGCCAGCGCCGAGCGGCCCGGCAGTCTGGACGCCGCCATTCGACAGCCCGAGGCGGCGGACCTGTGCGGGCTGGTGCAGGGGCTGCCAGAGTTGCGCGCCGTGGCCTTCAACGGCGCCAAGGCGGCGAAGCTGGGGCGGGCGGCGCTGGGCGAAACGCCGGGACTGGCCTTGATCGATCTGCCGTCGTCCAGCCCCGCCCACGCGCGGCCATTGGCGGACAAGGCGGCGGGCTGGGCGCAACTGGCGAACCACATCGGCTGACCGGACTGCGCGCACGTGTCGCGCCCCGAAATGAGCGTTCGACGCATCCTTTCGGCGGCTGAGCCATATTCCCCGGTGAAGCCGCCATCGCGGTTCGTAACTGGAGAAGCACCATGAAGTTCACCCGCTACACCGCCGTCGCCGCCGTTTCGGCCGCCGCTCTCGCTGTCGCCGCCTGCAGCAACAGCACCGAGACCGCCCCCGCCGAGACCGCGACCACCGACACCGCCGCCATGGAGCCGGCCGCGACCACGTCCGGCACTGTCGTGACCGTGGCCCAAGGCAATCCCGATTTCACCACCCTCGTCAGCGCGATCCAGACCGCAGAGCTGGCCGACACGCTGAACGGCGCCGGTCCCTTCACCGTCTTCGCCCCGACCAACGCCGCCTTCGAGAAGGTTCCGGCCGCCACCCGCGACTCGCTGATGGCCCCCGCCGGCAAGGAAGACCTGACCCGCATCCTGACCTATCACGTGGTCCCGGGTCGCGTGGACGCGGCGGCCCTGACCCAGCAGATCCAGGCCGGCGGCGGCACGGCCACCCTGACCACGGTACAGGGCGGCACGCTGACGGCCCGCGCCGAAGCCGACGGTTCGATCACCCTGACGGACGCCGCCGGCGGAACCGCCAAGGTCGTCCAGGCCGATGTGGCCGCTTCGAACGGCGTCATCCACGCCGTCGATACGGTGGTCATGCCGGGCTAACCGGCGACACCCGACCCGAAACGCAAAAAGGCCGCAACCGTGAGGTTGCGGCCTTCAGCATGTCTGGCGGACCGGCTTATTCGCCGTTGCGGATCTGTTCGCGGGCGACGGAGGCCAGCTCGTCCATCTTGCGGCGAATTTCGCCTTCCGAGACGGTCAGGCCGGCGCCTTCCAGGTCCTGGGCGATCTTGCGGAAGACGTCTTCCTCGCCCGGCTGTTCGAAGTCGGCCTTGACGATGGCGCGGCCGTATTCCTCGGCGCGGTCGGCGTTGAGCCCCATCTTCTCGGCGGCCCACAGGCCCAGCAGCTTGTTGCGCCGGGCGATCGCCTTGAATTCCTGTTCCTGATCGAGGGCGTATTTGGACTCGAAGCCCTTTTCCCGATCGTCGAAGGTCGTCATGGGCGTCTGCTGGCTCCGTCAAGCGGCCCGTGGCCGCAGTCGAGCAGGTCTATAGCTCGCCCGGTGCGGAACGCAACGGAAACCCTGACGGGTCAGCAAGGGTCGCTGTTTGTGTCGCAGCCCGCCTTCCGGTAAGGGGAGCCCTCGAATTCTCCCGCTCGCCCGATTCCGGATCGCGCCGCCCAGACCACCGTGCTGGCCGCGCGTTTTTCGTTTTCTGGCGAGGCCCCGCCCGGACCCACGATGATGAACGTCAAGCGCAAGAAGCTCTACGAGGGCAAGGCCAAGATTCTGTACGAGGGACCGGAGCCCGGCACCCTGATCCAGTATTTCAAGGACGACGCCACCGCCTTCAACGGCGAGAAGAAGGCCCAGCTGGAAGGCAAGGGCGTCATCAACAACCGCATCAGCGAATTCGTCATGTCGCGCCTGAACGGCATCGGCGTGACCAACCACTTCATCAAGCGGCTGAACCTGCGCGAGCAGCTGATCCGCGAGGTCGAGATCATCCCGCTTGAGGTGGTGTGCCGCAACGTCGTGGCCGGCTCGATGAGCCAGCGTCTGGGCATCGAGGAAGGCACCCCCCTGCCCCGCTCGATCATCGAATTCTACTACAAGAAGGACGAGCTCAACGACCCG
>JAHJNW010000052.1 GCA_018820665.1 Alphaproteobacteria bacterium | reverse complement strand
CCCCTGACACGGCGCCGGCCGCCGACGCCGGCCCCGCTCGCCGGACCCGCAGCCGCCGCGGCGGCCGGTCGGCCCGTCCGACGGTCGAGACGGCGGTCGAGGCCGTCGACCAATCACCCGCCGAGACGCCTGTCGAGACGCCCGCAGAAACGGCGGCCGTGATCGAGCCCGCCCCCCAGGCCCGCCCCGCCCGCGAAACGCATTTGCGTCAGTCGGATCGTCGCGGCGACCGCGCCGAGGCCGAGCCGCAGCCGACCAATGGTCGTCCGTTCGGCGAGTCCGAGGTGCCGGCCTTCCTGCGCCGCCCCGTGCCCGTGCGGGGCTGAGCGCAACCACAAATCAGCGTTGGTCGCGCCGGATTTAACCCGACGTTACACAACCCGTCATAGCGTCTCGTCGACCGGCCGCCGTCCATGGCGAACCGCAGAGGACATCCATGACAGAGACGGTCGAAACCACGCTGCGCGGTCCCCAAGCCTATTCCCTGGCGCGGCGGGCTGTCGAGGCGATGGAGGCCGCCTCGGTCTGGCCGACCCCGCTCAATTTCGAACTGTGGCTGCAGTATCTCGGCGATCCGGACGGCGCCCTGGGGCGCGAAATCCAGCGCATGCTCGCGGCGGGCGAGCCCTTCACCGAAGCGACGGCCGAGGTGCTGGCGGCCGAACACCTCCCCCGCGGTCGCCTCACTGAAGAGATCCGCGACGCCGGACGGGTGCTGGACCGCGAGCTCTCCAGCGTCTCCGAGGCCATCTCGCGGGCCCATCGGGCCCAGGCCGACTATGGCCTGACCCTTGAGGGGGCCGCCGGCAGTCTCGAGACCGCCGACGGCGCTCCCCAACTTCGCGCCATCGTTTCAGGCCTCGCGGAGGCCACCCACAAGATCAAGACAGACAACGATACGCTCGAGAAGAAGCTGGAGCTGTCGACGCGCGAGATCGCCCGGCTCAGCGAGCACCTCGAGCAGGTGCGCCGCGACTCCATGACCGACGCCCTGACCAATCTGGCCAATCGCAAGGCGTTCGACGAACAGCTGGAAAGCGCCTGCCAGACCGCCCTCTCGCAGGGCTCCCGCCTGTCGCTGGCCGTGCTCGACATCGATCATTTCAAACGCTTCAACGACACTTGGGGCCACCAGACCGGCGATCAGGTGCTGCGCTACGTGGCCGGTGTGCTGGGGCGCACGGCCGCCGCCCCGCGCGTGGCCGCCCGCTACGGCGGCGAGGAATTCGCGCTGATCTTCCCCAACGAAGGCCTGCCCGCGGTCGAGGCCGCGCTGGAGAGTATCCGCAAGGAGATCGGCTCGCGCTCCCTGCGTCGCCGCTCGACCAATGACGACCTCGGCGCCGTCACCGTCTCGATCGGCTTCGCCAGTCACCGCGGCGGAGAGCCGGCCGCCAGCCTGCTCGGCCGGGCTGATGCGGCCCTCTATGCGTCCAAGCGCTCGGGCCGCAACCGGGTCACCTGCGCCGACTGGCTGGACGACGCCGCCTGAGCCCTTCCGTCCGCGCCGATTCGCGGCATAGTCGGCCCATGCGAAGCTTGGCCTTTAATGTCGCCTACTGGGCGCTGTCGATCGTCTATGGCCTGGCGGCGGCCTTCGCCGCCCTCGCCCCCGGACGCGGCGCGACCAGCTGGATCATCCGCCGCTATGTGAAGCGGATGGTGCAGGCCATGCGCCTGCTCGCCGGCATCCGGATCCAGACCCGCGGCATGGACCGCCTGCCCGCCGGCGCCTTCATCATCGCCTCGAAACACCAGAGCTGGGGCGACGGCTTCGCCACCTATGACCAGTTCGAAGACCTCGCCTTCGTCACCGGCGACCACCTCGAGAAATTCCCCCTGCTGGGCACGGTGCTGCGCAAGCTGGGGGCCATCGTCGTCAACAACTGCGGCGGCCGCGACGCGCGCGAGGCGCTGCAGCAACGCGCCGCCGACGCCCATGCCGCCGGCCGCAGGATCCTGATCTACCCCGAGGGCAACCTCGCGAAGGTCGGCGAGAAATTCCGTTATCGCTCCGGCGTGTGGCACATGTATCGCGACTTCGACATGCCGGTCGTGCCGCTGGCCACCAACCTCGGCCTGTTCTGGCCGCAGGAAGCGTTCGAAAAGCATCCGGGCCTGGCCACGCTGGAGTTCCTCGCCCCCATCCCCACCGGCCTGCCGAAAGAGGAGTTCCTCGCCCGGCTGGAGGCCGCCGTCGAGGACAAGACCGCCGAACTGATCGCCGAAGCCACCGGTCAGCCGGTCACCCCGGCGATCCAGGTGCCGACGCCGGACGAGGTCGCCAGGGCCGCGAAGGCCTAGTCCCGGTCAGCGTCCAGGGCCGCCGCCGGAATGAGGGTTACGCTCTCGCCGCAGCCGCAGGCGTCGGTCTGGTTCGGATTTCGGAAGACGAATTTCGAGGCCAGCTTCGTCGTCTCGTAGTCGATCTCCGAGCCGATCAGGAACAGGATCGCCTTGGGGTCGATCAGGATGGTGACGCCCTTGTCCTCGACCACCTCGTCCAGCGGTCCGATCTCCGAAGCATAGGCGAAGGTGTACTCCTGCCCCGCACAGCCGCCGTTCTTCACCCCCACCCGGATGCCCACGGCCGGCGTCTCCGCCTTGGCCATGATCTCGCGAACGCGATCGGCCGCCGCGTCCGTCAGGGACACGGCCTTGGGCCGGGGGCGGCGCGGGCGGGTCGTGGTCTGAAGCTCGGTCATGGCGTCCTCAGAACATGTTCAGGGCCAGCTTGGCCTCGTCGCTCATCTTCGACGCATCCCACGGCGGATCGAACGTCAGTTCGGCGCGGGCCGAGCGCACGCCCGGCACCTTCTTCACCGCGTCCTCGACCCAGCCGGGCATCTCGCCCGCCACCGGGCAGCCCGGCGCGGTCAGGGTCATCTCGATGGCCACGTCGCGGTCGTCCGACAGGTCGACCTTGTAGATCAGCCCCAGCTCATAGATG
Organism: Alphaproteobacteria bacterium; assembly: GCA_018820665.1. GTDB lineage: Bacteria > Pseudomonadota > Alphaproteobacteria > Caulobacterales > Caulobacteraceae > Brevundimonas. The sequence continues at coordinate 16,740 of JAHJNW010000052.1, read as the reverse complement.
TCGACCGGGATCTCCGGGTCGTAGACCGACTTCAGCGCCTCGATGATGTCGTCCGTCATACGGTCGATCTCGCCCTGCTCGAGGGCGGCCTTCTGCGGCGCGTCCCAGGCTTCGGCGAAGGCGGCCTCGTCGGGCTGATGGGCGGTGTCGGTCGTCATGCGAAGAACTCACGGGCCTTGATCAGGGCGTCGACAAAGGCGTCGGCGTCCTCTGTGGTGTTATATAGGGCGAAGGAGGCGCGGGCGCTCGACGTCAGGCCGAACCTTTTCGCCAGCGGCTCGGCGCAGTGCAGGCCGGCGCGCACGGCGACGCCGTAACGGTCCATCACCTGGGCGATGTCGTGGGCGTGCGCCCCCTCGACGGTGAAGGTCAGGATCGCTCCCTTCCCCTCCGCCTCGCCGACGACCCGCAGCCAGTTCAGCCCCTCAAGCCGCGCGAGGGCGTGGTTGTAGACCGCGCGCTCATGGGCGGCGACGGCCTCGCGGTCAAACTGCGCCAGCCATTCAATGGCGGCGCCGAGGCCGATGGCGTCCACGATCGGCGGCGTCCCCGCCTCGAACCGGTGCGGCGGCTTCGCGTAGGTGACCCGGTCGCGCTCCACCGTCTCGATCATCTCGCCACCGCCCTGATACGGCGGCAGGGCCTCCAGCGCTTCGGCGGTTCCATAGAGGGCGCCGATGCCCGACGGCCCGTACAGCTTGTGGCCGGTGAAGACATAGAAGTCGCAGCCGATGGCCTGCACGTCGGGCGCCGCATGCACCGCCCCCTGGCAACCGTCGATCAGCACCCGCGCGCCAACGGCGTGGGCGAGCCGGGTGATCTCGGCGACCGGATTGATCGTGCCGAGCACGTTCGACATGTGGGTGACCGCGACCACCCGCGTCTTCGGCCCCAGCAGCTCGGCGTAGGCCGCCATGTCCAGCGACCCGTCGTCCAGCACCGGAATCCACTTCAGCACCGCACCCCGCCGCTCGCGCAGCAGATGCCACGGCACGATGTTGGAGTGGTGCTCCATCTCGCTGACGATGATCTCGTCGCCCGGCTGGATCGACTGGCCGATGCCCGAGGCCACCAGATTGATCGCCTCGGTGCCGCCCTTGGTCCAGACGATGTTCGAAGAGGCCTCGGCGTTCAGCAGCCGCGCCACGCTCTCGCGCGCCGCCTCGAAGGCCTCGGTCGTCTCATTGGCGAGCGTATGCAGGCCGCGATGGACGTTGGCGTAGCTCCCCTCCATCGACCGCACCATGGCCTCGATCACCGCCCGTGGCTTCTGCGCCGAGGCGGCCGAGTCGAGATAGACCAGCGGCTTGCCGTTCACGGTCCGCGACAGGATCGGGAACTCCGCGCGCGCGGCGTGGGGATCAAAGCGGGTCACAGGCGAGCCGTCAGCCATTCCCGCACCACCTCTCTCGCGCCCTCGTCCTCGATCCGGTCCACCACCTCGATCAGAAAGGCCTGCGTCAGCAACGCCCGCGCCTCGTCGGCCGGCAGGCCGCGCTGCTGCATGTAGAACAGGGCGCTCTCGTCCAGATTGCCGATCGTATTGCCGTGGGCGCACTGCACGTCGTCGGCGTAAATGACCAGCTCGGGCTTGGCGTCGACCTCGGCTCGCTCGCCCAGGATCAGGGCGTGGTGGCCCATCCGCGCGTCGGTGCCGTCGGCCCCGCGCTCGACCACGATCTTGCCCTGGAAGACGCCGCGGGCGGTGTCGCGCACGACGCCCTTGGTCAGCTGCGAGGTCGTGCCGTCGGCGCCGACATGATCGACGACGCTGGTCAGGTCCGCCTGTCGCGCCTCCGACAGGACATACAGCCCGTCGACGCGGACATCCGCCCCCTGCCCCGGATGCCGCACCCCGGTCTCGAGCCGTTGCAGCTTCGCGCCCGTCGTGGCGATGGTCTGGCGATACCGCCCCCCCGCCTCGACCCGCACCTCGGCCTGGGTGATCGAGATGACGTCCGCCGGTTCGTTGACCAGCACGATCCGCGTCACCTCGGCGCCGCGCGCCACGTCCAGCTCCAGCCGGTTGTGCGCCACATAGGCCGAGCCCTCGCCCTCGTGCGTCTCCAGCAGCAACAGCTTCGCCCCGGCTCTGGCCGAGATGCGCGCGGTCGCCCCGTGCCCCGTACCGGTCGCCTTGGAGATGAAGCGCAGGCGAACCGTCTGCGCGCCCGAGCCCATGAAGGCGCTCGCCCCGACGGCTCGGCCGTTGACGAACACCATCGCCTCGCCGCCGAGCGCCTCGAATGGCCCGCCCCCGGCGCTCGATATCGCCGCCGAGGGCGAGGGTTCAGGCGCCTCGCGCAGATATTTCCGCAGATCGCTATATTTCCACGTCTCCACCCGCCGCGACGGGAAGCTGGAGGCGTCCTTCAGGTCGATGCGGACGGCCGCGCTCACGCCGCTTCCGGCAGATACTTGTCGTACCCTTCCGCCTCCAGCTGCAGCGCCAGTTCGGGCCCGCCCGAGGCGACGATCCGCCCCGCGGCCAGCACATGCACCCGGTCCGGTTTGATATAGTCCAGCAGCCGCTGGTAGTGGGTGATCACCAGCATGGCCCGCTCCGGCGAACGCAGGGCGTTGACCCCGTCGGCGACGATGCGCAGGGCGTCGATGTCGAGGCCGGAATCCGTCTCGTCGAGGATCAGCAGCGACGGCTCCAGCAGGGCCATCTGCAGGATCTCCATCCGCTTCTTCTCGCCGCCCGAGAAGCCGACGTTCAGCGGCCGCTTCAGCATGTCGAAATCCATCTTCAGCGCCGCCGACGCCGCCTTGACCAGCTTGAGGAAGGCGGGGGCCGAGACCTCCTCCTCGCCGCGCGCCCGCTTCTGCGCGTTCAGCGCCGTGCGCACGAAGGTCAGGGCCGGGACGCCGGGAATCTCGATCGGATACTGGAACGACAGGAAGACGCCCTTCGCCGCCCGCTCGGCGGGCTCCAGCGCCAGCAGGTCCTCGCCCTTCCACGACACGCCGCCCTCGGTCGCCTCATAGCCGGGCCGCCCGGCCACGGCGTAGCCCAGGGTCGACTTGCCGGCCCCGTTCGGCCCCATGATGGCGTGCACCTCGCCCGCCGGAACGTCGAGCGTGAGCCCCTTGAGGATCGGCTTGTCGCCGACGGAGACGTGGAGGTTGGAGATGGAGAGGATCATTTGGGCTGCTCGGAACTCATGGGCACGAAGGTAATAGGAGAGCCTCCGGCCGGCGTAATCTTGAAACCGCTGTCGGATCTCGAGAGAGCCAAGGGCTGCCCACCAAAGAGGGTGTTCGCCAGCGCGATGTTGCGAGTGTCTGCCGCACCGTCAGAACAAGGCCCTTCCGCCGTGGCCGTACCTCCGACGATTTTCATGGTTTCGCCTTCGATCAGGTAGCTCAGGCTGCTCGCGCTGCAGCCTCCCGCGGCCCAAATCTCCTGGCTCTCCGTATCGATGCGGATCACTGCGCCACTGATGTTCGGCTCAGCGGACTCGGCCACATATCGCCCGGACTGCAGGGGGCTCGCCGGCTGACAGCCAGCGGTGATGACCAGCGAAAGAGCAGCAAGGGCGTGCTTCACCCCACGCTCCCTTCCAGACTGATCGCCACCAGCTTCTGCGCCTCGACGGCGAACTCCATCGGCAGTTTCTGCATCACGTCGCGGACGAAGCCGTTGACCAGCAGGGCCACCGCCTCCTCCTGCGACAGGCCGCGCTGCTGGGCGTAGAACAGCTGGTCGTCGGACAGGCGCGTCGTCGTCGCCTCGTGCTCCAGCTGGGCCGAGCCGTTGCGGGCCTCGATATAGGGCACGGTGTGCGAGCCGCAGTCCTTGCCGATCAGCAGGCTGTCGCACTGGGTGAAGTTGCGCACCCCGGTCGCCTTGGGATGCACCGACACCAGCCCGCGATAGGTCGAGTCCGACTTCCCGGCCGAGACCGCCTTGGCGATGATCCGGCTCTTCGAATTCTTGCCCAGGTGGATCATCTTGGTGCCGGTGTCGGCCTGCTGACGCCCGTTGGTGATGGCGATCGAATAGAATTCGCCCGAGCTCTCCTCACCCTTAAGGATGCAGGACGGATATTTCCACGTCACCGCCGAGCCGGTCTCGACCTGGGTCCAGCTGACCTTCGACCGGTCGCCGCGGCAGTCGGCGCGCTTGGTGACGAAGTTGTAGATGCCGCCCTTGCCGGTCGCCGGATCGCCCGGATACCAGTTCTGCACCGTCGAATATTTCACCTCGGCGTCGTCCAGCGCCACGATCTCGACCACCGCCGCATGCAGCTGGTTCTCGTCGCGCATCGGCGCCGTGCAGCCCTCCAGATAGGAGCAATAGCTGCCCTTGTCGGCGATGATCAGCGTCCGCTCGAACTGGCCCGTCTGGCTGGCGTTGATGCGGAAATAGGTCGACAGCTCCATCGGGCATTTCACGCCCGGCGGGATGTAGACGAACGATCCGTCGCTGAAGACCGCGCTGTTCAGGGCCGCGAAATAGTTGTCCGAGACCGGCACCACCGAGCCCAGATATTTCCGCACCAGCTCGGGGTGTTCGCGGATCGCCTCCGAGATCGGCATGAAGATCACCCCGACCTTGGCCAGCTCGGCCTTGAAGGTGGTGACCACCGAAACGCTGTCGAACACCGCGTCGACGGCATAGCGCGCCGCCCCTTCGACCCCGGCCAGAACCTCCTGCTCCTTCAGCGGGATGCCCAGCTTGGCGTAGATGGCGAGGATTTCCGGATCGACCTCGTCCAGCGACTTCAGCCCGACCTTCTCCTTCGGCGCGGCGTAGTAGAACAGGCTCTGGTAATCGACCGGCGTGTATTTCACCGACGACCAGGTCGGCTCCTCCATCGCCAGCCAGCGCTCATAGGCGGCCAGTCGCCATTCCAGCATCCACGCCGGTTCGCCCTTCTTCTCGGAGATGAAGCGCACGATGTCGGCGTTCAGCCCGCGCGGCGCATATTCCGTCTCGATGTCGCTGGTGAAGCCGTGCTCGTATTTCTCGAGGGCGGCGACGGCGTCGATGGTTTCCTTGACCGCGGCCATCAGGCGACCTCCCTCGTTCGGGCGGCGGAGCGCTCGCGCTGTTTGGCGTAGGCTTCGACCCAGGCCTCGCTGAAGCGCGTCCAGTCGGCCTCGACCGTGCCCCAGCCGCCGGAAATGCGGATCCCGCCGGTGGCCATATCGACCCGCCCGGTCGCCAGAATGGCCCGCGACGGCTTGGTCTTGCCCGAGGAACAGGCCGAACCGGCCGAGACCATCAGCCCCATCAGGTCGAGGGTGATCAGCTGCTGCGGGCTCTCCCAGTCCGACACGGCCATGAACAGGGTGTTGGGCAGGCGCTCGGCGCCCTCGCCGATGATCGTCGCCCCGGCCGCCTTCACGACCTTCTCGGCCGCGTCGCGCCAGACGGCGTGCGCCTGCATCGAGGACAGGTCGCGCGCGGCGCAGACGGCCGCGGCGCCGAAGCCGGTGATGCCCGGCACATTCTCGGTCCCGGCCCGCAGACCGCGTTCCTGCCCGGCGCCGTGCAGCATCTGCACCGCCTCGCGTCCCTCGGCCATGACCAGTGCGCCGACGCCCTGCGGCCCGCCCAACTTGTGCGCCGACAGGGTCAGGCTGTCCGCCTTCAGGGTCCGGATATCGACCGGGATCTTGCCCGACGACTGGATGGCGTCGACGTGCAGCCAGCCGCCGGCTGACCGCACCAGCCGCGCCGCCTCGGCGATCGGCTGCATCACGCCGCTCTCATTGTTGGCGTGGTGGATGGCGACCACCGCCCGGCCCGGCTGTCCCAGCAGCTGGCGCAGCTGGTTCAGATCGATCACCCCATGGGCGTCGACCGGCAGGGTCTTCAGCGGCTTGCCCGAGGCCGTCGCCGCCTCGGCCACGCACGGATGTTCGGTCGAGCCGACAATCAGCCGTTCACAGCCGGCGGCGAGGGCGCTGAGAATCCCCTGGGCGTTGGACTCGGTCCCGCCCGACGAGAACACCACCGCCGTCGCATCGGCCCCGACCAGTTCGGCCACCTGGGCCCGCGCCGTCTCGACCCGCGCCCGCGCCCGCCGCCCGGCGGCGTGCACCGCCGACGGATTGCCGTTGTCGGCCAGCGCCTTCGCCATCACGTCCTGCACTTCCGGCCGGACCAGACCCGAGGCGTTGTAATCCAGATAGACCGCGCTCACGCCGCCACTCCCACATCGTTCTCCGGGACCGCGCGCCGCCGCGCGCCCGTCCGGTTCATCACCACGTCTTCCAGCGAGACGGCGGCCAGATAGCGGTGGATCTCGTCGCCGAGGTCCTCCCACAGATTGTGGGTGATGCAGCGCTCCCCGGCCATCATGCAGCCCTTGGGCGAGGAATGGCCGATGCAGCGGGTCGCCCGGATCGGCTCGTCGACGGCCAGCACGATGTCGGCCACCACCGTCTCATGCGCGCCCCTCGCCAGCCGATAGCCGCCGCCGGGCCCGCGCACGCTCTGCACCAGGCCGCTCTTGCGCAGCCGGGCGAACAGCTGTTCCAGATAGCTCAGCGAAATCTCCTGACGCGCCGCGATCTCGGCCAGCGACACGGCCCGCTGAACCCCGTCCGCGCGGCCGTGCTTGGCCAGATCGGCCATCGCCATCACCGCGTATCGTCCCTTGGTCGACAGTCGCATCGCGCGCCCTCAAAATTTGCGCGCTTTTCGGGGGTCCTGTGCTAGAACCCGCGCCTTCGCAAAGGCGTCGGCGCGCACGGCGGACTTAGAAAGTCCTACCCATGCAGTCAAGTATTACGCACCTGCGAAACGACAGTTGAACACGGATTTTCGCCGCCCATGCCTGAAGTCATTCTGCCCGGGGCCTCCGGCCGCATCGAAGGTCGTTATTCGCCGGGCAAGCGCCCGAACGCCCCGATCGCCCTGATCCTGCACCCCCACCCCAAGGCGGGCGGGCATATGAACAATCCGGTCGCGGTCACTCTGTACCAGCTGTTCGTCAAGCGCGGCTTCGCCACCCTGCGCTACAACAGCCGCGGCGTCGGCAAGTCCCAGGGCGAGTTCGACAGCGGCATCGGCGAGCTGGCCGACGCGGCCACCGCCCTCGACTGGCTGCAGGCCCAGAACCCCGGCGCCACCCAGACCTGGGTCGGCGGCTACCAGTTCGGCGCCTATATCGGCATGCAGCTGCTGATGCGCCGGCCCGAAACTGACGGCTTCATCTCGGTCTCGCCGCCGTCGAACATGTACGATTTCAGCTTCCTCGCCCCCTGCCCCGCCTCGGGCCTGTTCCTGCACGGCACCAACGACACCGTCGTCCCGCCGGTCGAAGTCGAGCGCGTGGTCAACAAGCTGCGCACCCAGAAGGGCATCGTCATCGACTACGAGCTGGAAGAGGGCGCGACCCATTTCTGGCAGGACCACATCGACGCCGTCGAACGCCGCGTCGGCCTGTATCTGGACAAGCGGCTGGAAGAAAAGCCGGCCTGATCCCATCTATGGGTCTGGCCATGGAACATGACATCGTCATCATCGGAGGGGGCGCCGGCGGGCTCGAGCTCGCCGCCCGTCTCGGCCGCCGGCTCGGCCGGCGCGAAGGCCGCCGCCGCGTCCTGCTGATCGACCGCTCCATCTTCCACCTGTGGAAGCCCAGCCTGCACGAAGTCGCCGCCGGCTCCATGGACAGCCATCAGGAGGGCCTGTCCTACCCCGTCCTGGCCCGGCGCAACCATTTCAGCTTCGCCTTCGGCGACCTCGTCGGCCTCGACCCGGCCTGCAAGACCCTGACCCTCGGCGAAATCCGCAATGACGACGACGACGTCCTGGTCGCGCCCCGCACCCTGCGGTTCAACACCCTCGTCCTCGCCATCGGCAGCGGCTCGAACCTGTTCGGCACGCCCGGGGCGGCCGAGCATGCGCATCTGCTGGAGGACGTCGCCGACGCCGAGGCCTTCAACAAGCGGCTGACCTCGGCCTTCCTCGCCGCCGCCTGGTCAGACGAACCGACCCTGAGCATCGCCATCGTCGGCGCCGGCGCGACCGGAGTCGAGCTGTCCACCGAACTGATCGAGGGCCACGACGAGCTGTCCGCCGGCCTGACCGAGGCCCAGCGCTTCGACCTGTCCGTCACCCTCGTCGAGGGTGCGCCCCGCATCCTCGGCAGCCTGCCTGAACGGGTCGCGGCCAAGGCCGCCCGGGCGCTGGAAGCGCGCGGCGTCCGCCTGCTGACCGAGGCGAAGGTCGTGGCCGTCCACGCCGACCGTCTGGAGACCTCAAAGGGCGATGTCTCCGCCGACCTGATCGTCTGGGCCGCCGGCGTGAAGGCGGCGGACAGCAACCGCGATCTGGGCCTGGAGACCGGCCGCCTCAACCAGTTCATCGTCGACGACCATCTGCGCGCCTCGGCCCCCGGCATCTACGCCATGGGCGACTGCGCCGAGGCGCCCGGACCCGGCGACCGCCCGGTCCCCGCCCGCGCCCAGGCCGCGGCGCAGCAGGCGGCTTACCTCGCCCGCGCCCTGTCAGACCCGGCCCGCGACCCCGGCCCCTATGTCTACCGCGACCAGGGCTCGCTGGTGTCGCTGGGCGGCGACAGCGGCGTCGGCTCCCTGATGGGCGGCCTCGGCGGGCCGAATTTCCTGATCGAAGGATTGCTAGCCAAATGGGCCTATATGGCCCTGCACCTGGACCACCACCGCGCCATCCTCGGCGTCCGCCGCACCGCCCTGCTGGCCCTGTCCCGCCTGCTTCACCGCCGCGTCTCCGGCCGGCTGAAGCTGCACTAGGCCGGTATAGCAGCACCTGCTTGGGCCCTACCCACGTGACCCCGTCGGCTGAAGCGGCGTGATCAGGGTTGCTCCTCGCAGGGCGGATAGTCGGCGAAGCGCTGCTCATACTCCGCCAGGGTCCCATGAAAGCCGAGCGCCGCCCGGCGCGCATCGGCATTGGCGGGATCCTCGATATTGTCCCAGTCGACGACGAACTTGCCGGCCTTGCAGGTCATCTGGGTGCCGTAGCGCTGCGGCCGCCCCTCGTTGACGGCCAGCCGGTCGTACATCAGCCCGTACTGGGACCCGTTGATCTCGCCGGTCGCGACCAGCGGCTCGAGGACCGGCACGAACCGCCGCCATTGTTCGACGTCGGAGTGCTGGATGATCAGGAAGGCGGCGCTGGCCGCCTGTTCCCCATAGACGCTCTTGCGAAACCAGCCCTCCGCCGGGACCATCGGCAGGAGCTCGGCCAGCAGCCGGTCATCCATCGCCATCAGCGGCGCCCACATCGCCGCAGTGGCCGCCGCCCGCTCTGCCTCCGGCAGGACGCTCAGATCGATCGGCGTGAGCGCGCGCCGCCCCACCTGGTCCAGCACACCCATCCGTTCGAGCCGCTCCCGATCGCTGGTCGCGGGCGGCAAGGCGGCCTGCCGCGCCTCCTCGGCGGCGATGGCCTCGGCCACGGGCGCGATCAGCGCCCGGGCTTCCGGGCTCAGGGCTGGCGGCTCCTGGATCATCAGGACGGCGGCGAGCAGTAATGCGATCATGGCGGACCTCCCTCTGCCGCCCACAACAACCGGCGATTACGGCGACTTGGCGGCCCTGCACGGGCTGGGCTTCAGGATTCCAGCTCCTCCGGCTCCGACGCCGACCCGCCACAACGTCCTCACAGACGCCGACCGGATCACCTCGCCCTGCCCGAATCTCCCCGCGTCCGCCACAGCGACCAGGCCACGCCCGCGGTCAGAATGCCGGCTGTAATGGCCAGCGACCATTCTGCCGGGAATTTCGTCCAGCCGAACAGGTCGGCCACGAACACCTTGCCGCCGATGAAGATCAGCAGCACGGCCAGCGCCTGCTTCAGATAGGCGAAGCGGTGGATCACCGCCGCCAGGGCGAAATACAGCGCCCTCAGCCCGAGGATGGCGAAGATGTTCGAGGTGTAGACGATGTACGGATCGGTGGTGATGGCGAAGATCGCCGGCACCGAGTCCACCGCGAAGATCACGTCGGCGACCTCGATCATCACCAGGCCGAGGAACATCGGCGTCGCCCATAGCGCCATCCGCCCGTCCGGCCCCGGACGTCGCACCAAGAAGCGCTGCCCCTCCAGCTCGTCGGTCACCCGGAACCGACGCCGGATGAACCGGATCAGCCGACTGTCGCCGACATCGGCATGGCCCTCGCCCGCCATGAACATCTTGATCCCGGTCAGGATCAGGAACGCCGCGAACAGATACAGCACCCAGCCGAACTGGCTGACGAGGGCCGCGCCGGTGCCGATCATCACCGCGCGGAGCACGATGACTCCCAGAATGCCCCAGAACAGCACCCGGTGCTGCAGGCTGCGCGGAATGGCCAGGTAGCCGAAGATCATGGCGATGACGAAGACGTTGTCCATCGCCAGGGACTTCTCTATGGCGAAGCCGGTCAGGTACTCGACCCCGCTCCGGGCTCCCATCTCCCACCAGACCCAGCCGCCGAAGGCCAGGCCGATGGCGATGTACATGCCGGAGAGCAGCAGGCTCTCGCGCACCCCGATCTCCTTCGCGCCCCGATGCAGGACGCCGAGGTCGAGGACCAGCAGGCCGGTCACTACCCCCATGAAGGCCAGCCACATCCAGGCCGGCTTGCCGAGCCAGTCTACGAGCAGAAATTCCATCGCCCGGCTCCCGCGTCAGGCGGTCTGCGGCCGGGCGAAGGATTCGTCCGCCTGCCGGGCTTCCAGAACCGCGATCCGGTCACGCGCCGCCAGCTTGCGCTTCTTCAGATCCGCCAGGCGGAAGGGGTCCGGCCGACGGCTCCCCTGCTCCAGTTCGATCAGTTGGCCCAGCCGCGCATGGTCGCGCCGGGCCCGATACAGTTGAATAGGCAGCATCGTCCTCTCCTCCGTGAGGAGCGGCTCGTCGCCTGACCGGGTAAGGAAAAACGGCTGGTCCCTGTCACGCATCGAGCACGCTCGATGCGGTCCGACATCGCGACCACGTTGGTCGCCAGAGGGGCCCGGTCCGCGAAGCCAGGCTATGCGGCGACGCTTCGCCCGGCAACGCGACAAAATGTCAGCCCCGGCCGGCCGTCAGTACAGCAGGAACGGCTTTCGCTCTTCCCGCCACGCCGCCTCGTCGGGCCGGGTCAGCGCATCCAGATCCGCCGGCGTCGCCGATGAATCATCGACCCACTCCCGCAGCCCCGGCCCGCCGTTGATCACGTCGATGGCCAGTTTGCCGAACGCATATTCGTACGGGAAATCCCGCCACAGATCGTAGTCCGGATACAGCCGCCGGATCGCCTTGAACGCCAGAGCCTGCACCCGCCACGGCCGGAACGCCGCATGGTCATAAGCCGGTCCGGCGACATGCATCTGCACCCCGTGGCAGAGCTTTCCAACGTGCTTGTGGAAGGTCGGCTCGAACCAGCAGTCACGCAGGATACAGCCCTCCAGCCATTCCGGCGCCAGCGCCCGCATCTCTTCGATCACCGCCCGGGCGTCGATATCCGGCGCCCCGAACAGCTCCAGCGGCCGGGTCGTGCCCCGCCCTTCCGACAGCGTCGTCCCCTCCAGCATCACCGTCCCGGCGTAGGCCCGGGCCATCGACACATTGGGCGCATTGGGGCTGGGATTGATCCACTCCCGCTCCAGCAGCGGCCAGCCGTAGCCCGGCCCTTCCTCGGGCTTCCATCCCTCCATCGCGATGACCCGATAATCCACATCGAGTTTGAACCGGTCGATGAACCACAGCCCCAGCTCGCCCAGGGTCATGCCGTGCCGCATCGGCATCGGCCCGGCCCCGACGAAGCTCTCCCAGCCCGGCCGCAGCGTCAGCCCCTCGACCGGCCGCCCGGCCGGATTGGGCCGGTCCAGCACCCACACCGTCTTGCCGTGCTCCGCCGCCGCCTCCAGCACATAGAGCAGGGTCGTGATGAAGGTGTAGATGCGGCACCCCACGTCCTGCAGATCCACCAGCAGCACGTCGAAGCTCTGCATCGCCGCCTCCGTCGGCCGCCGCACCTCGCCATACAGGCTGAACACCGGAATGCCGTGACGTGGATCGGTCTCGTCCAGCGTCTCCATCATATTGTCCTGCAGGTCGCCGCGCATCCCGTGCTGCGGCCCGAAGGCGGCGGTCAGCCGGATGTCGGGACAGGCCGCCAGCGCGTCCAGTGAATGCGTCAGGTCCGCCGTCACCGAGGCCGGGTGCCCCAGCACGGCCACCCGCCGCCCCTTCAGCGGTGCCCGCAGTTCGGGGTCGGACAACAGGCGGTCGAGGCCGGTCTTCATGGCAGGTCCAGAACGAAGGAGTCGGGATGGTGGAAGTCCGGCTTAGCCGACGGATGGGCCAGCGCCCAATAGCTGATCGCGCCATCGACCGTCTCAATCACGGCCGACAATCCCAGCCGCTTCGCCCCGTCCGGCAGTTCGATGCGGGCTTCCAGCGCGACCATGTCCCACGTGCCGTCCAGCCCCTCGACGGTCGCCACCTCGTCCGCCGCCCTCATGCCCATGCGCGGGCCGTCGAAGCGGTACGACGCCCACTGGCTGGACGGCGACAGATTGTATTCGACATAGCCGTCGTCCGTCGCCAGGAAGGCCTCGAAACAGGTGTGCCGCCACAGGTCGTCGGCGCGCCCCTGCGCCGCCTCCGCCGGCCAGGCGATCCGCTCCACCTCGCCCCACACCACGAACCGCAGCCACAGCAGCAGGCCGTCGCGCGCGATGTGAACCTCGACGCCCGCCGCCGGCGTCTCGCCGGTGTCGGGATGCGGCTGCAAGACCGCCGTCGGAGCCGGGGCTGTTCGCGCTTCCATGGCCTCGTGCTACACGCCCCTTCCCTCCCAAGCCAAGCCTGATCGCCGCCCATGACCGACGCGCCCGCCTTCCAGTCCGACTTCCTGAAAACCCTTCAGGCGCGCGGCTATATCCATCAGATCACCCACCCGGCCGAGCTCGACGCCGCGGCCGCCGCCGGCGTGGTCACCGGCTACATCGGCTTCGACGCCACCGCCCCCTCGCTGCACGTCGGCAGCCTGATCCAGATCATGATGCTGCGCCGCCTGCAGCAGGCCGGCGGCAAGCCCATCGTCCTGATGGGCGGCGGCACCACCAAGGTCGGCGACCCGACCGGCAAGGACGCCTCGCGCCCCCAGCTGACCGACGAGACCATCCAGGCGAACATCGCCTCGATCCGCACCGTGTTCGAGAAATTCCTCACCTTCGGCGACGGGCCGACCGACGCGGTCATGCTCGACAACGACCAGTGGCTGTCCGGCTACGGCTACATCCAGTTCCTGCGCGACTTCGGCACGCATTTCACCGTCAACCGCATGCTGGCCTTCGACTCGGTCAAGCTGCGGCTGGAGCGGGAACAGCCGATGACCTTCCTCGAATTCAACTACATGCTGATGCAGTCGGTGGACTTCCTCGAGCTCAACCGGGCGCAAGACTGTACGCTACAGATGGGCGGCTCGGACCAGTGGGGCAACATCGTCTCGGGCGTCGATCTGGTGCGCCGCGTGGACCAGAAGGCCGCCTTCGGCCTGACCACGCCGCTGCTGACGACGGCGTCCGGCGGCAAGATGGGCAAGACGGCCCAGGGCGCGGTCTGGCTCAACGCCGAACAGCTGAGCCCGTACGACTACTGGCAGTTCTGGCGCAACGTCGACGACGCCGACGTCGGCAAATTCCTGCGCCTGTTCACCGACCTGCCGCTGGACGAGGTCGCCCGGCTGGAAACGCTGGAAGGCGCCGGCATCAACGACGCCAAGAAGACCCTCGCCGACGCGGCGACCACCATGCTGCACGGCGCCGACGCGGCGGCAGATGCGCGGCAGAAGGCCGAGGAGGTCAGGGAACAGGGTGCACTCAACATTGCTGACGAGCCCAAATCACTGCTTTGGGAGGGGACGCCCGATGAGATCGTCCGAAACGGCGGTGATCCATTCACTCGCCGAACGGCCGAGGCGTTGCTGAAAGCTTCAGGACTGGTGCCGTCGCTCAAGCAGGCCGCGCTTAAGATCAAGGGCGGGGGAGTCCGGATTAATGGCACACCCATAAGCGATCCAGAGCTGACCTTCGATCAGTCGGAGGTCGATCCGGCTTTTGGCGCATTCAGGGTCCAGATCGGCAAGAACGGTGAAGTTGTGCTAGTCAAACCCCTCTAATTTCCGCTCATCCCCGCGAAGGCGGGGATCCAGAACGGACCGGAGGGACAGGCTCTGGACTTCTTCACCTACATCGTCGCCAGCCGCAGGAACGGCACGCTCTACACCGGCTCCACTGATAGCCTTCTGGTCCGTGCCGCCCAGCACAAATCGAAGCGGTTTCCCGGCTTCACCGCCCGTCATGGCGTCGATATCCTCGTCTGGTTCGAACGACACGGGACTCGCGACGCCGCCTTCAGGCGCGAACGCCAGATCAAGAAGTGGAACCGGCCATGGAAACTTCGGCTGATCGAAGAGGCCAATCCTGACTGGAAAGACCTGTCGGAAGAGCTTCGCCTGGGCGATCTCAAGGACGCACGGGATTGGACGCCGCCGGCTGAGGCTCTGGATCCCCGCCTTCGCGGGGATGAGCGGGAGGACACGGATTCTGATATGACCGACATCACCGAAAACCACCCCGCCCCCGCCTTCGACATGGCCACCGACGGCGACGGCCGCGTCTCCTCCGCCGCCCTGACCGGCCGGCCCTACGTCCTGTATTTCTACCCCAAGGCCGACACCCCCGGCTGCACCACCGAGGGCCAGGACTTCTCCGCCCTGGCCGACGACTTCGCCGCCGCCGGCGTCACGGTGATCGGCGTCTCGCGCGACCCGGTGAAGAAGCTCGATCGCTTCAAGGCCAAATACGATCTCAAGGTGGTGCTGGCCTCCGACGAGCCCGGCGACGTCACCGAAGCCTTCGGCGTCTGGGTCGAGAAGTCCCTGTACGGCCGCGTCTATATGGGCGTCGAGCGCGCCACCGTCCTGATCGACGAAGCGGGCGTCATCCGGCGCGTCTGGCGCAAGGTCCGGGTCAAGGGCCACGCCGCTGAAGTCTTGGCGACCGTTCGCACGCTCTGAACGCGGACGAATCTACGCCTGTCCAGATGTAACGACCCCGCCATAGATTCGCGGATACGCCTTTCAGGCGAAGAACGAGGTCGAATACCGTCAAAGTTCGCGTGAACCCCGGGAGGGATGGTTAACAGGTCGTGAACAGACTTGTCCCCCACGGCCAAGGTGGCGCATAACCCCTGCCGTGCGTGGGGGCGTAGCGTAATGACCGAACACACGACTGTCTTTCGATCTCTGATGAACCGGTGGTTTCCGACCCGGTACATCTATCTGCGCGACGGCGACGACGTCCGGGCCTGGGCCCTGACCCCCGCCCGTCAGGCGCTCGGCGCCGTCGCCGCCGTCCTGATCGGCGGCTGGTGTCTGATCGCCTCCGGCGGCTTCGCCTGGAACCTGATCGTGCAGAGCCAGTCGGACAGCACGGTCGCCCGCGCCCGCGCCGCCTCCGAACGCCTCAACGCCGACCTGCAGGCCCGGCTGGACAGCGCCGTGGTGCGCATGACCGCCACGACCGGATCGCTCGATGAAATGGCCCAGATGGTCGAGCGCCGCCACGCCGCCCTCACCCAGGTGATGGGCATGTTCAACGGCGTCGACGGCGCCCAGGCCGCCCTCGCCCCCGCCGCCTCGCTCGATCCCGCCAGGCACACCCCGGTCCAGCGCATGCTGGCGGTGCGTCTGGACCAGGAACGGCTGATCGCCCGCGCCGAAAGCGTCGCCCAGACCCGGGCCGAACGCCTGCGCCTCGCCTTCCGCCTCGCCGGCCTGAACCCCTCCGCCTATTCGCCGGTCAGCGGCGCCGGACTGGGCGGGCCGCTGGTTGAGGCCCGCGATCCGCGCGCCCTTGCCGCCGTGCTGGATGTGGACGAGGCCTTCGCCGTGCGCATCCGCGCCGCCGCTGACAACCTGTCCGACATGCGCGGCCTCGCCGACGCCGCCGAAAGCATGCCCTTCCGACGGCCGACCGAGGCCCGCACCACCTCCGGTTTCGGCGTCCGCTTCGATCCGTTCAACCGTCGCCCCGCCCTGCATCAGGGCCAGGACTTCGCCGCCCCGCTGAACACGCCGATCCGGGCCCCCGCCCCCGGCGTGGTCTCCTTCGTCGGCGTCCGTTCAGGGTATGGAAACACCGTCGAGATAGACCACGGGCGAGGCTTCAAGACCCGCTACGCCCATCTCAACACCATGGCCGTTCGGCCTGGCCAGCGCATCGCGCTGGATCAGCGCATCGGCGCCATGGGCACGACCGGACGCTCCACCGGCGTTCACCTGCATTACGAAGTGTGGATGAACGGCCGCCCGCAAAACCCCGCCCGTTTCATGAGAGCCGGAGACCAACTTGTTCAACAAGACTAAATCCCCCGCCCCGCAGCCCCGCGCCGACACCGGCTCGGCCATTCCGCCCCTGCCCGACCTGCCGACGCCCGGCGCGGCGCCGACCGCGACTGCGTCGACGGCGCGGCCCGCCGCCTCCCCCGCGGTCTCGCAGCGCGGCCTGTCGACCCTGTCCTCGGACCTGCAGTTCGACGGCAATGTCTCGGGCGGCGGCGACCTGCAGATCGACGGCGCCATCAAGGGCGACGTCCGCGTCGGCCGCCTGATCGTCGGCGAGACCGGCGCGGTCGAGGGCAATGTCTCGGCCGACTATGTCGAGGTCCGCGGCCGCATCGTCGGCGGCGTCTCGGGCAAGCAGGTCAAGCTGATCGCCACCGCCTATGTCGACGGCGACATCACCGCCGAACAGCT
>JAHJNW010000051.1 GCA_018820665.1 Alphaproteobacteria bacterium | reverse complement strand
CGCTGACGGAAACCCCGTCCTCATTGCGCAGCAGGTTCTCCAGCAGCACCTTCATCGAGCGCGGCAGGCGGGAAATCCCGGCCAGACCGGCTTCCTCGGCGGCCGGAAGGCTGTAATAGGCGTATTTCTTGCGCCCGACGGAAAGGTCCTGGCGGGTCTTGAAGCTGTCGTTCGACGGCATGGAGAGGCTTCCTCTGGTCAACGCCGCCCGACAATCCGGTTGCACGTTCGCGCGGTCGACGGCGGGGCGCACAGGTCCCCGACGCGCGCGGCGAACGCCTGCTGCGGCGAGGCCGGATATAGCGATGGTTGTCGGCGCCGTCCATGTATCCACGTTGACGGCAGGGTCATTGAGAATGGCTATCAACTGGGGCGGGCGCGGATGATCACCGTCACCGGCCTGAACCTGTCCCGCGGCGAGCGCGTCCTGTTCCGCGACCTGTCGCTGACGTTGGCCGCCGGCGAGGCGGTGGCCCTGACCGGGGCCAATGGCGCGGGCAAGACCAGCCTGTTGCGGGCGCTGGCCGGGTTTCTGCGGCCCGACGCCGGGACCATCGCCTTCGGCGACGCCGATCCGGCCGAGGCGCGGCGACGGATCCTGCACTGGCTGGGTCATCTGGACGGGCTCAAGGGCGCGCGCCGGGCGCGCGAGGAGCTGGCGTTTCAGGCCGGCTGGTCCGGCGCCGACGCGGCCGGGATCGCCGCCGCCGTCGATGTGCTGGCGCTGGAGCCGTTGCTGGATCTGGAGGTGCGCCAGCTGTCGGCCGGGCAGCGTCGCCGGCTGGCCTTCGCCCGGCTGATCGCCGCGCCACGGCCGGTCTGGCTGCTGGACGAGCCGTTCGCGCCGCTGGACGCCCGCTGGCGCGCGGCCCTGGGGCTGCTGATGCAGGCGCATCTCGACAAGGGCGGGGCCATCCTCGCCGCCGTGCACGATCCGCTGCCGGTGCCGGCGCGGGCGCTCGACATCGGGGCCGGGCGATGAGCGCCCTGCTGATCCTGTGGCGGCGCGAACTGGCCCTGGCCTGGTCGGGCGGGGGCGGGCCCTTGCTGGCCTGCGGCTTCTTCCTGTGCCTGACGGTGCTGGTGCCGCTGGCGGCGGGCGGGGATCCGGCGGGGCTGAAGCCGGTGGCGGGCGGGATCGCCTGGCTGGCCCTGGCCCTGTCGTCGATCCTGTCGCTGGAGCGGCTGTTCGAGCGCGACCACGAGGACGGGGCGCTGGACCTGATCGCCCTCGGGCCGGTCCCGCTGGAGCTGGTGGTGCTGGCCAAGGCCAAGGCCCAGTGGCTGGCGGTCGGAGTCCCGCTGGCGATCACCGCCCCGATCGCCGCCATCACCCTCGGCCTCGCGCCGGCCCAGGCGCCGCTGGTCGCCCTGTCGGCCCTTATCGGCGCCCTCGGCTTCGCCCTGACCGGGGCGCTGGGGGCGGCGCTGGCGCTGGGCTCGAAGCGCGGCGGTCTGCTGATCGCCGTGGTGGTGCTGCCGCTGTTCATCCCGCCTGTGGTGTTCGGCGCGGGAGCGCTGGAGCGGGCGGCCAACGGCCTGTCGCCGACCCCGGCCCTGGCCTTCCTCGCGGCCTGGGTGCTGTTCGCGGCCGTGGTCACGCCGTTCGCCGGAGCGGCGGCGATCCGGAATGCGCAGGGATAGCCCTGCGCTCAAGCAGCGAGGCTCCGCGAGCCGAGCGATAGCGCCCTGAAGACTCAGGCCTTCTTGACGAACTCGGTGCGCAGCACGAGGCCGCGGACCTTGTCGACATTGGCCTCGATCTCGTCCGTGTCGCCGGTCAGGCGGATGTTCTTGACCAGGGTCCCGCGCTTCAGGGTCACCCCGCCCGAGCCCTTGACCTTGAGGTCCTTGATCAGGGTCACGCTGTCGCCGTCGGCGAGGACGTTGCCGTTGCTGTCTTTTGTGGCGTCTTCGCTCATCACACTGCTCCGCTTTGACGGCGCTGCTGTGGCACGCCAAAGGGGGCGGCGACAAGCCGCGCCGCCTCCGCGAAGACCCGAAGTAGCGCTGAAGGCGATCACCCCCTAAAGAGCGATTCCCATGTTCGGCCTCGCCAATCCCGACCGCTTCCTGCGCTTCACCCGACCGCTGACGCCGGTGGTCTGGGGGCTGGCCGCCGTGCTGCTGGCCGTGGCCACCTGGCTGTCGTTCGCCGCGCCCGAGGACTATCAGCAGGGCGACACGGTGCGGATCATGTTCGTCCATGTGCCGGCCGCCTCGGTCGGGCTGGCGGCCTATGCGGCGCTGGGCGTGTCCAGCTTCTTCGCCCTGGTGTTCCGCCATCCGCTGGCCGACGCCGCCGCCCGCGCCGCCGCCCTGCCCGGCGCCGCCTTCACCGCCCTGGCCCTGATCACCGGCAGCCTGTGGGGCAAGCCGATGTGGGGCGCCTGGTGGGCCTGGGGCGACGCGCGGCTGATGTCGGTGCTGATCCTGTTCCTGTTCTACCTCGGCTACATGGCCCTGCGCGCCTCGATCGACGACGAGACGAAGGCGGCCCGCGCCGCCGCCGTGCTGGGCCTGGTCGGGCTGATCAACCTGCCGATCGTCAAATTCTCGGTCGACTGGTGGAACACCCTGCACCAGCCGGCCTCGCTGTTGCGCGCCGACGGTCCGGCCATGCCGCCGGTCTATCTGACCCCGCTGCTGACCATGATGGCGGCGTGGAGCCTGTTCTTCCTCGCCATCTGGCTGACCGCCATCCGCACCGAGATCGTGCGCCGCCGGGTGCTGTCGATCCGCGCCCGCCGCGCCCTGGAAGCCTGAGATGATCAATCTGGACATGAGCCCCTATGGCGCCTTCGTCTGGCCCGCCTGGGCGATCTGCGCCGCGGTGCTGGCCGGCCTCGCCGTCCGCGCCGGGCTGGCGGCGCGCCGCTGGTCGGCCGAGCTGAAGCGGCTTGAGGCCGACCGGCCGGAGGCCTGAGCATGAACCGCTGGTTCGCCCTCATTCCGCTGGTCGCCCTCGTCGCCCTGGTGGTCTTCGCCGCCGTGCGGCTGGGCGATTTCTCCGGCCGGTCGCTGGCCCAGCGCGGCAGCGAATACCGGCCCGAGGCCCTCGTCGGCCAGCCCGTGCCCGAGACCGTCCTGCCGATGCTGACCGGGTCCACCGCCGGGCCGGGCGTGCTGGACCTGAAGACCGCCGGCGTCGGCAAGCCGATGCTGATCAACGTCTTCGCCAGCTGGTGCGCCCCCTGCCGCATCGAACACCCGCAGCTGATGGCGCTGCAAGAACGCGGCGTCGCCGTCGTCGGCGTGGCGTGGAAGGACGATCCGGTCGCCACCCGCGCCTTCCTCGATGAACTGGGCGACCCCTATTCGATGGTGCTGGTCGACCGCGACGGCCGCGCCGGCCTCGATCTGGGCATCACCGGCGCGCCGGAGACCTTCGCCGTCGACGCCATGGGCCGGGTCGTGGCCAAGGTGTCGGGGCCGCTGACCGACGCGGCCGAGATCGAGCGTCTGGTCGCCGCCATCCAGGCCCCGCCGCGCCCGCTGCCGACCGCCACGACGCGCTGGGCCCGGCCGGACAGGCGTTAACCCTTTTCCGACGGTTTTGATTAACCCTGTCGGCATGAGCGCGATTCGCATCCCGGTCCCCTCGCCCCTGTTCCCGGCGCAAAGCCCGCCGCCGCCGGTGCGCGCCTCGCGTTCGGACTTCTTCCGCTCGGCCCTCGACGGGGTCGGCGCGCCGGTCGGGGCCGCCGCCGCGACGCCGGCGACCATCGCCAGGCCGGCCGCCATTCTGTCCCGCGCAGCGGAAGACCGGCCGCAACGCCCCGGCGCCCTGCTCGACATCCGGGTCTGATCGCTCACGCGAAAATGAGGCGCGCCCCGTTCCGGACCGTGGTTATGGTGCCCGCCATGCGCACGAGGGGCTGGATCATTCCCGCGGCGGTCCTGGTGGCCGCCTCCGTCGCGGCCGGGACCAGCGCCCAGCCGGCCGGCCCGCGCGCGGCCGCGGGCGACGTCCGGCCCGAGCCGGTGATCGTCGAACTGTTCACCGCCCAGGGCTGTACCGGCTGTCCCGAGGCCAACGCCCGGGTCGAGGCCCTGGCCGACCAGCCCGGCGTCATCGCCCTGACCTACGCCGTCGACTACTGGGACTATCTGGGCTGGGAGGACACCTTCGCCCGCCCCGAATTCGCCCAGCGCCAGCGCGCCTATCGCCGCCCGCTGAAACTGCGCGCCGTCGGCACGCCGCAGGTGGTGATCGACGGCCGCCGCCAGGTCCCCGGCGCCGAGGAAGCTGCGCTCAAGGTCGCCGTCGAGGAAGAGTCCCTGCGCCGCATCTTCCCGCCCGAGATCGAGTTCCGCGAGGCCGGCGACCACGTCGGCGTCGGTTCGGGCCGCGCCCCGGCCGGCGGCGCGGAGGTGGTAGCCGTCGTCTATCGTCCCGGCCCTCAGAGCGTCGAGATCGAAGGCGGCGACAACCGCGGCCAGACCGTCCGCCAGGTCAATGTCGTCAGCGCGGTCCGCAGCCTCGGCTCCTGGACCGGCCGCCCCGCCCTGTACGCCCTGCCGGCCGGTCTCGATCCCGGCGAGGCGGTGGCCGTGCTGGTTCAGGCCCGGGCCGACCGCAGCATTCTGAATGGCGCCGTCCTGCCGCCGCGCTGAGTCCGTCAGCTTTCGTCACTCGCCCGCTTGTCCCGCCCCGATCACAGTGCGAGCCTGACCGCCCGCCGCCCCGGGCGGGGACCACAGGTGACCGCATGACCCCCGCATTGCGCCTCCTGATCGCTTTCAGCCTCGCCCTGGCCTGCGCCGCGCCGACGGCGACCGCGACGGCCCGGCAGACGCCGCTGGCGGCGGACTCGCCCGAGGCGCGCGGCGTCGCCCAGTGGGTGACCGCCGCCCGGTTGGCCGCCTGGGCCCGCGAACGGCGCGACGCCGACGGCCTGCTGGTCGCCGCCCGGATGCTGGACGAGATTCCGTCGCGGATCGGCGAGGCCAGCGAACCGGGGATCGCGCCCGTCATCAGCGCCGCCGGGCTCAGACAGGAGGCGGCGGCGCTGCGTCAGGCCGGCCCGATCGACGAGGTGGTCGTCTCCGCACACCGGCGTGAAACGGCGCGGGAGCAGGCGCGGCGGGAGCGCGCCGAGCGGGAGCGGACCGAGCGGGAAGACCGGGCGCAACGCCAACCGGCGCCTGTGCGGCCCGCGCCCGAGCCGTCCTATGTACCGCCGCCGCCACCACCACCACCGCCGCCGCCGCCTCCTGCGCCGATGGCCGGCGTCCGCTCATCGCCGTTCGGGGCGGGGCCGGTGTCGACGGTCCGGCGGCTGGCCTCGCTGGAGAGCTGGAGTTTCGAGATCGACGCCCGCGGGGCCGAGATCCTGCGCGTGGCCGCGATCGGCGACGGCGACACCGATGTCGATCTGACGGTGCGCGACGCCGCCGGCCGGGTGCTGTGCGCCGACGGGCTGGGCGACCATTATCCTGTCTGCACCCTCGCCCCCGAGGCTCCGGCGCGGCTGCGGGTCCATGTCGTCAATCGCGGCGCGCTGTGGACCCGGGTCCAGGTCCTGACCAACTAGACGGTCAGGCCCCGGCCTTCTTCGCGAAGGCCAGCGCGCCTTCGGCCAGCATCGGCACCTGGGCCGCCATGGTCTTCGCATGGGCCGAGGCGGCGGTGCCGTCGCGCACCCGCCCGGCGATGCCCTGGCAGATGGCCGCCAGCCGGAACAGGTTGTAGGCGAACAGCCAGTCGAGGTTCGCCGGCCGCGCCCCGGTCAGGCCGGCGTAGCGCTCGACCATCTGCTCGACCGTGGGAATGCCCAGGGCGGCGATATCGGCCCCGGCCAGACCGTTGCGGGCCGTCGCCGGAATCACCCAGGCAATCAGCAGATAGGAGAAGTCGGCCATCGGATCGCCGAGCGTCGACAGCTCCCAGTCCAGCACCGCCCGGACCTCCGGCGTCTCCGGGGCGAGGATCAGATTGTCGAGGCGGAAGTCGCCATGAACGATCCGCGTCGGCCCTTCCGGCGGCAGGGTCGCGGGCAGGAATTCGATCAGCCGGTCCATCGCCGCGATCGGCTCGATCTCCGAGGCGCGATACTGTTTGGTCCAGCGCCCGACCTGACGCTCGAAATAATTGCCCGGCCGGCCGTAGTCGCCGAGGCCGATGGCGGCCGGATCGAAGGCGTGCAGCGCCGCCAGCGTATCGACCTGGGCGTCATAGATGGCGCGCCGCTGGTCCGGCGTCATCCCGGGCAGTTTGAGGTCCCACAGCACCCGGCCCTCGACCCTGTCCATGACGTAGAACATCGAGCCGATGACGCTGTCGTCCGTGCACAGGGCCCAGGGGCGGGCGACCGGATAGCCCCGGCTGTGCAGGGCCGAGATGACCTTGAACTCGCGGTCCACTGCATGGGCCGAGGCCAGCAGGGTCCCCGGCGGCTTGCGGCGCAGCACATAGGTGCGGCCCGGCGTGGTCAGCTCATAGGTCGGGTTCGACTGGCCGCCCTTGAACTGGCGGATCTTCAGCGGGCCGACGTAGCCGTCGACATTGGCGGTCAGCCAATCGCCCAGCCGCGCCTCGTCGAGGGCGTAGCGGGGATCGACTTCGCGTGTGCCGGAATAGGTCGACTGGGCGTCTTCGGAAACGGTCTGGCTCATTGTGCGGCGATGATGGCGGCCTTCACCGCGCCGCGCCAGCCCTTGAGCAGCCGCTCGCGTTCGTCGGACCCCATGCGCGGGGTCCAGCGCGCCGGGGCCTCGACCGGATGGTCCTCCAGATCGGTGATCAGGCCGACGCCAAGCGCCGCCAGCTTGGCCGCCCCGAGGGCCGTCATCTCCTGGAAGGCCGGGCGCTCGACCACGACCTCGCAGATGTCGGCGACGAACTGCATGGCGAAGGCGTTGGCGGTGACCCCGCCGTCGACCTTCAGCACCTGGAGCTTGGGCGCCCCGTCGCGCTCCAGCGCCTCCAGCAGGTCGCGGGTCTGATAGGCGAGCGATTCCAGCGCCGCCCGCACCATCTGCGCCGGGCCGCTGTCGCGGGTCAGGCCGGTGATAGTCCCGCGCGCCTCCGGCTCCCACCACGGCGCCCCGAGGCCGGTGAAGCCGGGCACGAGGTAGACGCCGCCGTTGTCGGCCAGCCCCTGGGCCATGGCCTCGGACTGGCGCGATTCCGTGATCACCCCGAGACCGTCGCGCAGCCACTGGATCGCCGAGCCGGCCGAGAAGATCGACCCCTCCAGCGCCCAGGCCGCCTCACCGCCGACGGCGTAGCCGAGGGTGCCCAGCAGCCGGCTGGTCGAGGCCACCGGCGCGGCGCCGACATTGGCGACGAGGAAGGCCCCGGTGCCATAGGTGATCTTGGCGTCCCCCGCCTTGAGCGCGCCATGTCCCACCAGCGCGGCCTGCTGATCTCCGGCCGCGCCGTGGATCGGCAGGGCGGCGCCGAACAGGGCCGGGTCGCAGTCGCCCAGATGGTCGGCGCAGTCGCGGATCTCCGGCAGTCCCTGCATCGGGACATTGAACAGCTCGGCCAGGTCCGGCCGCCACCGGCGCGTGGCGAGGTCCATCAGCGAGGTGCGGCTGGCGTTGGTGGCGTCGGTGACGTGACTGGCCCCGCCGGTCAGCTTCCAGATCAGCCAGGTCTCGATCGTGCCGAGCCTGACCTCGCCGCGTTCGGCCCGCTCGCGCGATCCCGGCACGGCGTCCAGCAGCCAGGCGAATTTCGAGGCCGAGAAATAGGGGTCGAGGATCAGGCCGGTGGCCGCCTGCACCAGCGGCTCATGCCCGGCCGCGGCCAGTCTCGCCGTCGCCGCCGCCGTCCGCCGGTCCTGCCAGACGATGGCGCGATGCAGCGGCTCACCGGTCGCCGCGTCCCAGATGACCGCGGTCTCGCGCTGGTTGGTGATGCCGATGGCGGCGAAGCGGCCGACGCCGCCGGTCTTCTGGATCACTTCACGACAGGTCTGCAGCGTCGCCGCCCAGATCTCGGCCGCGTCATGCTCGACCCAGCCGGGTTTGGGGAAATGCTGCGCCAGCTCGATCTGGCTGACGGCGGCGGGGCGCAGGCCGCCTTCGGGCGCGCATTCGAAGGCGATGGCCCGGGTCGAGGTCGTGCCCTGGTCGATGGCGAGGATGAGTCTTTCCATCCGCCCACCTTACGCGGACCAAAGCGATGCGGTTAAGTGGCTTCCATGCACATCGCCTCCTTCGCCGGCGTCCAGGACGCCGCCCGCCAGATCGCCGGCCGCGCCGTGCGCACGCCGCTGATCGAGAGCCCGGCGCTGAACGCGCAGGTCGGCGGGCGGGTTCTGCTCAAGGCCGAGACCCTGCAGGTCGCCGGGGCGTTCAAATTTCGCGGCGCCTGGAACCGCATCAGCCGGCTCACGGCGGAGGAACGGAAGCGCGGCGTCGTGGCCTATTCGTCGGGCAACCACGCCCAGGCCGTCGCCGCGGCGGCGCAGGTGCTGGGCATAGACGCGGTCATCGTCATGCCCGCCGACAGCCCGGCGGTGAAGGTCGAGGGGGTTCGGGCCTTCGGGGGCGAGGTCCGCATGTACGACCGCTACAGCGAGAGCCGCGAGGCCATCGGCGAGGAGATCGCCGCCTCGAAGGGCTCGGTGCTGGTGCGCCCGTTCGACGACCCTTTCGTCATCGAGGGTCAGGGCACCATTGGGCTGGAGATCGTCGAACAGGCGCGGGCCGTCGGCGCCGCCCCGCTGGACCAGCTGGTCTGCGGCGCCTCGGGCGGCGGGCTGCTGGCGGGGATCAACCTGGCCATGGCCGCCCAGTCGCCGCACACGGCGGTGATCGCGGTCGAGCCGCGCGACTACAACGACTTCCAGCTGTCGATCGCCGCCGGCGAGCGGCTGACCCACGCCCCGGCCCCGGGCACCATCTGCGACGCCCTGATGACCGACAGGCCGGGCGAGCTGACCTTCCCGATCAACCGCCGCGTCGAGCGGGTCGAGACGGTGTCGGACGCCGAGGTCGCGGCGGCGGTGCGCTACGCCTTCCGCGTGCTGAAACTGGTGGTCGAGCCCGGCGGGGCCGTGTCGCTGGCCGCCCTGCTGGCCGGGAGGGTCGAGACCCGTGACCGCACCACCGCCATCGTCTTGTCCGGGGGCAATGTCGACCCGGCCCTGTTCGCATCCATCATCGAAGACCGTTTCACCCCGATCGCCTGAGGAGACCGCCCCGTGACCGAACACAAGGGAACGCCCACCCCCGTCGCCGACCTGCCCGGGCTGGTGGGACAGGAGGTCGGCGTCAGCCGCTGGATCACCGTCGACCAGGCCCGCATCGACGCCTTCGCCGAGGTCACCGAGGACCGCCAGTTCATCCACATCGACCCGGAGGCGGCGAAGGCCACCCCGTTCGGCGGGACCATCGCCCATGGCTTTCTCACCCTCAGCCTGCTGTCGGCCATGACCTATGACGCCGTCCCGCCGCTCGAGGGCGTGGTGATGGGCGTCAACTACGGCTTCGACAAGATCCGCTTCCTCGCCCCGGTCCGGGCCGGGTCGAACGTGCGCGGCCGGTTCAAACTGCTGTCGGTCGAGGACAAGGGCGGCGGCCGCTGGCTGCTCAAACACGAGGTCACGGTCGAGATCGACGGGGCCGACAAGCCGGCGCTGGTGGCGGAATGGCTGGGGATGCAGGTGGTGGGGTGAATCTTGAAATGGACCAATGATTGGTCCATATTTTCGGCATGACCCATATCGCCATCTCTGAAGCCAAGACTCACCTCACCGACCTCGTTCGTCGCGCGGAGAGCGGTGAGGACGTGGTCCTGACGCGCCATGGCAAGGAGGTCATCCGACTGGTGCCCGTGCGGGCCCCGGGAAAACTGCGCGAACAGCGGGCGGAGGCGATCCGCGCCGCCCAGGCCTTGGTCGGCGATCTGCCGCCGGATTTCGACGCCGCCCGCAGCCAGGACTTCCTCTATGACGACGAGGGCCTGCCGGCTTGATCGCCGTTGACACCTCGGCCCTGATCGAGGTCCTGGCGCGCCAGCCGCTGGGGCCGCGCTGCATGGATGTGCTGCTGGACAACCGGCTGATCATCTCGGCGGCGACCTTGACGGAAACTCTGATCGTCGGCTCTCGCGAGGAGTTCAGGTCGGCGATCCGGCCGTTTCTCGCGGAACTGAATCTCGAAGTGATCCCCGTGGATCAGGTCTTCGCTGAACGGGCCGCCGACGCCTATCGCCGCTGGGGCAAGGGCTTCCACGCCGCCTACCTGAACTATGGCGACAGCTTCAGCTATGCGCTGGCGGAGATGTACGGGTGTCCACTGCTCTATGTGGGCAACGACTTCGCACAGACCGATGTCAGCAGCGCGTTGCCTGCCGGGTGAGGGTGGCCACCGCCGAGCACGGCCCGGACTGCGAGGTAGCTGGGGTGCGGGGAGTGTGAGTCTGAGCTCAGCGCTCTACCGCAAGCGGAAGCCGTCGCATTGACTTGGAGAAAGCTGCGGCGATGGTTGTGCCTGCCGCACCGAGCACCCCGGTCACAAGCACCGTGATCGGTCGATCCTGAAAGAAGGTCGCGTAGAGCGGCGTCGCAAACAGGAACGCTATCGAGGTCAGAAAGCCAAACACCCCGGCCACCGCGATCCACCCCACATCTGATCGGAGCCGAGATGAGACGGCGGCGGCTACGACGCCCGCCACAGCACAGGGGATCAGTTGCATAGCGCTGATTCCGAGAACCCCTACGGCGATACGGGCGTCAGCCAAGGCACCCACTCCGCCGATGAGTAACGCCAAGACCGGAATCGAAAGAGCAGACGGCAGCACTCCAAGCATCGCGAAGCGCAGGACCAATCGGACGGGCACGCTCCTCTGCTTGGTTGAGCTCACCCCTCCTCCCCCAGACACCGCAACGCCACCTCAAGGTTCCGCAGCCCGTCCTCGCCGGTCACCGCCGGCGGCTCGCCGGTGCGGATCGCGTGGGCGAACGCCTCCAGCTCCTTCTTCAGCGGCTCGGCCGGCCAGCTATTGACGGCGCGGGTCTGGTAGGAGCCGTCGGCCTGCTGGCCGAAATACTCGGTCACCTGGCGGGTGATCAGGTCGGCGACGACGAATTTGTTGCGCGTCGCCACCTGCAGGGTGCGGACCTTGTAGGGGGTGACCCAGTTGGTGGTGATGTGGGCGATGACCCCGTTCGCCAGCCGGAACTGCAGCAGGGCGGTGTCCTCGCGCTCGGCGCGGGTGCGGGCCAGCTGCGGCTGGACCTCGACGATCTCGCTGTCGGTCAGGTGGCGGATGATGTCGATGTCGTGCACGGCCAGGTCGATGACCACCCCGACCTCGCCCATGCGCGGCGGGAAGGGGCCGACGCGGGTAATCTGGATCGAGATGATGTCGTCGCCGTCGATGGCGCGCTTGACCGCATCGACCGCCGGATTGAAGCGCTCGACCTGGCCGACCATCAGCACACGGTCATTGGCCTTCGCCGCGTCGATGAGGCGCTGGGCGTCGGCGACGGTGGCGGCGATCGGCTTTTCGACCAGCACATGGACCCCGGCCTCCAGCAGGGCGACGCCGAGATCGGCGTGGGTGCTGTTCGGCGTCGCAATGACGGCCGCGTCCAGTCCGGCCGCGACAAAGGCTTCGGCCGTAGTCACCGGCGCGGCGCCATAGGCGGCGGCGACGCCTTCGGCCGTGACCGCGTCGGGGTCGAACACATGGGTCAGTTCAACGTCACGGAGGTCAGACAGGACGCGGGCGTGGTTGCGCCCCATGACGCCGGCGCCGGCGACGCCGATCCTGAGCGGTGCAAGATGTGTGGTCATGCCGCCGACCCTAGCCCTTGGCGCCGAAGCTGGCGACCGCCGCGATGATGCGGTCCTGGGTCGCCGCGTCGAGATCGGCGTGCATCGGCAGGCTGATGACCCGGTCCTTGAGCCGCTCGGTGACCGGCAGGCCCTGGGGCCCGCGCGGATACGTCTCATAGGCCGGCTGCAGGTGCAGCGGGATCGGATAATAGACCGCCGTCGGCACGCCCTGTTCCTTCAGATGCGCCGCCAGACCGTCGCGGTCCTCGTGCTCGATCGTGTACTGGGCCCAGTTGGAGACATTGCCGGCGGGCACATCCGGCACGGCGGCGACATGGGCGCGCAGGCCGTCGTTGTAGCGGGCGGCGATGCGGTTGCGCCATTCGATCTCCTGACCGAACACCTTCAGCTTCTCGATCAGGACGGCGGCCTGGATGGTGTCCAGCCGGCTGTTCAGCCCGATGCGCATGTTCAGATATTTGGGGTCGTGGTCGAAGACGCGGTCCTTCAGGTCCAGCGCCACCGCCTTGCCGTGCACGCGGATCGAATCGATCAGCTGGGCCAGGTCGTCGTCATTGGTCAACACCGCCCCGCCGTCGCCGTAGCAGCCCAGAGGCTTGGCCGGGAAGAAGCTGGTGGTGGTGATGTCGGCCCATTTCAGCGGATGCTCGCCTTCGATCGTGCAGCCGAAGCCCTGGGCCGAATCGGCGATCAGCTTCAGTCCGTATTTGTCGCAGATCGCCTTGATCGCCGGATAGTCGGCCGGCTGGCCGAACAGGTCGACGGCGATGACCACGCGGGGCGTCAGCCGGCCTTCCTTCAGCGTCGCCTCGATCGCCGCCTCCAGATGGCCGGGGTCCATGTTGTAGCTCGCGGCGTCGACATCGATGAACACCGGCTCGGCGTCGAACCACGGCACGATCTCGGCGGTGGCGGCGAAGGTGAAGCTGGGCACGAAGACCGCGTCGCCTCGCCCGATCCCCCAGGCCATCAGCGGCAGGGCCAGGGCGTCGGTGCCGTTGGCGCAGCCCAGCGCATGTTTCGCCTGACCGAAGGCGGCCAGATCGGCCTCGAACTGGCGCACCTGCGGCCCCATCACCCAGGCGCCGCCGACCACCGCCGCCTGCACCGCCGCCTCGATGGCGCCGTCCAGCCGCAGCCGCTGGGCCTGAAGATCGATGAAGGGGATGGTCATGCCGGGGGTCTCCGTTCGCGCGGTCGCATCCGCGCCGGGGCAGGGCTCCCTACCAAATCGTCCGCGGCAACGCCAAATCGGGCCGAGTCACTTCCCGTGACGGCTTGCAACCGCCGTGTACGGCGCCGTATGCCCGGAGCATCATGACATCCGGCGTTCCCGCCGTCTTCCTCGATCGCGACGGCGTGCTGATCGAGGACGCCGGCTATCCCCATCTGGAAGAGCATCTGCGCCTGCTGCCGGGCGCGGCCGAGGCCGTGCGCCGGCTGACCGGCCTCGGCTATCTGTGCGTCATCGCCACCAACCAGCCCGGCGTCGCCCGCGGCCTGTTCACCGAAGCCCAGATGACCGCCTTCAACGCCCTGCTGGTGCGCCGGCTGGCGGCGAAGGGGGCGGTGATCGGGGCGGTCTACGCCTGTCCCTTCCATCCCGAGGCGATCGACGAACGCTATCGCCACCCCGACCATCCCGACCGCAAGCCCAACCCCGGCATGATCCTGCGCGCCATCGCCGAGCACCGCATCGATCCGGCCCGATCCTTCCTGATCACCGACCAGGCCGCCGGGCTCGAGGCGGCGCGCCGCGCCGGCGTCCCCGGCTTCCGCTTCGAGGGGGGAAACCTCGATCATTTCGTCAGGGATCTGCTCGGCCACTGAAGCAATTCGTCCGGCGATGAATTAAACTCCGAAGGCCTTTCCGGAGCCGCCGCATGACCCAGACCTTCGCCGACCGCCGCTGGACCAGTCCCGACGGCCTGACCCTCTTCGCGCGCGACTACGCCGCCGCCGCCGGCCCGGCGAAACTGCCGGTGATCGCCATCCACGGCCTGACCCGCAATTCGGCCGACTTCGGCGCCATCGCCCCGCTGATCGCCCAGAGCGGCCGCCGGGTGCTGGCGCTCGACGTGCGCGGCCGCGGCCTGTCCGACCGCGCCCCCGAGCCGATGACCTATCAGCCGCTCAACTACGCCCAAGACGTGCTGGCGCTGATGGAGCAGGCCGGCATCGCCCGGGCGGTCTTCCTCGGCACCTCGATGGGCGGGCTGATCACCATGGCCCTGGCGGCGCTCCGACCCAAGGTCGTGGCCGCCGCCATCCTCAACGACATCGGCCCGGAGGTGGCGAAGGAGGGCCTGGCCCGCATCGCCGCCTATTCCGGCCAGCCGGTCGACACCCCCGGCTGGGCCGAGGCCGCCGCCTATGTGAAGCTGCACAACGCCGTCGCCTTCCCCCACTATACCGACGCCGACTGGGACGCCTTCGCCCGCCGCGTCTTCCGCATCGGCACGGAGGGGGCGCCGGTGCTGGACTATGATCCCGACATCGCCGTGCCGATCCGCGCCGCCGGGGCCAAGGCCCTGGTCCCCAATCTGTGGCCGATGTTCGGGCGGCTGGCCCGGGCCCGGCCGGTGCTGCTGGTGCGCGGCGAGACCTCCGACCTGCTCAGCGAGGCCATCGCGGCGAAGATGAAGAAGCGCGCCCCGAAGATGGACTATGTCGAGGTCCCCGGCGTCGGCCACGCGCCCATGCTGGACGAGCCCGAGGCCAAGGCGGCGATCTTTCCGTTTCTCGGGGAGGTGGACTGAGACGAGGCAGCAGGCAGCAGTCAACAGGTCGCAACGAGCCCCGCCGCACCGCCATCTTCTCCTGCTGCCTGCTGCCTGCCGCCTCAAGCGTCCGGCAAGTTCGCCTCAAGCTCATTCAGCCACACCCGCGCCGTCGCGTCCGACGGCGCGCGCCAGTCGCCGCGCGGCGACAGCGAGCCGCCGGTGACCACCTTCGGCCCGTTGGGCATGGCCGAACGCTTGAACTGCGACGTCTGGAAGAAGCGGACGAGGAATTTCCGCAGCCACCCTTTGATGGTCGCCAGATCGTATTCGACCTTTTCGTCCTCGGGCGTCCCCGCCGGCCAATGGCCCACCGAGGCGTCCTTCCACGCCTGATGCGCCAGATACGCCACCTTGGACGGCTTCAGGCCGAAGCGGGTGATGTAGAACAGGAAGAAGTCGTTCAGCGCATAGGGCCCGACGGTCGCCTCGGTCGACTGGATCACCCCGTCCTTCGCCGGCACCAGCTCTGGCGAGATCTCGGTCTCGAGCACGCCACGCAGCGCCGGGCCGGCCCCGGCCCCGACCAGTTCGCGGTCGGCGACCCAGCGGATCAGGTGACGGATCAGGGTCTTCGCCACCCCGCCGTTGACGTTGTAGTGGCTCATGTGGTCGCCGACGCCATAGGTCGACCAGCCCAGCGCCAGCTCCGACAGGTCGCCGGTGCCCAGCACGAAGGCCCCGTTCTGGTTGGCCAGCCGGAACAGATAGTCCGTCCTCAGTCCGGCCTGCACATTCTCGAAGGTGATGTCGTGCACCGGCTCGCCCTGGGCGAACGGGTGGCCGATCGTCTCCAGCATGGTCAGGGCGGTCGGCTTGATGTCGATCTCGGCGCCGGTCACGCCCAGCGCCTTCATCAGCGCCCAGGCGTTGGACTTCGTCCCCTCCGAGGTGGCGAAGCCCGGCATCGTATAGCCGAGGATGCCGGTGCGCGGCAGGCACAGCCGGTCGAAGGCGCGGCAGGCGACCAGCAGGGCCTGGGTCGAATCCAGCCCGCCTGAAACGCCGATGACGACCTTCTCGCCATTCGTCGCCTTCATCCGCCGCATCAGCCCCTGGACCTGAATGTTGAAGGCCTCGTAGCAGTCCTGATCCAGCCGCGCCGGGTCGTCGGGCACGAAGGGGAAGCGGTCGAGCGGGCGGATCAGGTCGCCGGCGGGGGCGGTGTCGGCGGCCTCGAACGGGATCACCGTGGCCGGTTCGCCCTCCAGCCGCGCGCAGTCGGCGAAGGTGCCGTTGCGCAGCCGGTCGAGGCCGATCCGCTCCACATCGATGTCGGCCACGGTCAGGTGGCTCTCCATGGAGAACCGCTCGCCGTCAGCCAGCCGGGCGCCCAGCTCGTGGATCGTCGCCTGCCCGTCCCACGCCAGGTCGGTGGTGCTCTCGCCCCAGCCGGCGGCGGCGAAGACATAGGCCGACAGGGTCCGCGCCGACTGGCTGGCGCACAGCAGGGCGCGCTCCTCGGCCTTGCCGATGACGATGTTGGACGCCGACAGGTTCAGCAGGATGCGCGCCCCGGCCAGCGCCGCCCGGGTCGACGGCGGTTGCGGGGCCCAGAAGTCCTCGCAGATCTCGGCGGCGAAGACGAAGCCGGGCCGGTTGGCCGCCTCGAAGATCAGCCCCGGGGCGAAATCGACGGTCTCGCCGCCGAGAACGATCGCATCCTCGGACCGGCTGGCCGCCGGGGCGAACCAGCGCTTCTCATAATATTCGCGGTAGTTGGGCAGATAGGTCTTGGGCACGACGCCGAGCACCCCGCCCGAGCCCAGCACCACGGCGCAGTTGTACAGGGCGTCGCCATTGCGCAGCGGCGCCCCGGCGACGGCGATCAGCCCGGCGTCGTCGGCGGCCCCGGCGACACGCGCGATCTGCCGCTCCACCTCGTCCAGCAGCGCCGCCTGCATCAGCAGGTCGTCGATGGCGTAGCCGGTCAGGCTCAGCTCGGGGAAGACAATCAGGTCGACGCCCTGCTCGCCCGCCTGCCGGATCAGGGCGATGTGCTCGTCGGCGTTGGCGACCGGATCGGCGGTGTGCACCACCGGGGTGGCCGCGGCGACGCGGACGAAGCCGTGGGTGGTCGGGCTGTGAAAGGCGTGGCTCTTGGGCATCAAACTTTCCGCTCATCCCCGCGAAGGCGGGGATCCAGTGCTGTCCAGCATGGCACGGTCGGGCCGTGACTTATGCCCATATAGGCCTGAACGGCCCATCCAGAGAACTGGGTCCCCGCCTTCGCGGGGATGAGCGGACATCAATGGATGCGAGACTTTCTCAGATCGCGTGATTTTGCCCGGCGAACCCGCTAAGCCCGCTGAATGAACGACGCGCCGAAAAAGGGCTGGCTCTCGCGCCTGAGCGAGGGCCTCTCCCGCTCCTCGAAACAGATGACCGAGCAGGTCGTCGCCACCTTCGTCAGGGAACCGCTGTCGGAGTCCGCGCTCGACGGGCTGGAAGAGCATCTGCTGGAGAGCGATCTCGGCCCCGCGGCGACCGACCGCATCGTCGCCCG
This sequence comes from Alphaproteobacteria bacterium, assembly GCA_018820665.1. Taxonomy (GTDB): domain Bacteria; phylum Pseudomonadota; class Alphaproteobacteria; order Caulobacterales; family Caulobacteraceae; genus Brevundimonas. The sequence continues at coordinate 3,376 of JAHJNW010000051.1, read as the reverse complement.
CTTCCGCGAGCTGCGCTTCGGCGCCGGCGCCAATGAGCGCGAGGTCAAGGAGGCGCTCGCCGAGGCCGTCGCCGCCGAACTGGTCAACCACGAAGCCCGCTATGAGCCGCTGAACGGGCCGAAGCCGTTCGTCACCCTGTTCGTCGGCGTCAACGGCTCAGGCAAGACCACGACCCTGGGCAAGATCGCGTCGGACCTGACCGGTCAGGGGGCGAAGGTCATGATCGTCGCCTGCGACACCTTCCGCGCCGCCGCCCGCGAACAGCTCAAGGTCTGGGCCGAGCGGGCCGGGGCGACTTTCGAGAGCCGCCGCGACGGCGCCGACCCCGCCGGCCTCGCCTTCGACGCCTATACCCGGGCCAGGGCGGAAGGCTATGACGTGGTCCTGATCGACACCGCCGGGCGGCTGCAGAACAAGTCCGCCCTGATGGACGAGCTGCTCAAGATCGTGCGGGTGCTGAAGAAGATCGATCCGGAGGCCCCGCACGAGACCCTGCTGGTGCTCGACGCCACCGTCGGCCGCAACGCCCTCGCCCAGGAACAGATCTTCGGCCGCACCGCCTATGTCTCGGGCCTGGTCATGACCAAGCTGGACGGCACGGCGCGCGGCGGCGTGCTGGTGCCGGTGGCCCAGGCCTCCGACGCCCCGATCAAGCTGATCGGCGTCGGCGAGGGCGTCGACGACCTGCAACCCTTCGACGCCCGGGCCTTTTCACGGTCTCTGGTGGGACTTGAGGACTGACGCATGACTGATCCGACCCCGGAGACGACCCCGGAGGCGAAACCCGCGCCCGAGGCGAAGAAGGCGTCGAATCTGCGCCAGCTGGTCGATTTCAGCGGCCTGCTGGCCTTCGGTCTCGCCTTCCTGGTCTTCCGCCTGCGCGGACTCGAGGGCGATGAAGCCCTCGTCAACGCCACCTGGTTCCTCGTCGCCGGATCCGCCGTCGGCGTCGCCGTCGGCCTGATCGTCGAGAAGCGGCTGGCGCTGATGCCGCTGCTGGTCGGCGGCTTCGCCCTCGTCTTCGGCCTGCTGACCCTGCTCACCGGCGACGGCCTGTGGGTCAAGGTCAAGGTCTCGGTGCTCAACGCCTCCCTCGCCGTCGCCCTGCTGGGCGGCCTGGCCATGGGCAAGCAGCCGCTGCGGGCCCTGCTGGGCACGGTCATTCCGATCAACGACCGGGCGTGGCGCACCCTGACCTTCCGCTACGGCCTGTTCTTCATGGCCGTGGCTATCGTCAACGAACTGGTGCGCAGCGAGGCGCTGGTGGGCTGGGCGGCGACGCGGATGGGCCGCGGCGACCTCGACCCGGCCGACGTCTGGGTCAGCTTCCGCGGCGTGCTGTGGATCGCCTCTTCCGTGTTCGGCCTGTCGCAGTTGCCGCTGATCATGCGCAATCTGATATCGACTGACTTGCCGGTCGATCCGATGGCCCCGGCCGAGCCAGACCGGGCCCCCTGAGGTCCGCCAGGAGCCGCGTCTGGACCGCGTGCGGATCGTCCGTCGTCAAACCGTAAAATGTCGCTGCTAGCTATGCGATGCAGTCGAGGGGATAGGTCGATGGTCAAGTCCGGCAACAAGGCCAAACGCGGCGGTCTCGCCGCCTCGCCCAGCCATCTGATGCATCGCGCCCTGCAGCTGGCGCTGGACATCTATACCGACGAGGCGGGCCCGGACGGCCTGACCCAGCGCCAGTTCGCGGTGCTGGAGGCGGTGTCGCACAAATCCGGCCTGACCCAGACCGATCTGGTCCGCGCCACCGGCATCGACCGATCGACCCTCGCCGACCTCGTCTCGCGCATGACCACCAAGGGCCTGCTGGACCGCGAGCGCTCGACCATCGACGCCCGCGCAAAGGCGGTGCGCCTGTCCGAGACCGGTCAGGCCGCCCTGGACGCCGCCCGCCCCCGCGTCGAGGCGGCCGACAAACGCATCCTCGCCCTGCTGCCCAAGGCCCGCCGCGACAGCTTCCTCCTGATGCTGGCCGAACTGGCCGGCGAGGCCGACGCCGCCCCGGTCAAGGCCAAGGCCGACCTCAAGGCCGCCAAGAAGGCCGCCCGCGACGCCAAGAAGGCCGAGAAACAGGCCAAGAAATCCGCCAAGGCCGAAAAACCGCCCAAGGCCGCCAAGCTGAAGCTGGTCGAACCGGCTTAGGTCCTTAATCCTCCCCCACAGGGGGAGGGGGACCGCGAAGCGGTGGAGGGGGACCGGCCGACACGATGAGACGGGGCTGGACCCGCTCACTTTCACCGAAGACGCTGGACAAGGCCCCCTCCCGATCCTCCCCTGGGGGGAGGATTGGTCTGGCCCGGCCCCTGTGGGATACCGGCTCCATGTCCACCGGAATCGAACCGTTTCGCGCCATCGCCATCAGCCGGCTGGCCCATGCGCTGAAGGCCGAGGGACGGTCGATTATCCATATGGAGTTCGGCCAGCCGTCGAGCGGGGCCCCGGCCGCCGCCATCGCCCGCGCCCATCAGGTGCTGGACAGCGACGGCATGGGCTATTGGGAGAGTCCACTGCTGAAGGCGCGGATCGCGCAGCATTACCAGGACCGCTACGGCGTCACCGTCGCGCCCGAGCGGCTGCTGCTGACCTGCGGGGCCTCACCGGCCCTGGTGCTGGCCCTGACCTCGCGTTTCGCCCCCGGCGACCGTATCGCCATGGCCCGGCCCGGCTATGTCGCCTATCGCAATACGGTGCGCGGGCTGCGGATGGTGCCGGTCGAGATCGGCTGCGGGCCCGAAGACCACTATCAGCTGACGGCGCGGGCCCTCGCGGCACTGGACCCGGCCCCGGCGGGGGGGATTATCGCCAGCCCGGCCAATCCGACCGGATCGATCATCCCGGCGGCGGAACTGGCGGCCATCGCCGCCGTCTGTGCCGAGCGCGGCATCACCATCATTTCCGACGAAATCTATCACGGGCTCAGTTTCGGGGCACCGACGCCGTCGATGCTGGAATTCACCCCGGACGCTTTGGTGATCAACAGCTTCTCGAAATACTGGAGCATGACCGGCTGGCGGCTGGGCTGGTTGCTGGTGCCGGCCGACCATGTCGAGACGGCGAAAGCCTATATCGGCAACCTGTTCCTGACCCCGCCGTCGCTCAGCCAGCACGCCGGACTGGTGGCCATGGACCAGCATGAGGAGCTGGAGGGTCATGTCGCCGTCTATCGCCGCAACCGCGAGCTGATGCTGGCCGCCCTGCCCGCCCTGGGGCTAAAGACCATCGCCCCGCCCGACGGCGCCTTCTACATCTGGGCCGACATCGGCCATCTGAGCCACGACAGCCTGGCCTTCTGCGAGGCCCTGCTGCGCGACACCGGCGTGGCCACCGCCCCCGGCGTCGATTTCGACCCGGTCGACGGCGGCCATT
>JAHJNW010000050.1 GCA_018820665.1 Alphaproteobacteria bacterium | reverse complement strand
GCGCATGATGCCCTCGCCGCGGCCCAGATCGACGACGGTGTTGCCGTATTCGACGCGCTTGACGGTGCCGTTGACGATCTCGCCGACGCGGTCCTTGAACTCTTCGTACTGGTTGGCGCGCTCGGCGTCGCGAACCTTGCCCATGACGACCTGACGGGCCATCTGGGTCTGCACCCGGCCGAACTCGAACTCCGGCAGGGTCTCGACATATTCCTTGCCGACGAAGGCGTCGGGGTCGCGCTTCAGCGCGTCCTTGAGGCGCACCATGGCGCTGTCGTTGAACTCTTCCAACTCGTCTTCCGGCTGCCAGTCGTCCTCGACGATGGTGACGTGACGGGTCAGGGCCATTTCGCCCGACTTGATGTCGATCTTGGCGCGGATGTCGTGATGGGCGCCATAGCGCGACTTGGCGCCCTTCTGGATCGCCTCCTCAATCGCCTCGACGACGATCTCCTTGTCGATGTTCTTCTCGCGCGCGACCGCATCGGCGATCTGCAGCAGTTCGAGTCGGTTCGCGGAAACGCCGGCGACAGCCATGGTCTAGTCCTCGGTCTCGGTGGGGTCGGAGTTGTCGTTACGGGCGGCGCGCTTCTCGGCGCCCGCCTTCATCAGTTCGTCGGTCAGCACCAGCTTGGCGTCGACCAGCCAGTCGAAGGGGATCAGGGCCGTGTCCTCTTCCCCGTCCAGGTCGATGGCGATGTTGGCGCCCTCGGTCCCGGCGATCAGTCCCTTGAAGCGTTTGCGGCCCTCGATCATGCGATCGGTCTCGAGCCGCGCCTCATAGCCCTCGAACAGGTCGAAATCGCTCTGGCGGGTCAGCGGCCGGTCGATGCCGGGCGACGACACCTCCAGCAGATATTCGCCGCTGATCGGGTCGGCCGCGTCGAACACCTCCGACACGGCGCGGCTCAGACGGGCGCATTCCTCGACCGCGATGTCGTGGTCGCTGGGCCGTTCGGCCATGATCTGCAGCCGCCGGCGCAGGGTGCCGCCCATCAGACGCACGCGCACGATGTCGAGGCCCAGGCTTTCCGCCACGGGTTCGATCAGCTCCAGCAGAGCGCGGTCTTCGACGGTCTTGGCCTTCAAGTCTGGGTCCCGGACAAAATAAAAGCGGCGGGCCATCCACGGCCGCCGCTTTGAACGACGCCGTTGGACGCCGGTCTAACGATGTGAGGGGGCGTATAGACCCGGGAAAGCGGTTTGTCAGCCCCTGACGTGCGCGCCTTCGCCGGCGGTCCCGCGGGGGCCGGCTTGCCAGAACGGCCGCGCTTGACCAGAACCCCGCCGATGACCGCCCTGCTCCGCCTCGCCGCCGTCCCCGCCTTCGCCCTGCTGATGGCCCTGTGCGCCCAGGTCGCCGTGCCCATGGTCCCGGTGCCGATGACGCTGCAGACCTTCGCCGTCCTGCTGGCCGGCGCCGTGCTCGGCGGCGGCTGGGGCGCCGCAGCGGTGCTGTTGTATCTCGCCATGGCTGCGGTCGGCCTGCCGGTGCTGGCCGACGGCGCGGCGGGGCTGGAGCCCTTCATCGGCCCCACCGCCGGCTATCTGGTCGCCTTCCCGCTCTCCGCCCTGATCGCCGGCCTGCTGAGCCGGCGCCTTGATCGGCGCCCGGCGGCGGAGGTCGCGGTGATGATCGGCGCCCACCTGCTGATCCTTGTCGTGGGCGCAGCCTGGCTGGCGCGCGCCATTGGCGTCGAGGACGCCCTCGCCCATGGCTTCACGCCCTTCCTGTTCGGGGCGGCGGTCAAGTCGGTCGCCGTGGTCGGCTGCGCCGCCCTGCTTCGCCGCCTTCCCGCCTTCAGGTCCTGACGAAGTCGAGGAAGATCGGCGCCGTATCGCCCAGCTTCTTCTCCTCGTAGCGGGTCACCACATGGTCGGCCGGGGCCACGCGCCAGTCGTCGGCCCGATCCGCCGTCCATTCCAGCCCGGACGTGCGCTCGAACCGCTCCAGCGCCCAGTCGGCATAGTCCTTCCAGTCGGTGACGAACCGCAGCCGGCCGCCGGGCTTCAGCAGCCGCGCGATCTCAGCCGCCGTCTCGTCCTGCACCAGCCGGCGCTTGTTGTGCCGCGCCTTGTGCCACGGGTCGGGGAACAGGATCATGATCCGGTCCAGCGAGCCGTCCGGCAGGGCCGCCATGACATCGCGGGCGTCGTCGGCGTGCAGCCGCACATTCTTCAGCCCGCCCTCCTCGATATGGCGCAGGGCCGAGCCGACGCCGTTCAGGAACGGCTCGCAGCCGATCATCAACGCCTCGGGATGGCGCGCCGCCTGCGCCGCCAGATGCTCGCCGCCGCCAAAGCCGATCTCAAGCCAGACCGACGTCGCTTCCGGCATCAGCGCGGGCGGATTGATCGGCCCCGCCTTCGGGTCGGGCAGGGCGATCGCCGGCAGCAGGGTGTCGAACAGGGCCGCCTGACGCGGCTTCAGCGCGCGCGACTTGATGCGGCCGAACGAGCGGAGGGGCGGATGTCTGGGGTCGTCGGAAGGGGCCATGGGCGCGCCTGTTAGACGCGCCCGCCCGATCAGGCCAGCGCCTTCAGCTGGTCGACCAGATCGGTCTTCTCCCAGCTGAACCCGCCGTCCGCGTCCGGTTCACGGCCGAAATGGCCATAGGCGGCGGTGCGGGCGTAGATCGGCTTGTTCAGACCCAGGTGCTCGCGGATGGCGCGCGGCGTCGCCCCGCCGATCAGGCCCAGGATGTTGGCCTCCAGAACCGCCTCATTGATCGGCCCCTTGGCCGTGCCGTGCAGGTCGACGTGGATCGACTGGGGCTTGGCCACGCCGATGGCGTAGCTGATCTGGATGGTGCAGCGATCGGCCAGGCCGGCGGCGACGACGTTCTTGGCCAGGTAGCGGCAGGCATAGGCGGCCGAACGGTCGACCTTGGTCGGATCCTTGCCGCTGAAGGCGCCGCCGCCGTGGGGCGAGGCCCCGCCGTAGGTGTCGACGATGATCTTGCGCCCGGTCACCCCGGCGTCGCCGTCCGGCCCGCCGATCTCGAAAATGCCGGTCGGGTTGATGTGCCAGACCGTGTTCTCGTCGGTGAAGCCTTCCGGCAGGACCGAGAGGATGTGCGGCTTGACGATCTCGGCGACCTCGGCCGAGGAGAGGCCCGGCGCGTGCTGGGTGGACAGGACGATGGAGGTGGCGCGGACCGGCTTGCCGTCCTCGTACTGGATGGTGACCTGGCTCTTGGCGTCCGGCTCCAGCCGGGCGTCGCCGCCGTGGCGGACCTCGGCCAGGCGCTTCAGGATGTTGTGGCTGTACTGCAGGGTGGCCGGCATCAGCTCGGGCGTCTCGTTGGAGGCGTAGCCGAACATGATGCCCTGGTCGCCCGCGCCCTCGTCCTTCTCGCCGGCGGCGTCGACGCCCACGGCGATGTCCGCCGACTGGCCGTGCAGGCGGTTGATGAATTCGAACTTCTCCCAGTGGAAGCCGGACTGCGCATAGCCGATGTCCTCGACCGCGGCGCGAACGGCGGCCTCGATCTCGGCCTCGACGCCGGGGGCCCAGTTCCCGGCCGTGTCCATCACGCCCTCGCCGCGGATCTCGCCGGCCAGCACCACCAGATTGGTCGTGGTCAGGGTCTCGCACGCCACCCGGGCATAGGGGTCCTTGGACAGGAACAGGTCCACGACCGTGTCGGAGATGCGGTCCGCGACCTTGTCGGGATGGCCCTCGGACACGCTTTCCGAGGTGAAGAGGAAGGTAGAACGGGACAAGGGGGATCGCTCCGGACAGCCGCGACGGCGGGATGGCGCGAAGACATATAAAGATATGCTTATATGTTCAAGAGAGGCTTTGGCGCGCCTCGACCGGGAGCGTCCCGCACCTCAGTCCGCCGAGCGCAGCAGGAACCGTCGGTTCAGCGGCTGCAGCGGGCGGGTGTTGCCGGGGTGAAGCCGGGCGAAGGCCTCGATCTGGGCGGCTGACGCCGTGATCGGCTGTTCCAGCACGGCCCAGTCGACGGTCTCGCTGCACGGCGGGGTGGTCAGGGAACCCTCGTAGCGGAAATAGGCGCGGCTCCCGGGCAGCATGGCGGTCATGTCGAGTTCCGGCGCGCCCGCGTCGCCGCTGGCGCCGACGGCGTCCAGAGCGGTCTGCAGGGCGGGGTTGGCGTCGCCGGTGTCGGCGAAGATCCCGACGACCCCCAGTGAGCCATCCTCCCCGGCATGGACGAAGTGGAGCTCCAGCGGGAAGCGACGGCCGTTGAGCAGGTGTTCGCTGGGCTGGTGCACATGGAATTGAAGCAGCTGATAGACCTTGCCGCCCATGTTCAGCCTGGACCCCGCCGCGGCCTCGACCTGGATGGCATGGCCAGTGTCGATCACCCGGGCCGGCCGCGGCGTCCACTGCAGGTCCAGCGGCCCGAGGTCGGCAGAGACGGCCCCGACAAGATCGATCGGGCTTTCCTGCTGGCCTGAGGCGCAGGCGGCATAGGCGGCATCGAGACTAGCCCAGTTCTCGGGCCCGTTCGGACCGCTATAGGCCCAGCCGGGCCCATGTGCGGCGGGTTGGGTCGGGGCCGCGTCGCCATGATCCTGGGCCAGAGCCGGCCCCGCCAGACACAGCGCCGCCGTCAGGAAAAGATACACCCGCATGATCGACCCCCCGATTCGCCGACCGACACTATACGGAGGCGGCCTCAATCGAAAGGGAATGGTGCCGCTTAGGTGACTCGAACACCTGACCCCCGCATTACGAATGCGATGCTCTACCAGCTGAGCTAAAGCGGCCTTCAGCGCGGCGGAACGAGCCCGCCCGCGCGAGAGCCGCTCTTTATACGCGGGGGGAGGCCTTGCCAAGCGCCTCGAACAGCGCCGCCTCATCGGGGCGGGCGGCGACGCGGATGTCGAGACCGGACGCGCCGGCCAGCGGCGCCGCGGCGGCGGCGGAGATGACCGCGGCGACCTGTCCGGCGAACGGGCCCAGCGTCGCCAGCGCGCGTCCCGCTCGGGGGGAATGAACCAGTACGGCGTCGAAGTCGGCCGGGGCGGCGGTTCCGGTGTCGACGGCCTGATAGAGCGGCAGGGGGCGGACCTCGACGCGGCCAGCCGCCATCGCCGGCAGATCCCCGGCCGGCTCCTGCGCCCCGGGGGCCAGCACGGCGCTGCCGGCGGGGGCCTCGGCCGCCAGCAACCGGGTCAGATCCTCAAGCGCCCCGCCGGCCGAGCGGACCGTGGCGAAGCCGGCCGCGCGGGCCGCGGAGGCAGTGGCGTCGCCGACCGCGAACACCGGCAGCGACCGCTCGTCCGACAGGGCGGCGAAGGCGGCGACGCCGTTGCGGCTGGTGAAGGCCAGGGCCGCGATCCCTGCCAGATCCGGCGCGGGCTGCGCCAGAGAGCGGATGGCCAGAAGCGGCGCGACGACGGGCTCGAAGCCGAGAGCCGTCAGCCGGGCGGCGGTGCGCGCCGCGCCCGGTTCGGCGCGAGTGACCCAGACCCGGCGGAGGACGCTCAGGGATCGACCCTCTGATCGCCCGCCGCGTCATGCACCTCGGCCCCGAGGCGCAGGCCCAGGGCCCGGGCCTGATCCATCGCGTCCGCCCCGGCGTCGCCGATCTCGCCCGCGCGCCGCCAGCGGGCCGAGCCGTCGGGCGCCAGCATCTCGGTGGTCAGCCGCAGCTTGCCGCCGGAAATCTCCGCATGGGCCCCGATGGCGGTGCGGCACGAGCCTTCCAGCGCCGTCATGGCCCCCCGCTCGGCGGCCACGGCCATGGCCGTCGTCGGGTCGTTCAGGGCGGCGACCCAGGCCGCGTCCCGGTCGTCCGCCCGCGTCTGCAGGGCCAGCGCCCCCTGCCCCGGCGCCGGCAGGAAGTCGTTCAGCGACAGCCGCTCGCGGATCACCGCCTCGAAGCCCAGCCGGTTGAGGCCCGAGACGGCCAGCAGGATGGCGTCGAACTCGCCCTCGGCCAGCTTGCGCAGCCGGGTGTCGACATTGCCGCGCAGCATCTCGATCTGCAGATCGGGCCGCAGGGCCAGGGCCTGGGCCTGGCGCCGCAGCGAGGCGGTGCCCAGTCGGGCGCCCTGCGGCAGTTCGCCGAAACTGGCGAAGGCTTCGCTGACGAAGGCGTCGCGGGCGTCCTCGCGCGGCGGGATGGCGGCGAGGCACAGGCCCTCGGGCTGTTCGGCCGGCACGTCCTTCATCGAATGCACCGCCACGTCGACGCGGCCGTCCAGCAGCGCCTCCTCGATCTCCTTGGTGAACAGGGCCTTGCCGCCGATCTCCATCAGCCGCCGGTCCTGCACCCGGTCGCCGGTGGTGACGATCTCGACCAGCGGCACGGCTTCGGCGATGTCAGCCTCGGCCACGCCCAGCGCCCGGCCGATGGCGCGCTGCATCATGCCCGACTGGGTCAGGGCCAGTTTGGAGCGGCGCGTGCCGATGCGGACGAGAGGAGCCATGAGACAGCCGTTGCGCCGGGGGGTCCGGGTCGTTACCTCGACCCGATGAACAGGCCCGCCGACTATAGCAGCGAGGGACGCCGGGCAACCGCGCCCCTGACCCTGCCGGGCCCCCTGACCGTGCTCGGCCTCGAGACCAGCTGTGACGAGACCGCCGCCTCGGTGGTGCGCCTGACCCCGGACGGCGTGGCCACGGTGCTGTCGTCGGTGGTGCACAGCCAGATCGACGACCATGCGGCCTATGGCGGCGTCGTGCCCGAGATCGCCGCCCGCAGCCATGTCGAGATGATCGCCGGCGTCACCGCCCGGGCCATGACCGAGGCCGGCCTCGGCTATGACGGCCTCGACGGCGTCGCGGCCACGGCCGGGCCCGGGCTCGTCGGCGGGGTCATGGTGGGCTTGAGCTTCGGCAAGGCGGTGGCCCTGGCGCGCGACCTGCCGCTGATCGCGGTCAACCATCTGGAAGGCCACGCCGTCTCGGCGCGGCTGGGCCAGCCGGTCGACTATCCCTTCTTGCTGCTGCTGGTCTCGGGCGGCCATTGCCAGCTGCTGGAGGTGCGCGGGGTCGGCGACATGACCCGGCTGGGCACGACCATCGACGACGCCGCCGGCGAGGCCTTCGACAAGATCGCCAAGGCCCTCGGCCTCGGCTACCCCGGCGGCCCGGCGCTGGAAAAGCTGGCCGAGACCGGCGACGGCGCCCGCTTCGACCTGCCGCGCGCCCTGCTGGGGCGCAAGGACTGCGACTTCTCCTTCTCGGGCCTCAAGACCGCGGCCTCGCGCCTCGCCCACGCCTGCGAGACCGACCAGGACCGGGCCGACCTCGCCGATGCGGTGCAGACGGCCATCGCCCGCCAGCTGGGCGACCGGGCCGACCGGGCGCTCAAGGCCTGGACCGGCGACCACCGGCTGTTCGTGGTCGCGGGCGGAGTGGCGGCCAACCGGACGGTGAGGGCGACCCTCGAGGCCGTGGCGGCGAAGAACGGATTCGCCTTCCTCGCCCCGCCCATGGCCTACTGTACGGACAATGCGGCGATGATCGCCCTGGCGGGAGCGGAACGGCTGCAGAAGGGTTGGACCTCGGACATCGACGCCATCGCCCGCCCGCGCTGGCCGCTGGACGAGGCGAGCGCCCTGGCCCATCCCATCCATCCGGCCAGCCGCAGGGGCGCCAGGTCATAGGAGCGAGCATGGAATTCCGCACCGCGGGCGTGATCGGCGCGGGCGCCTGGGGCACGGCCCTGGCCCAGGTCGCCGGCTGGGCCGGCCTCGACGTCCTGCTGCAGGCGCGCGAGCCCGAGGTGGTCGAGAGCCTGACGGCCCGGCGCATCAACGAGGCCTTCCTGCCCGGGGTGGTGCTGGACAGCCGCGTCTCGGTCACGACCGAACTGGCCGATCTCGCTCCCTGCGACCTGATCCTCGCCGTGGCCCCGGCCCAGCATATGCGCTCGACCCTGGCCGCCTTCGCCGCGCACCACCGCCCCGGAGTCCCCGTCATCCTGTGCTCCAAGGGCATCGAGCGGGGCTCGCTGAAGCTGATGACCGGGGTGCTGGCCGAGACCATTCCCGCCGCCCCCGCCGCCGTCCTGTCCGGCCCCAGCTTCGCCGCCGAGGTGGCGCGCGGCCTGCCCAGCGCCGTCACCCTGGCCTGCGCCGACCAGGCCCTCGGCGAGGCCCTGATGCAGACCCTGTCGGCCCCGACCTTCCGCCCCTACCTCGCCAGCGACCTGATCGGGGCCGAGGTCGGGGGGGCGATCAAGAACGTCCTCGCCATCGCCTGCGGCATCAGCGAGGGCCGCGGTCTGGGCCGCAGCGCCCACGCCGCCCTGATCACCCGCGGCTTCGCCGAGATGACCCGCATGGGCGTGGCCCTCGGCGGCGAGGCGGCGACCGTGGCCGGGCTGTGCGGCCTCGGCGACCTGGTCCTGACCTGCTCCAGCCCGCAGTCGCGCAATATGAGCCTGGGCCTCGCCCTCGGTCAGGGCCAGTCGGTCGAACAGGCCCTCGCCGGCAAGCGCTCGGTGGCCGAGGGCTATGAATCGGCCCCCGCCGTGCGCGAGCTGGCGGCGAAGATGGGCGTCGACATGCCCATCTCGCTGGCCGTGGCGGCCCTGCTGGCCGGCGAGACCACCGTCCAGGGCATGTTCGACGCCCTGCTGTCGCGCCCGCTCAAGGCCGAGCGGCACTAGTGCTGTTCAGTTCCGCTCATCCCCGCGAAGGCGGGGACCCAGATCTTTGGGTGACGGGCGGCCCGTGGTCACCCACCCCGGCTCGTCCTGAGGCGCCGGCGATGCTGGATCCCCGCCTTCGCGGGGATGAGCGGGGTGGGAGATGACGGAGCGCAAGCGCGTCTGGGCCACCCCGCCCGACGTCCCCCTGTGCCGCGAGGCCGACCTGCCCGACCCCGGCGCCCGCAGCTTCGTGCTGCAGATCGGCGAGGCCTTCTTCCACGGCTTCGTCGTGCGCAAGGACGGCCATGTCGCCGGCTATGTCGACCGCTGCCCGCATCAGGGCCATCCGCTGGCCATCGAGCTGGACCGCTACCTGACCCCCGACGGCGAGCGCATCCTGTGCGGCTGGCACGGCGCCGTGTTCGAGCCGCTCAGCGGCCTGTGCACCGGCGGCCCCTGCGCCGGGGCCCGGCTGACGCCCTGGCCGGTCGCGGTCACGGACGGGATGATCCGCACGGCCTGAGGGTTTCACCCGGATGAAACGAACTCTAAAAATTGGGTCCGAAGAGTCCGGAGAGTCCGTTTCGCGGATCGCGCGGGGCGGGGACGGGAGGGCTGGATTGTCAAAGACCGGCGAACTGACAGCCGCAGTTTACACCCCCCGGCTCCTCGTACAGTCAAAACGGATCGAGAAATGGCTATGTCGCGGATTTCGCGGACGAACTTTTTGATAACCAGACTATAGATTCGCGGATTGTCAGCACAGCGTCACGCCCCCTCACCTCCCCATCGGCGAAGGCCGATGGGGAGGACAGATCGGCGCGCCCGCGCCGATCAGGAGGGGGCGGCGCCGGCGGTCAGGGAGTCCGGCGCGGATTCCGTGCGAAGACTCCGGCGCGAACCCCCATCGGCCGGCGCCGCCCCCTCCGGGTCGCCGCTTCGCCGCGACCGTCCTCCCCGTTCGCCTGCGCGAACGGGGAGGTGAGGCGCCCTGTGGACACCCTGAACAAACCGCGAACATTCCCTTGCCCCCGCGCCCCCGGCGCCGCATCACGTCCCCGGGTCGGTCGTCAGTTCACCGGAGTTCACCCCCATGCCGTCCCCGCCCGCCGCCGCGCCCGACCCCGCCGCCCCCCTGATCGCCGCCCGCCTGCTGCAGTCCCTCGGCGGCCTCGACCTGACCAGCGCCGACGGCCGCGCCGGCATCCGCGCCCTGTTGTCGGAGATCGAGCGCCTCGCCCCCGGCGCCATCCTGCGCCAGGCCGCGACGATCGAGCTGGACCGGGTGGGCTGGCGGCGCGGCGCGTCGCGTCCCGACGACGGGCGCGGGCGCGGGTCGCGGGCGCCGCAGACCGCCGCGACCGGGACCCCGACGCCTGGACCGCATGGGGCGGCGTAATCCGGACCGTTACACGGCGGCGGACTGGCAGGAGGCGGGCCGCACGGTCGGCGCCATCCTCGCCAACCGCTGGCTGGTCTATACCGAGTGCGAGCTGTGCGAGCTGCGCATCCGCGCCGACCTGAAACGCATCGCCCGCGAGCGCGGGACCAGCTTCGTCCTGTGGGGGCGGAGCACGACCTGCCGGCGCATGGGCTGCCCGGGCCGGGTGACCTTCTGGGTGCGGCCGCACGGGGCGAGCGGGGATGTGGCGATGACGTGAGGGGGGGGTGGCGATTGCAGGCATTGCTCGACACCACTCCCGATAGAACCTATGCAGTAGGCAGGTCTGGTGAGTTGCCCGGCTTTGGAGGGGGCTCCCCAGAATGAAGTACGCTGTTGCAGCGGCGGTTTGCGCCGCCATGTCCGTGTCCGCCTGCGCGTCGACCTATACGTCCACGCCACGGCCGACCGCCGGTCAAACGATCCGCTATGTGCAGGGGGTCGCCACGACCCAGGCCGAGGGTCGCAACGCCACCGTGCAGGTCACCTCGTTCGGTCCGAACGAAAAGGGCCGTCTGACCTTCGCCGTCGCCGTGTACAATCGCGGCGAAGCCGCCATGAATTTTGGCGTCGAGAACGTGTCCCTCTCGGCCCTCGGCGCCCCGGTCCGGGTCTTCACCTACGCCGAGCTTGAGCGCATGGCCAAGAACGACGCGACCACCGCCCTGGTCCTGACGGCCCTCGCCGGGGGCGTCGCCGCCGCCGCCGCCGCTTCGGGCCCGACCTACCGCAGCACCACCACGACACCCTATGGCACCTACAACACCGTCGCCACCAACTATGCGGCCCAAGCCGTCGCCGGCTCTATCGCCGCCGCCGGCACGGCCAGCCAGATGAACAATATCAGCGCCAATCTGGACAATACCCTCGCCTCGCTCAGCGGCAGCGTCCTTCAGACCACCACCGTCGATCCGGACACCTCCTTCGGAGGACAGGTGATTTCCGACCGGGTGGCCTTCCCCGAGACGGGCGCCCTGCCTGCGAATTTCGTGGTGGAGGTCGCGGGCGAGTCGTTCGACTTCGCCTTCGACATCGCCAAGGACTAGCGGCCGACAACCGCCCGCGTCCGGTGGCGGACGCGGGCGGCCTTGGTTTTTGCGGCTACATCGTTAGCGCCATGCTGGCCAACAGCCGGCTGGTTTTTTCCGGCCGTGCGAGCTGAGCCTCGTCACCGCCGCGAAAGTGGGGGCGCGCCGACTGAAACGCATCGCTCGCGAGCGCGGGACCGGCTTCGTCCTGTGAGGGCGAAGCACAACCTGCCGGCGGATGGGCTGCCCGGGAAGGGTTACCTTGTGGGTACGGCCGCATGGGGCGAGCGGGGATGTGGCGGTGACATGAGGGTGGGCGGGATGTCGCAACGACTTAATGCGGATTGGCCCGATAGGCAGTTTCACGCCGCAACAGCGGAGAGTTATCCAACACCCAACTACCCGATGTGCCTTTGTTCGGAAGAAATCTGTGCCAAACTGCAGAGGGAGGCAACATGGCAGCTTGGAATAACACTCAGTCTTCGAAGTTCGCGGAGGCGGCGCAGTCGCTGAAACTGTACCGCAGGGCCGAACTGGTGCGGGAGGGATCCAATCAGACCCTCATCGAAGAGCTTTATGTCGATCCTCTCCCGAACGACGCAATTCTCAAGGGCATGCTCCGACCCAACACGACTTTCGTCACGGGCAGGAAGGGCACTGGCAAATCCACAGTTTTCCAGCGCGCGCAGTTCGATATCCGGAAGCGCAAAGACGCCATTTCCGCCTACGTCGACATCAAAACTGTATTTGAATCGGCAGAAGTAGACCCCGCATTGCTTTCCAAGATTGCGGCCTCCGAGCTCGCCCTGAGCCCTAGCGAAGCGCAGAGGCTGCTGCTTTACAAGGCCTTCATTCAAGCGGTGTTTCGGGACATCAAGAAGGAACTCAAGCGCCAGCTCGATTCAAGTTGGTCTAATGCCATCTGGGAAAGCTTCACTGGTAAGCGCCAAGACGTCATAGAGTCGATCGATGAAATCATTGAAGGCGCGTTTGAGAGTGATTTTGTTGATGTGACATCACTGGCCGGAGACAACGTCCAGACCAGAAGCTCTCAAGCACAAAAGACCCGCGGAGAAGCCGCCGGCACGTTCACCGCAAAAACAAACGCTAGTGGGCCAGAGGTGGCAGGATCACTAAGCCTGAAGTCGGGATGGTCTCAAGAAAGCGGTAGCGCGTCCGAGCATGCGTTTGCGCGCATCCTGATGCGGACGTTTGATATTAATTCTGTGATTCTCCAGTTGGAAGAAGTATTACATTCGATAGGCGTAAGGCATCTTTTCATATTTATTGACGACTTTTCTGAACTTCCGCTTGAGGCCATGACGGTCCTAGTTGATTCCATACTGGCACCCCTCAACAACTGGTCGAATGAACTTATTAAGTTTAAGATTGCGGCATATCCGGGCCGTATTTATTACGGCAAATTAGACAAAACAAAGCTCGACGAGTTTCATCTGGATCTATACCGTCTTTATGGCTCCAGTGATGTTGCGACCATGGAAGAACGAGCTGTCGATTTCACAAAGCGTTTAATAGACCACCGAATTTCTCACTTCTGCAAGTGTGATCCTTCGCAGTTTTTCGAGCCTGGCGGTGAAGTATACAAACAGCTTTTTTACGCGACGAGCGGAAACCCCAGAAACATAGGTCACTTACTTAGTTACCTGCAAGAGTCCCAGATAGCCTACAAAAAGACGATTGGCCTCCGGTCGATAACCGAAGCCTCTATTCGGTACTATGAAGAAAAAATCGAGCCATTTTTCGGCGTCCAGAAGTTTCGTCACGAGACTTTCTCTGAGCGCGCTTCAACGTATAGCCTGAAGGAACTTCTGGAATCTGTCGTGGACCGGGCGCGAGAGCTTCGGACCTACAAAGGCAACGCGATTCTGCGCGATGTTCCAGGCCGCCCGCCCACGAGTCATTTTTACGTCGTTTCCGAACTTGAAGGGCTGCTTTCTACGCTCGAGTTGAATTTCTTTCTCACTAAGTATTTCGAGATGAAAGACAAAGACGGGCGATCAGTTTCACTGTTCGCTCTAAACTACGGATTATGCGGAAAGCATCAGATTAGCTTCGGTAGGCCTGAGGGCAAACGTGAGTATCGATATTATTATGCTGAACGAGTTTTCGACGACACATCGATTTTAAGAAAGTTTCTGCAAGTCAACCAAGAGATCAAATGCGAGTCTTGTGAAGACATTTTTGATATAGAAATGCTGCCGAGCATTCAGCTTTTCGACATGATGTGTCCGTCCTGCAAGAAGGGGGCTTGCGCGGTAACAAATCTGTCGAAAAAATATGAGGCAATGCTTGGACGCATTCAACCCGAACTTCTGTTGCCCGAGACTGAGTTAGGTATTCTAGAAACACTGTTCATTGAGAACGGGATCGGCGCCAGCGAAATCGCAGGGGAACTGGATTGCTCGTACCAACTAGTCGGTAAGCGCGGGAAAATCATGGAGGACCGGGGATTGGTAAATCGGAAGATGGTGAACTCCCGTCGCCGATTCAGCCTGACGCCACAAGCGGTCAGGGACTATTTTGATGAAAACGAGGATCGACAACTTTCAATCGCCCCTGACCGTGAAATCTGAGCCTCGACATAGGTGAGCGGGGTAGGCGCTAAAGCGCCTAGCGGCCCTAATGCGCCTCGTCCCAATTCCCCGCCGCCCGCGCCTCCACCACCAGCGGCACGGACAGCGCCACGGCCGGTTCCGCCGCCCCCTCCATGACCCGTTTGATCACCGGGATGGCGCGCTCGGCCTCGGCTTCCGGGGCCTCGAAGACCAGTTCGTCGTGGACCTGCAGCAGCATGCGCGTTGACAGGCCGGCGGCCGCCAGCGCCCCCGGCATGCGCACCATGGCGCGGCGGATGATGTCGGCGGCGGCGCCCTGGATGGGGGCGTTGATGGCGGCGCGTTCGCCGAACTGGCGCTCGGCCCCCGACTTCGAATGGATGGCCGGGATGTGGATGCGGCGGCCGAACACGGTGTGGACCATGCCGTGCTCGCGCACCTCCAGCTTCGTCTTGTCCATATAGGCGCGGATGCCGGGGAAGCGCTCGAAATAGGTCTTGATATAGGCGCCGGCCTCGCCCTGGTCGATGTTCAGCTGGGCGGCGAGGCCGAAGGCGCTGATGCCGTAGACGATGCCGAAATTGATCGCCTTGGCGCGGCGGCGGGTCTCGGGGTCCATCTGGTCGACGGGGACGCCGAACATCTCGCTGGCCGTGGCGGTGTGGATGTCGACGCCGGCGGCGAAGGCGCGTTTCAGCTCGGGGATGTCG
>JAHJNW010000007.1 GCA_018820665.1 Alphaproteobacteria bacterium | reverse complement strand
TCTGTCCTCCCCATTCGCCTTCGCGAATGGAGAGGTGAGCCGCATGACGCTGTGCTTACAATCCGCGAATCTATAGTCTAGTTGTAAAAATAATCGTCTGCAAAAACAGACATATAGTCGATTCTCGAACCGTTTTGGCTGTACTAGGGCGGGCCTCCCGTAAAATGCTCCCCATCCCGTCGAAGGGGAGGGCGTCGGATCCACGTTCCTCGATGGCGGCGGGCTGTGGTCGAGCGATGAAGCCCGGGCGACGGAGAGTCCGGGGGTCCTCGGGGGCAGGGATGGATCCTGCCCGCTTGCTCGCCGCGCGCTAACGGATTGCGGGCTGCTGACGTCCCATGGCCGTCATGTCCGCCCCATGTCGGGTGCAGCAATGACCCCGACATGATCCGGCAAGGCCCGAATGCCAGGGCCGCCAGCCGGAGGGCGTGTGGAAAACGACTGCGCGGGGCGGCCTGTCTCGTCGAAACGGTTATCTATCAAAGCACCGGGCGAGGCCCGGTCGCCCCGCTCTCTCCCCAACCGCTTCCCCCGAAGCGGCGAGCAATCGCGCCTGCCGCCCAGCCCCTGAAACCGCGCTCAAGCAGCGAGCGACCGCGTCGCGAGCGTTAGCGCCCTAAAGAAAGCTGTACGGATCCACATCCACATTCAGCCGCACCGACCCCGGGACCTTCACCCGCGCCAGCCACGCCCGCAGAAAGCCCTGCAGGTCCACGTCCCGGTCGGCCCGCACCAGCAGCCGCTTCCTTCGCCGCCCGCGCACCAGCGCCAGCGGCGCGTCGGCCGGCCCATAGACCTCCAGCCGTTCGGCGTTGGGGATGTTCTCGGCCAGTTCCCGCGCGACCTTCTCCACCGCCATGGCGTTCTCGCCCGACAGGATGATCGCCGCCAGCCGGCCGTAGGGTGGCAGGGAGGCGGCCTCGCGCTCGGCCATCTCGGCCGCGACGAAGGCGTCGCGGTCGCCCGCCGCCAGCGCCATCAGCACCGGATGCTCCGGCGTCCAGGTCTGCAGAATGGCCCGCCCCGGCTTGTCCGCCCGCCCGGCCCGCCCCGTCGCCTGCGTCAGCAGCTGAAACGTCCGCTCGGCCGCCCGCAGGTCGCCGCCCCGCAGCCCCAGATCGGCGTCGACCACCCCGACCAGGGTCAGATGCGGGAAATTGTGCCCCTTGGCCGCCGCCTGGGTCGCCACCAGAATGTCGATCTCGCCCTCGGCCATCCGCTGGATCAGCGCCCGCGCCGACTTGCCGTCGGGCACGGTGTCCGAGCTGAACACCGCCGTCCGCGCCTCCGGGAACAGCTGGCGCACCTCCTCCTCGACCCGCTCGACGCCGGGGCCGACCGAGACCAGAGAATCCTCGGCCCCGCACGAGGGACAGATCTTGGGCCGCAGCATGGTGAAGCCGGTCAGGTGGCAGACCAGCCGCCCGGTGTAGCGATGCTCGACCAGCCAGCTGTCGGTGTCCGGCGCCGTCATCCGGTGACCGCAGGCGCGGCACAACACCACCGGCGCATAGCCGCGCCGGTTGAGGAACAGCAGGGTCTGCTCGCCCCGCGCCAGGGTCTCGCCGATCGCCTCGCGCAACGGCTGCGACAGCCAGGTCTGCGGATCGGGCGGGTTCTGCCTCAGGTCCAGCAGCGAAATCTGCGGCAGCACCGCCGCCCCGTGCCGCGCCGCCAGCTTGAGCCAGCCATAGCGCCCCAGCTGGGCGTTCCACAGCGTCTCCAGCGACGGCGTGGCCGAGGCCAGCACCACCGTCGCCCCCTCGATCCGCGCCCGCGCGACGGCCAGGTCGCGGCCGTGATAGACCAGCCCCTCCTCCTGTTTGAACGAGCCGTCGTGCTCCTCGTCGACCACCACCAGCCGCAGGTTGGCGTAGGGCAGGAACAGCGCCGACCGCGCCCCGACGACGATGTTGCAGCGCCCCGCGACCACCGCCTCCCACACCTGCCGCCGCCTCGGCGGCGCCACGCCCGAATGCCACTCGGCCGGCGCCGCCCCAAACCGGTCCGCGATCCGCTCGATCAGCGCCTGGGTCAGGGCGATCTCGGGCAGCAGGATCAGCACCTGGGCCGTCGGATCGGCCCGCAGCGCCCGCGCCGCCGCCTCCAGATAGGCCTCGGTCTTGCCCGACCCCGTGACCCCGTCCAGCAGGAAGGGGGCGAAGCCGCCCTTCGCCGTGGCGTCCGCAATGACATCCGCCGCCGCCGCCTGGTCCGGGTTCAGCGTGGCCGGCGCATGGTCCGGATCAGGCGCGTCGAAGGCCGCGACCGCCTCGATCTCGACGACCTCCAGCACGCCCTCGTCGACCAGCCCCTTGACCACCCCCGACGAAACCCCCGCCGCCCGCGCCAGATCGGGCCCCGGCATCGACCGTTGGCCGAGCGCCTCCAGCACCGCCGTCCGCGCCCCCAG
>JAHJNW010000049.1 GCA_018820665.1 Alphaproteobacteria bacterium | reverse complement strand
CGGGGCGCCGAGACCGCGAAGGTCGTGCCGCGCCCCGGCGTCGACCGCAGTTCCAGCGGATGCCCCAGCAGCTCGGCGACCCGCCGGACGATGGCCAGCCCCAGCCCCGCCCCCGGCTCGTCGCCGCCCCGCGCGGGCAGGCGGGTGAATTCGGTGAAGATCAGATCCTGCTGCTCCGGGGCGACGCCCCGGCCGGTGTCGTGGATCTCGAACCGCACCATGCCGCCCGCTCGCCGCGCCCCGACCAGCACCCCGCCGCGATCCGTATAGCGGATGGCGTTGCCGATCAGATTCTGCAGCAACGAGCGCAGCAGGTCCCGGTCCGAGGCCACCCAGAATCGCGACGGCGCGATGGTCAGGGTCAGGCCCTTGGCCTCGGCGACCGGCGTGAACTCGCGGCGCAGGTCGCCGAACAGGGCCTCGACCGACAGGGGGGCGACCGTGGGCCGGACCCCGCCGGCCTCCAGCCGCGACAGGTTGAGCAGGGCCTTCAGCAGGCCGTGGGCGCTCTCGATCGACCGGTCGGCGTTCTCGGCCAGCCGCCGCGCGCCCGGCGCGCCGTCCCCGCCCGGCTCGTCCTTCAGCGCGGCGATGAACAGTCGCGCGGCATGCAGCGGCTGCAGCAGGTCGTGGCTGGCCGCGGCGAGAAAGCGGGTCTTGGAGGCGACGGCCGCCTCGGCCGTCTGCCGCGCCTCGTTCAGACGCTCGGTGCGATCGGCGACCCGCGCCTCGAGCAGCTCATTGGCCTCCTCCAGCGCCTGGGCGGCGCGGCGCAGTTCGGTGATGTCGGTATAGGAGGTGACATAGCCGCCGCCCGACATCGGCGCCCCGGTCGACTTGAGGATGCGGCCATTGGGCTGGGCCCGCTCGTGGTCGTGCGGCTCGCGGCGACGCAGCGCCTCCAGCCGACGCTCGACCCAGGCCTCCATGTCCCCGGTCTCGACCTCGCCGCGCTCGGCATTGAGGCGATAGACGGCGGCCACGGGTTGCCCGACATGGACGAACCCCGCCGGCAGGTCGAACAGGTCGACATAGCGGGCGTTCCACGCGATCAGCCGCAGATCCTCGTCGACCACGCTGACCCCCTGGTCGATGTTGTCGAGCGTGGCCTGCAGCAGTTCGCGGTTGAACTGGACCGCCTGCGAGGCCTCGTCGAGCATGCGCACGACATCCTCGGGCGCGCGCCCGCCGCCGGCGAGCGCGGCCGAGATGACCCGCCGCGCCGAGGAGGCCCCGACCGCCCCCGCCAGCATCCGCTCGGCCGCCCGCGCCAGACCGGCGTCGGCCGGGTCGCTGTCGCGAAAGACCTGGTTGGTTTCCCGGGCGAAGGCGTCAAACGCCCGGTTGGCCCCCGCGTCGCCGACGAACCGCGCCACCAGGGTGCGCAGATCGCCGATCGAGGCGCCGGAAGGCGCCGTGCTCTGCTCGCGCCAGTCCGGGCTGATGCGATCGACGAAGGCGCGCGCCTGGACCCGGTCGATCAGCCGCGGGCGGACGGCGCGCGAGATCAGCACGAAGGTCAGGGTGTTGGCGGCGAGGCTGAGCAGGACGCCGAGCGGAAGGGGATCGGCCAGGCCGAACGGGGTGACCAGACCCACGCCCAGCGCCGCCCCCATCTGCGGCAGGGCGAGGAAGACCAGCCAGATGGCCGCCCCGACCACCAGGCCGGCGAAGGCCCCCGTCGCGTGCCCGCCGCGCCAGAGCACGGCTCCGAACAGGGCCGGGGCCAGCTGCGCCAGGGCGGCGAACGAGGTCAGGCCGATCGAGGCGAGGCCGGACGACCGGTCGATGGCCTGAAAATACAGCCAGGCCAGAAACAGGATGACGCAGATGACGATGCGGCGGACCTGCAGGATGGCGTCCGCCATGTCCGAGGCCCCTTCTCGCGCGCGCCACCGGTCCCGGGCCAGCAGCGGCAGGATCAGGCTGTTGGAGGCCATGGCCGACAGCGCCACCGTCTCGACGATGACCATCGCCGTCGCCGCCGAGAAGCCGCCGACGAAGACGACGGCGGTCAGCACCCCCGCCCCTTGCTGGAACGGCAGGCCCAGTACGAACAGATCCGGGTCCCCGACATCGGCGAACAGCCGCCCGGCGGCGACGATCGGCAGGACGGCCACGCTGGTCAGCAACAGATAGGTCGGGAAGGCCCAGCGGGCCTTGTGGATGTCGGCCGGCCCGACCGCCTCGACGAAGCCGACATGGAACTGTCGCGGCAGGCAGAAGATGGCGAGGGTCGACAGCAGGGTGATGGCGATGAAGCGGGAGTCGACCACCGGCGGGGCGGCGAGGTCGCCCAGCGCCGTCGCCACCGCCCCCCGGTCCGGCAGGCCCAGCAGCAGGGCTCCGGCGAAAATCGCCACGGCGATCAGGGCCGCCAGCTTGATCACCGATTCCAGCGCCACCGCCCGGATCAGGCCGCGGTTGTGTTCGGTCAGGTCCGGCCGGCGCGCCCCGAACAGGATGGTGAAGCCGGCCAGAACCACGGCCATCACCGCCACCGTCAGCCCCTCCGATCCGGCCACCGGGGTGCCGGCCGTGACCAGCTGCCACGCCATGGACAGGGAGGTCAGCTGCAGGGCGATGTAGGGCAGGGAGCCGACGATGGCGACGCAGGCCACCAGCGCCCCCAGCGACGGGCTCTTGCCATAGCGCGAGGAGATGAAATCGGCGATCGAGCCGATGTTCTCGCGCTTGGCGGCGGCGGCGATCCGTCGCCACAGCGGGAACAGGATGACCAGGCCGATGACCGGCCCCAGATAGATCGGCAGATAGTCCCAGCCGTCGCGCGCCGCCGTACCGACCGCGCCGTAGTAGGTCCACGAGGTGCAGTAGATGGCCAGGCTGAGGGCGTAGGCCCAGGGTCCCAGCCGACGACCGTGCGGCCGGTGCCCCACGCGTTCGCTGCGCCAGGCCACGGCGAACAGCAGCGCCATATAGGCGGCGACCAGCGTCAGGATCAGCGGCGCGAACATATCCCTCATCTAGATCGGTCCGGCGGGGATCCCGCAAGAAAAAGGCGGGGCCAAGAAAAAGGCGGGGCGACCAGATCG
>JAHJNW010000189.1 GCA_018820665.1 Alphaproteobacteria bacterium | reverse complement strand
GTCGCCTCTTCGCGCAGGCTCTCGTCGATCCAGGTGGCGGGCAGGCCGAAGGCGGGCTCGCGGGTGTGTTCGCCGGGCAGTTCGACCTGGCGGCCGGCCGGATCCATGGCCATCAGCGAGCCGAGGCGGACCTCGCCGGCGCCGGCCTCCATTTCCTTGATGCGGATGGCGTAGCCCTGGGTGCCGAGGCGCATGTTGTCGAGGATGCGCACCGACGGCATGACGAAGCCGTACTCCTGGGCCAGCGAGCGGCGCAGGGCGCGGACCTGGTCGGTCAGGCGGCGGCCCTCGAGGTCGTTGATCAGCGACAGCAGGGAATAGCCCAGCTCGATCTTGACCTCGTCGATGGTCAGGGCGGTGCCGATCGGCTCCTCGACGTCTTCCTTCGGGCTGGCGGCGGCGGCGCTCAGCTCGGCCTCGGTCGGCTGCGGCTTGAGCCGCTGGCGGCCCAGCCGCCAGGCCATGAAGCCGGTCCCCAGGGCGAGGGCGGCGAAAGGCAGCAGCGGCATGCCGGGGATCAGGCCGATCAGGCCGGCGGCGCCGGAGACGACGCCGAGGCTGACGGGGTTGGTGGCCAGCTGGGCGACCAGGGCCTTGTCGGCCGTGCCTTCGACGCCCGCCTTGGACACGAGGAAGCCGGCGGCGATGGAGATGATGATGGCCGGGACCTGGGTCACCAGACCGTCGCCGATGGTCAGGGAGATGTAGGAATTCGCGGCGTCTCCGACGGGCAGGCCATGCTGGATCGTGCCGATCAATATGCCGCCGATGACATTGATGAAGACGATGATCAGGCCGGCGACGGCGTCGCCGCGGACGAATTTCGAGGCGCCGTCCATGGCCCCGAAGAAGGTCGATTCCTGCTCCAGTTCCTTGCGGCGCAGCTTGGCCTGGTCCTCGGTGATCAGGCCGGACGACAGGTCGGCGTCGATGGCCATCTGCTTGCCGGGCATGGAGTCGAGGGTGAAGCGGGCGCTGACCTCGGCGATCCGGGTCGAGCCCTTGGTGATGACGACGAAATTGACCACCAGGATGATGGCGAAGATGATGATGCCGATGATGAAGCTGCCGCCCATCATCAGGGCGCCGAAGGCCTCGATCACCTGACCGGCCCCGCCCGAGCCCTCGTGGCCGTGGCTGAGCACGAGGCGGGTCGAGGCCAGGTTCAGGCCCAGGCGGAACAGGGTCGAGACCAGCAGGACGGTCGGGAAGATGGCGAAGTCCAGCGGCTTCTTCATCATCACCGCGGTCATCAGGATCAGCACGCTGGAGACGAGCGACAGCGCCAGCAGCATGTCCATCAGGAAGGCGGGAATCGGCAGGATCAGCAGCAGGATGACGCCGATGACGCCGACGGCCATGCCGACCTCGCCGCGCGCGACCCAGCCCATCATGTCGCGACCGGTCGGACGGGCCATGCCGTCCTTCATCATGGTCGAGGCGGGGACGTCGGTCATGCGCGACCGAGGGCGGCGAGGGCGAGGCGGGTGGCCTCGGCGATGACGGCGTCGTTGGCGGCGTCCGACGAGGCGCGCGTGGCGTGATAATAGGCGGCGACGATCACCGGCGCTCCGGTCGGCGGATAGAGGACGCCGATGTCATTGGTCGGGCCATAGCCGCCGGTGCCGGTCTTGTGCGCCACGGTCCAGCCGGCGGGAACACCGGCCTTGAGCCGGTTCGCCCCGGTCGGCGAGTCGACCATCCAGCGCAGCAGGGTCGCCTTCGACTCCGGCGCAAGCGGCGTGGCGGGGTCGACCAGGAGACGATGCAGATTGGCCGCGGAATGCTGGGGCGTGATGGTGTCCTTGTCGCCGTCGAGCCGGTTCATCTGGGGCTCGAAGCGGTCGACGGTGGTGCTGCGGTCGCCGAGCGAGCGATAGAAGGCGCGCATCGGCTCCAGCCCGCCCATGGCGTTGAGCAGCAGGTTGGCGGCCGGATTGTCGCTGACCTCGACCGCCCCCTTCATCAGGGCCTCGACGCTGAGCGATCCGCCGACGGCGGGTTCGGTGACCGGAGCGTGGGGAACCAGATCGGCGGCGGTGATCGGGATCTGACGATCCAGCCGCTCCTCGCCCGCCTGCACCCTGACGAAGGTGGCGGCGGCGAGGAACATCTTGAAAGTCGAGCAATAGACGAACCGCTCGTCGGCCCGCCACACCAGGCGGCGGTCCGAGCCGGTGTCATGGGCGACGAAACCCAACCGGCCTCCGTCAGCGCGCTCCAGCGCCGACAGGTCGAAGGCTTCCGCGGCGGCGGGGGCCGGCTCGCGCGGGGCGGGCTCGGCGCGGACACAGCTCGCGACGCCCAGGGCGCCGAGACCGGTCAGGACGCTTCTGCGGTCCGTGCGGAGGGTCATGGTCAGGCGGCCGCGTAGCCGGACGAGGCGACGCCCGACTGGGGCGCGATAATCTGGGTCCCCTCGTCGGCGTATTCGTTCAGCTTGTTGCGCAGGGTGCGGATCGAGATGCCGAGGATGTTGGCCGCATGGGTGCGGTTGCCGAGGCAGTGCGACAGGGTGTCGAGGATCAGGGTCTTCTCCATCTGCGCCACCGTCTGGCCCACGTGGGCGCGGGTGACGGCGTCGGCGACATCGGCGGCGCGGCCGGCCACGCCGGCGTCAGGCGCGGCCCCGTGGCTGCCGGCGCTGAGCGGCTGGCCGTCCGGCAGGCGGATGGCGTCGACGTCGATCTCGGGCCCGACCGCCAGCAGCACGGCGCGGTGCATGGCGTTCTCCAGTTCGCGGACGTTGCCGTTCCAGCGATGCGAGACCAGGGCGCGGCGGGCGTCGATCGAGATCGGCTTGACCGGCACGCCGTTGGCGGCGGCGTATTTCTTGACGAAATGATCGGCCAGAACCGCGATGTCCCCCGGCCGCTCGCGCAGGGCCGGCAGGCGCAGATTGACGACGTTCAGACGGTAGAGAAGGTCCTCGCGGAACGTGCCTTCGGCCACCGACTTGGCCAGGTCGCGGTTGGACGTGGCGATGATGCGGATGTTGACCGGCACCGGCTTGGTCCCGCCGACGCGGTCGATGACCCGCTCCTGGATGGCGCGCAGCAGCTTGGCCTGCAGGCGCACGTCCATCTCGGAGATTTCGTCCAGCAACAGGGTGCCGCCGCCGGCCTCTTCGAACTTGCCGATGCGGCGGGCCATGGCCCCGGTGAAGGCGCCCTTCTCGTGGCCGAACAGCTCGGATTCCAGCAGGTTGTCGGGAATGGCGGCGCAGTTGACGCTGATGAAGGGGCGGTCGGCGCGCTTGGATCCGAGGTGCAGATAGCGGGCCATCACCTCCTTGCCGACGCCGCTTTCGCCGGTGATCAGGATCGAGGCCTCGGAGCGGGCGACCTGATCGGCCAGCTGGACCACGGCCTTCATCGACGGATCGGCCGAGATCAGCGGGCGCTCGTCATCGGCGACGGCCGACAGGACGGCGGCGATGAGATCGGCCTCGGGCGGCAGGGGGATGAACTCCTTGGCCCCGGCGCGGATGGCGTTGGCGGCGTCATTGGCGTCGGCATCGACGCCGCAGGCCACCACCGGCACATGGATGCGCTCGGCCTCGTTGGCGGCGATCAGG
>JAHJNW010000048.1 GCA_018820665.1 Alphaproteobacteria bacterium | reverse complement strand
GGGGGGGGGGGGGGAGGGGGCGGTGCGGTCGTCCTCATCCTCGGGTCGCCGGAAGGGATCGCTCCGCGCCGTGGCCGGTCCGGCGTCGGGCAGGGCTTCGGCGGGCGTCTGCGGCCGCGCCGGCGGCGGCCGCACCCGGGCGACCTCGCCGGGCAGCAGGGGGCGGGGCTCGATCTCGACATAGACCACCCGGTCCATCGGCGGCGGCGGGTGGCCGAGGTCGATCGAGCGCAGGCCGATGACGCCCAGCACCAGCGCATGAAGGCCGACGGACACCGCCACGATCGCCGGCGTCCGCCAGCGCTCGGCCCGGCGTGGCCAGACAGGATTCCATACACGGCGGCGGCCTTCACTCATCGTCGCCCCTCAGATTCGGCAGCCAGCCGTCGATCGAAGAAAACAGATCGACGTGGATTTCCACAGCGCATTCCGCGACTGGCCCGGTCTTGTCGCAGGGCGGATCGTCGGCGCCCGACAGGGGCGCCCGTCGCGCTTCATAGCGGGCGAGGGCGCGGGCGCCCTGGCGCGCGAGGCGGGCGTCGCGCGCGCGATCGCCGGTTCCCGAAATCGCCGCCGTCCGCACCGCCATGCGTCTGTCGCACAGGGCGCGTTCTTCTCCACCCAGCAGCGCGGGACGGGCGCAGGCGAGAGCGCTGGCGCGTAGGCCGCGACCGATCCGGTCGTCGATGGCTCCGGGGCGCACGCGCCACGTCCCCGCATCGATGCCAGCCGACGGCGCGTCCGGCGCGATGTCGCCGGGAGAGAGTGGGGTCGGCTGACCCAGCGGGGCGGAGCCAGTCGAGCCGGTGGTTTCCGCCCGGGTCCCCTGGTCAGTGATCCGGAGAACGGAGCCGTCCGGTGCGCTAGTCTCGCGGGTCCGGGCCGCCTCGCCGCGGCGCAGCGGTCGGGGCTCGATCTGGACGTGGATCACCGGCCCCGGAAAATAGTTCAGGATCAGGCCGGCTCCTGACCGACGGGAGCCCTCGAAGGTGTCAAACGCCATATAGCCCAGCACCACGGCATGAAGGCCCAGGGACGCGGCCACGATGGCCGGCTTGCGCCAGCGTTCGCCGCCCGAGGGCCACACCCACGCCAGCCCGGCCATCCGTCCTCCCTCGGTTCGCCCGATAAGGACGGGAGAGCGTGGCGGTATTGCGGCCTGTTCCCCGACGCCCCGGGTTCAACGTGCCGGAACACGTGGTACAGGTTCAGGGTCAGGTAGAGGGGGATGACGATGTTGGTGCTGCTGGTGGCGATGCTCGCCGGTTTCACGCTGTCCGGTCAGGTCGCGAATCCGCAGACCGGGTCCCCGACGACGATCCCGCCAGCGGAAGCCGTCCCTTCTTCCGACGAAGGCGCCGTGACGCTCGAATGCCGGCGTGACGGGGATCGGCTCAAGGACTGCGTCATTGTTTCGGAGACACCCGCCGGGCAGGGGTTCGGGGCGGCCGCGTTGAGTTTGGCGCGCAGGGCGCGCCTGCATCCTCGCACTGTTGAGCAGGCGCTGCCGGACGCCAAAATCGTTTATACGACCCGCTTTCGGCTGCCCGACTGAGCGTTCCCTTGACCTTCAGCCCCCTCGCACGTAGAAGCCCCCCACTTTCGAGGTTCCCGGCGCGCCGGGTTCCGGGATCGTGACAATTGAGCGGACGGGCTGTGCCCGCCGGAACGCCCGAAGCGCGCGTTCCGGTTTTTTCGTTTGGCGGTCGTGTCCCCGGCTCGAAACCCCACCCGGGGCGGCGCATCAGCGTCGTCCGAAAAGAAGGCTCACGAGGCGCCCCGGCCGAAAGGCACACGCCTCCATCGATTGAAAGAGACGAGTTCTTAATGCCCACGATCAACCAGCTGATCCGCAAGCCGCGCCAACCCAAGCCGGTCCACAACAAGGTTCCGGCCCTGAAGGGCTGCCCGCAACGCCGCGGCGTCTGCACCCGCGTCTATACGACGACCCCGAAGAAGCCCAACTCGGCCCTGCGTAAGGTCGCCAAGGTCCGCCTGACCACGGGCATCGAAGCCGTGTGCTACATCCCCGGCGAAGGCCACAATCTGCAGGAGCACTCGGTGGTCCTGATCCGCGGCGGCCGCGTGAAGGACCTTCCCGGCGTTCGCTACCACATCCTGCGCGGCGTGCTCGACACGCAAGGCGTCAAGGACCGCAAGCAGCGCCGTTCGCACTACGGCGCCAAGCGTCCGAAGTAAGCCGCCCTGCGCGTCATCAGATTCTAAGAGGATACATCCATGTCCCGTCGTCACCGCGCCCAGAAGCGTGAAGTCCTGCCGGAT
>JAHJNW010000047.1 GCA_018820665.1 Alphaproteobacteria bacterium | reverse complement strand
GTCAACTGTCTTAGAAGTTGATGCCGATGGTGGCGCGACGGTTCAGAGGCTCGCGAACGCCGTCGGCGGTCGGGCGGGCCAGGTTGGTTTCACCCTGGCCGTCCAGCGAGATGACGCCGCCGTTGACGCCCTGGGCGACCAGCGCGTCCGCAACGGTGCGGGCGCGGCGGTTGGACAGGCCGAGGTTGTAGGCGGCCGAGCCGGAGGTGTCGGTGTAGCCGACGACCAGGACGCGGGTCGCACGGCCCGACTTGGCGTAGTTGGCGGCTTGCGTCACCACCGAGGAGGCTTCGGCCGTCAGGTCGGAGCGATCCCAGTCGAAGTACACCACGAACTCACGCGCGGTCGGCGCCGGAGCCGGCGGCGGCGGGGGAGGAGGCGGCGGGGGCGGGGGCGGCGGCGGGGGCGGCGGAGCCGGCGGAGCGACATAGGCCGGCTCGGCCGCGCCGAACGCATAGCGCAGACCCAGGCTGATGGAGTGGTCCTCGTAGCGGCCCGCGATCGTGCCCAGGTCGACGGCCGGCGATGTGTCGAACGTCTCGAACTCCAGGTTCGAGACCAGGTAGCGGTAGGTCAGGTCCAGCGAAGCGCGCTCGCTGAGGGCCCAGGCCACGCCGGCGATCGCTTGCGCCGCCAGCTCGGTCGAGCTGTCGTCGGCGCTGACCGTGATGCCGCGGCTGCTCGCCAGCGTGCCAACGAACTCGGTGTTGACGCGGTTGACGCCGGCGCCGAGGCCGATGAACGGACGGACCGTCGAATCGGCGCTGCCGAAGTCGTAGATCACGTTCATCATCAGGGTGGTGGCGGTGAGCTCGCCATCCGGGTTTTCGCAAGCGCCGGTCGCGGGCGAGACGTTGCAGAAGAACGGTGCGTCGGTGGCGGCCGACGTCAGTTCGCCCAGATCGCCCGGACGATAGCCGCCCTCGAGTTCAACGCGCCAGTTCGGCGTGAACCGGTAGCCGAGACGGGCGAAACCGGCCCAGTCGTCATCGACTTCCATGTCGACGCCGACGTTCGTTTCGACGGTCGGCATATGATAGCCGGCGTCAAGCGCGCCGTACCAGCCGTTCGGATCGGCAGACGCGGCGCCGGCTGCGAGCAGCCCGGCCATCGCGACGCCGGTGAAAAGTTTGACCTTCATGATATCCCTCAAATTTGCCCGAAAGCCCTCGTGTGCACGGGGCGTTCCCGAGCCGAACGGCAATGTACGGTTCCGGTTCCTCGCAACCGCACGGAAGGGGGGCGACTGTGGCGCCAATCCAACATAGGGCCGGGGCTGCGCCGGCGCGGGTCGCCTGCTAGGACTCGGGCGACGCATCAGGAGCATGGACGATGACAATCAGGTTCGACGACCGGGTGGCGATCGTGACGGGGGCCGGGGGCGGTCTGGGGCGCGAACACGCCCTCGCCCTGGCCAAACGCGGCGCGCGCGTGGTGGTCAATGATCTCGGCGGCGCCCGCGACGGATCGGGCGGCTCGGCGACTGCGGCCGAGGCTGTCGTGGCCGAGATCGAGGCCGCCGGGGGCGTGGCCATGGCCAACGCCGCCTCGGTGACTGATCCCGCCGCCGTCCAGGCCATGGTCGAGGCGGCCATCGGCCAATGGGGCCGCGTCGACATCCTGGTCAACAACGCCGGCGTGCTGCGCGACAAGAGCTTCGCCAAGATGGAGCTGGAGGATTTCCGCTTCGTCGTCGACGTCCACCTGATGGGGGCGGTCAACTGCACCAAGGCGGTGTGGGACCACATGCGCGCGGCCAACTACGGTCGCATCGTCATGACCACCTCCTCGTCCGGCCTGTACGGCAATTTCGGCCAGTCAAACTATGGCGCGGCCAAGATGGCGCTGGTCGGCCTGATGCAGACCCTGTCCATCGAGGGGGCGAAGAACGACATCCGCGTCAACTGCCTCGCCCCCACCGCCCACACCCGCATGACCGAGGATCTCGGGGCCCAGCTGCCGCTCGAGCTGCTCGGACCGGAGATGGTCACGCCGGGCCTGCTGTATCTCGCCAGCGACGAGGCCCCGACCCGCTGCATCCTCGCCGCCGGGGCCGGCGGCTTCGAGCGCGCCTATGTCACCCTGACCCAGGGCGCCTGGATCGCCGGCGAGGACGCGCCCGAACAGGTCGCCGCCCGTTTCGCCGACATCTCCGACCGCACCGGCGAGATCGTGCCCGAGATGGGCGCCGCCCAGGGCATGATCGAACTGACCAAGGCGCAGAACGCTCACGCCCAGAACGCTCACGACTGAGTGAGGATTGTGCTTCCAGCCCCCGGCGCGCCGCGCTAATCACGCGCGTCGGGTCTTGCCTTGACGTTACGACAGGCGCGTAAGGCGTCACGACCAACCGCGCTCAAGCAGCGAGCGACCGCGTCGCGAGCGTTAGCGCCCCAACGAGGAGCTCTCCATGCGCGAAGCCGTCATCGTCTCCACCGCCCGCACCCCGATCGGCCGCGCCTATCGCGGCGCCTTCAACGACACCCAGGCCCAGCAGCTGGGCGGCCACGCCATCCGCCACGCCGTCGCCCGCTCGGGCGTCGATCCGGCCGAGGTCGAGGACGTGGTCATCGGCGCGGCCCTGCAGCAGGGCTCGACCGGCACCAACATCGGCCGCCAGGCGGCCCTCGCCGCTGGCCTGCCGGTCACCACCGCGGGCATGAGCCTCGACCGTCAGTGCGCCTCCGGCCTGATGGCCATCGCCACGGCCGCGAAACAGGTCAGCCACGACGGCCAGATCGTCGCCGTCGGCGGCGGGCTGGAAAGCATCTCCCTGGTGCAGAACCAGCACATGAACCTGTACCGGATGCAGGACGAGGCGCTGCTGAAGCTTCAACCGCACGTCTATATGTCGATGCTGGAGACGGCCGAGGTCGTCGCCGCCCGCTACGGCATCAGCCGAGAAGCCCAGGACGAATACGCCCTGCGCTCACAGCAGCGCACCGCCGCCGCCCAGGCCGCCGGCTATCTGGACGCCGAGATCGTGCCCATGACCACAACCATGCAGGTCGTCGACAAGGCCACCGGCCAAGCTTCGGCGAAAGAGGTGACCCTGTCGAAGGACGAGGGCAACCGCGCCGACACCACCCTCGAGGGTCTGTCGTCGCTGAAGACCGTCTTCGGCGGCGGCGAGGAAATCAAGGAAGGCCGCTTCATCACCGCCGGCAACGCCAGCCAGCTGTCGGACGGGGCCTCGGCCAGCGTCCTGATGGAGGCGAAGGAGGCGGAGCGGCGCGGCCTCCAGCCGCTCGGCGCCTTCCGCGGCATGGCCGTGGCCGGTTGCGAGCCCGACGAAATGGGCATCGGCCCGGTCTTCGCCGTGCCCCGCCTGCTGGAGCGCCACGGCCTGACCGTCGACGACATCGGCATCTGGGAGCTGAACGAGGCCTTCGCGGTCCAGGTGATCTACTGCCGCGACCGGCTCGGCATCCCGGATGACCGGCTCAACGTCTCCGGCGGCGCCATCTCGATCGGCCACCCCTACGGCATGTCGGGCGCGCGCATGACCGGCCACGTCCTGATCGAGGGCAAGCGGCGCGGCGCCAAATACGGCGTCGTCACCATGTGCGTCGGCGGCGGAATGGGCGCCGCGGGCCTGATCGAGATCTACTAGACGGTCAGACGACCCCGCCGTCGGCCGGTGGTGGGGCGGCCGCGCCGCTGCATCTCGCCTCCCACTCGGCCCGCTGGCGCTCCATCAGGGCGAACCAGCGGGCGCGAAGCACGGCCGGCCGGCCCGGATAGCGGTCGTCCAGAACCTCCGCCTCGACCACCCGGTCGGTGCGGAAGGAGCGGAAGTCCTCCCGCGTCTCGCACCAGCCGACCAGCAGGCGTTTGGTCTCGCGATAGCCGATCAGACAGGGCCAGATGACGCGCAGCGTCTCCTGACCCTGCTCGTCGGCGTAACGCATTCGCAACTTGCGCCCGGCGTGGATGGCGGCTCGAACCAGAGCCAGGTCGAGGGTTTCGATCTCGTGCTTCCATGCCGGCGGCGTCGCCACGGCCGGCTCCAGCAGCACGGGGCGTAGCTTGTCGGGCACGGTGGCGGCGATCTTGGCGATCAGATCGGTCGCCGCCCGCGCCAAGGCCGGATCGCCCCGCCCCGCCACCCACTGCGCCCCCAGCACCGCCGCCTCGATCTCGTCCGACGTCAGCATCAGGGGCGGCATGTCGAAGCCGCCGTCCAGCACATAGCCGATCCCGGCCTCGCCCCGGATCGGCACGCGCTGGGCCATCAGCGTGGCGATGTCGCGGTAGATGGAGCGTTTCGATGTCTCCAACTCGGCGGCCATGGCGTCCGCCGTCACCGGTTTAGACGACCGGCGCAACACCTGGATGATCTGGAAAAGCCGGTCCGCGCGTCTCATTCCGCCAGTCTCGTCCCACCCTGCTGACAGCATGCTGGCAGCAGGGGCGCGATAGTCAATTCGGCACGGCCTGGCGATGTCGCCGGGTCACGGAGGGAGAGGGCCTATGCTGACGCTGTTTCACGCCCCGCGATCGCGCTCGTCGCGTCTGGTCTGGCTGATCGAGGAGTTGGGGGCCGACTGCCGAATCGTATACTGCGACATCCAGCGCATGGACGGGACGGGCGCTCGCGATCCGAGGAATCCGCACCCCGACGGCAAGGTCCCGGCCCTCGTCCACGATGGAGCCTTGATCACGGAATCGGCGGCCGTGGCGCTGTATCTGACCGGCCTGCATCCAGAGGCCGGGCTCGGTTTCCCGCCGGAATCTCCCCACCGGGGCCCGCTCCTGACCTGGATCTGCTGGGCGGCCGGCGAGTTGGAGCCGGCGATCTGGAGCAAGGCCGCCGGCGCGACCGACGCCGATCCGCGCGCGCGGGAGCGTTATGACGCCGCCATCACGCGCCTGCTGGAGGCGCTCTGGGTCGGCCCCTGTCTGATGGGCGATGAGTTCACCGTGGCGGACGTGATGGTCGGCAGCACGCTGGCCTGGGCCGGTGAGCACCTGCCCGATAGTCCGCTGCTCGACGACTATCTCGGTCGACTCCGGGCGCGCCCGGCGCACCAGCGGGCCATGGCCAGGGACGACGGGATGATACGGAGCGAAGCGGCCTGAACGGTTCAGGCTGCGTCGGCGGCGGCGCCGGTGTCGTCGTCAGCGGGGTCGACCACCGCCCGCAGGGAGGCGACGAAGTCGTCGCGCCAGATGCCGACGTCGGTGTCCCGCACGACCTTCATCAGGCACTCCCATTTCCGCTTGCGCTCTTCCAGCGGCATGGTCAGCGCCCGCTGGATCGCGTCGGACAGCTCCTCGCGGCTGAACGGATTGACCAGAAGGGCCTCGTTCATCTGTTCCGCGGCGCCGGCGAAGCGCGACAGCACCAGGACGCCGGGATCGTCGGGGTTCTGGGCCGCGACATATTCCTTGGCCACCAGATTCATGCCGTCGCGCAGCGGGGTCACCAGCCCGACTCGCGCGGCGCGGTAGATGCCGGCCAGCTGGTCGCGGCGATAGGTCCGGTTCAGATAGCGGATCGGCTGCCAGTCCATCTCGGCGTAGGCGCCGTTGATCCGGCCGGCCAGCGCGTCCAGCCGCCCGCGAATTTCCTGATAGGAATCGACTTCGTCCCGCGAAATCGGCGTCACCTGCAGCAGCAGGACCTCGGACCGCATGTCCGCATGCGTCTCGAGGAACTGCTCATAGCCGAGCAGCCGCTCCTCCAGCCCCTTGGAATAATCCAGTCGATCGACGCCGACGATCAGCGACCGGAAGGCCGCCGAGGCCGCCATCCGGTCGTAGGTGCGGATCCCGAGCGGCGAGTTGCCGGCCGCGATGAAGCCCTCGACGTCGATGCCGATCGGGAAAACCCCGGTCTGGACCGTCTTGCCGAAGGCCTCCAGCGCGTCGTTTGGCAGCAGCTTCCCGTTCACGCTGGGCTCCGAGGCCACATAGTCGCGGAACAGGTCCAGCCACTCGCGGGTGTGGAAGCCGATCAGGTCATAGTCGAACATGGCCTCCACCAGCCGCCGGTGGTGCGGCAGGGTGACCAGCAGCTGACGCACCGGCCAGGGCGTGTGCAGGAAGAAGCCGATGCGGTTCTTGATCCCGCGTCGCCTCAGGTCCCGGGCCAACGGGATCATGTGGTAGTCGTGGATCCAGATGATGTCGTCGGGCTCGATCAGCGGCGCCAGCACGTCTGCGAACCGGGCGTTGGTTCGCTCGTAGCCCTCGCCATAGGACCGCTCATAGGCGGTCAGATCGACCCGGTGGTGGAACAGCGGCCACAGCGTCCGGTTGGCGTAGCCGTTGTAATATTCATCGACGTCCTGGGCTTCCAGATCGACGAGGGCGACGGTCACGCCGGCGCGGTCCTCGATCTTGGCCTCGGGCTTGAACGTCTCGACCGTCTCGCCGGACCAGCCGAACCACAGGCCATCGTATTTCCGCAGCGCCGCGGACAGGGCCATGGCCAGACCGCCGACCGATCCCGCGGCGGGATCCTTCGGCGCCGAGACACGATTGGAAACGACGATCAAACGGCTCATGCGGTGCAAACCTCCAGCAGCAGGCAATGGTCCCAACGCGATTTCGTGAGGGGGGTCATCGCGCGTCCGTCCACGACCGGCTCAGCAGCACGGCGCAGTTGATGATGCCGACCAGCGAATAGGTCTGCGGATAGTTGCCCCACAGCTCCTTGTCCCCCAGCGACAGATCCTCCGACAGCAGGCCCGCGTTCGTGCGCCGGCTCAGCATCTCCTCGAAAATCTCCCGGGCCTCCTCGGTGCGGCCGTTCAGATGCAGGGCCTCGATGAACCAGAAGGTGCAGAAGTTGAACGCCGTCTCCGGCTCGCCGAAATCATCCGCCTCGACATAGCGGAACAGATAGGGCCCCTTCTTCAAGTCGCGCTCGATGGCCTCGAAGGTCTTGACCTGCCGCGGGTCCATCGGATCGAGGAAGCCCAGGTCGGTCAGCTGCAGCAGCGAGGCGTCCAGTTCGCGATTGCCGAAACTGGCGGCGAATCGGCCCTCGTCGGGCAGGAAGGCCTCGGCCTCGATCCGTTGGCGGATGACCTGCGCCCGTTCGCGCCAGACCTCGCCCCGCAACTGCAGGCCCAGATGGTCGGCCGCCTTGGCCAGCCGGTCGCAGGCGGCCCAGCACATGACCGAGGAATAGGTGTGCACCCGGGCGATCGTGCGGAACTCCCACAGGCCGGCGTCGACCTGGTCGTGCATGGCGAAGGCGCGCTCGCCGACCTTCTCCAGCGCGTGGAAGTCGTCGATCGTCCCGGGCCGCAAAAGGCGCTGATCGTAGAAGCTCTGCACCAGCGGCAGGACGATCTGGCCGTAGACGTCGTGCTGCAGGTGTTCGTGCGCCTGGTTGCCGATCCGCACCGGCTTCATGCCGCGATACCCTTCGACGCTCTCGACGATCCGCTCGCCGATGCCGGGCTCAAGCCCGACGCCATAGACCGGCTGCACATGGCCGCCAGCCGAGTCATCGACCAGGTTGCGCAGATAGCCGAGGTAGTTCTCAAGGATGTCCACCGCGCCCAGCCGGTTCAGCGCCCGCACCACATAGTAGGCGTCGCGGATCCAGCAGTAGCGATAGTCCCAGTTGCGCCCGCTCTCGGGGAACTCCGGCACCGAGGTGGTCATCGCCGCGACGATGGCCCCGGTCTCCTCATAGGCGCACAGCTTCAGGGTGATGGCGGCGCGCATGACCGCGTCCTGCCAGTCCAGCGGCAGATACAGGGTCCGCACCCAGTCCTGCCAATAGGCCACGGTCCGATCCAGCGCCGAGGACACCCCCGGCCCGACGTCCTGGTCGTAGCCCTCGTCGGGGCCGAAGAAGAAGGCGTGTGGCCGCTCGAGGCGGAAGATCCGCTCATTGAGGATGTGCGACACCGGGCAGTCAGTGGTCAGGCGGAAGGTCACGTCGGTGCAGAGGTAGCGGATGTGGTTCGAACCGCTGGTCCGATCCGCCGGCCGCGCGCCCCATTCGGCGGACGGCCGCAGCCGCACGCGGATGCGCGGCGAGCCCTCCAGCGGGCGGATGATGCGGGCGAAGGCCAGCGGCCGATAGGTGCGGCTGTGCTTGTGATGACGCGGCGCGAAATCGATGATCTCGACCGAGGCGCCGTCCTCCGCCGTCAGCACGGTCCGCAGCACCGGGGTGTTGCGGATATAGGCTTGGGAGACGTGCTTCTGCCCCTCCAGCTCGATATCCCAGAAGCCGTGTTCCGGATCGCTGCCGTCCATCAGGGCCGAGAACACCGGGTCGCCGTCGACCCGCGGCGCGCAGGCCCAGACATAGCGGCCGCCGCGGTCGATCAGGGCGCTGATCGAGCAGTTGCCGACCGGGGCGAGGTCCAGATTGGGAGTGGTCATTCGCCCTCCTCGACGGCGTTCAGCCAAGCCAGCACGGCGTCCACATCCGGCAACAGATAGCGCGCGGCGGTCTCGCGCGCCGGCCCGACCAGCACGCCGAACCCGCCATGGGATCCGGCGGCGATGAAGCCATCCTCGTCGGTCAGGTCGTCGCCCAGCATGATCGGAACCGCGCCGGCGAACGGCGCCTCGTCCATGAAGGCGGTCAGGGCCGTGCCCTTGCTGGTGCCCGGCGTCTTCAGCTCGACCACCAGATTGCCGGCCTGCAACGTCAGCCCGGTCTCCGAGGCCAGCCGCTCCGCCAGCGCCATGGCGGCGCCGCCTTCCGCCTGCGCCCCGCGATAGTGCAGCCCCGCCGACACCGTCTTGTCCTCGACGATGACGCCGGGCCGGGTGCGGGCGAATTCCTCGAAGGCCTCGATCGCGCCCCGCACCTCCGGCGCCGCCTCGGCGTGATCCAGCGAGCCGTCGGCGCGGCGCCGCTCCAGCCCGTGCACGCCGGACGCCGACGCCGCGCTGGCCTCGGCGATGCGGTCGATCTCGGCGATGGTCCGTCCACTGATGATGGCCACTCGGCCCTCCAGCCGTTCGGCGACGGCTCTGAGCGCCGCCGTCCGTTCAGGGCGGGGCAAGACCGCGTCCGGCGTCTCGGCCAGCGGCGCCAGCACCCCGTCCATATCAAGGAACAGGGCGGCGGGCCGGGGCAGTCGGAGGGGCGGCGGGGGAAGTTGCACAGGGGCGTCGACCGGCGCGGACGCGCCGTCGGGGATCAGGGGTGAAGTCCGCATGGCTCCTTCTAACGCAATCCCCCGGCAAAGGTTGACCCCGAGACCGCTTTTTATCGCGTCGCAGCAAGGCCGCTCGCGGCCCCGGCGATTGTGAATCCTCGTCCGATGCGCCACATCGCGGACATGACCGACGCCGCCAGCCCCGTCCTGTCCGCCGAACCCGCCGCCATGACCGCCCGCGCCCGCGAGGTCATCCGGCTCAACATCGCCGCCCTCCAGGCGCTGGAGACCAGCCTCGACGACAGCCTCGCCCGGGCCTGCGAGATCATCCTGTCCCGCCCCGGCTATCTGGTCGTCACCGGCATGGGCAAGTCCGGCCATATCGGCGGCAAGATCGCCGCCACCCTCGCCTCGACCGGGACCAACGCCTTCTTCGTCCACCCGGCCGAGATGAGCCACGGCGACCTCGGCATGCTGCGCAAGGACGTCACCCTGCTGGCCATCTCCAACTCGGGAGAGAGCCGCGAGCTGCGCGATCCGCTGATCTACTGCCAGCGCGAGGGCATTCCGGTCATCGGCATCACCCAGCGCCCGACCAGCTTCCTCGGCCGCGCCTCCGCCGTCTGCCTGACCATGCCGCAGGTGGCCGAGGCCTGCCCCAACGGCCTCGCGCCCACCACCTCAACCCTGATGACCCTGGCCCTCGGCGACGCCCTCGCCATGGTGCTGATGGACCGCCGCGGCTTCACCGCCGAGGCCTTCGGCCTGCACCATCCCGGCGGCAAGCTGGGCATGAGCCTGCAGAGCATCCGCGACTGGATGGGCGACCGCCCGCCGGCCCCGGCCACCGTCGCCCTGACCGCCAGCTTCGCCGAGGTCGTCTCGGCCATCACCGAGGGCCGCAAGGGCGCCGTGGCGGTGCTGAACGCGGACGGAACCCTCGCCGGCATCGTCACCGACGGCGACGTCCGCCGCGCCTTCTCGCGCGACCTGGCGGGCCTGACCGCCGCCGATGTCATGAGCGGACGGCCCAAGGTCATCGGCCCCGACGCCCGCATGAGCGACGCCATCGACCTGATGACCCAGAACAAGATCGCCACCCTCCTGGTGGTCGAGGCCGACCACCCGGTCGCCATCGTCCACATCGCCGAGCTGATGCAGGCGGGGTACGTCAGCTAGGGATAAAGTCAGCAGGCAGCAGGCAGCAGGCAGCGGGCGGAAACTCGTGAAATCATCTGTCCGTTAGCCGTAGACCCGCTCCCGCCGGTTTTTCTGCGACCCTGCTGCCTGCTGCCTGCTGCCTCCTGCCTCCCCTAGTACGCCCGCCGCCCGTCAATATTCCCCGGCGGCGCATAGCGGCAGGCCAGCACCGATCGGTCGCCGCGAGTCGCGACCGCGCAGCCGACATGCGTCGTGTCGCGCCAGACCAGCTGGGTGTAGTGGCCGACATCGCTCCAGGCGGCCGTCCGGCTGACGTTCGGAAACACTTCGTGGCGGTAGTCCGCCTTCTCGGCGATCCAGTCCCCGACCATCTCCTCGGGCGTCCACACCCGCCCGCCCCAGCCGGTCCACAGATTTTCGCCGTGGCCGTGCAGGGCCGGGTCGTGGGCGAAGCGGTTGCTGCCGATCAACTCCCCCGCCCAGACCCGCGCCTCGGCCTCCAGATTGTCGGCCCAGCGCAGCGGCGGAACGCCCACGGTCGCCCGCTCGGCGTTGTGCGCGGCCAGCAGTCTCGCCTCCACATCGTTCGAGGGCCGGCTGTCCTGCGGCGGCTCGACCGGCAGCACGGCCCGCGCGGTCGGTGGCGGCCGCTGCACGATCAGATACGGCGCCGACGGGCCGCAGGCCGCCGCCATCAAGCCGGCGGCGGCGCAGAGGCCCGCCCGGACGGAACCCATCGCCGGCCTCAGCGCGCCACCGCGCCGTGGCCGAACGGCTCGTCGGTCAGGGCGCTTTCGACATCGCCGCCGGGGAAGGTGCGCGGGCTGTCGGGCTTGCCGGCCTGATATTCTTCCATCGCCGTGCGCTTGCGGGCGCGCATCTGGTCGGCCAGCCGATCCATGTCCAGGCCCGCGGCGCGCGCCTGGCTGAACATGCCTTCCGACCGCTTTTCCTCTTCCTCGACGTGATGCTCGATCATCTCGGCCAGCACCTTGACCTGGGCGTCGTAGAAGGCCTCGTCCGGCCCGCCGGCCTCGATCACCGCGATCAGGACCTTGGCCGCGTCATGTTCGACATAGGCTTCGTTCAGCAGGTCGTCCTCAACCTCGGTCCCGCGGCAGGCGGGATAGAAGATCTCCTCCTCGATCGCGGTGTGAACCTTCAGCTCCAGACAGGCCTGTTCGGCCAGCTCGCGCTTGCGCTCGGGGCTGCGCGCCTTTTCGAAGGCCGCGAAGATCTCCTCCACCTTGCGGTGGTCGGCCTTCAGCATGGCGATCGCGTCCATCTCTTCATAGGTCTGGGCCATGTCGTGTTCCTCTCGAAGTCATGGGATCTGTCGGCTAAAATCCCCGAGGCTGCGGGCGTTCCAGCCTCGAGCCCAGCTGAGAGTCGTTCGCGCCGTCCCGCGCCCCGGTCGGCCGCTGCGACCGGTTTTCCGGCTCGTGCGTTGTCGGCTGAGGCCCGCGACACGGAGACCGCCAATGATCGATCACCTCGCGCTCGATGTCACCGACATCGCCCGCTCCCGCGCCTTCTACGCCGCCGCCCTCGCGCCCCTCGGGTTCCGCATCCTTGCCGAGGAACGCGATGGCGACTCCACCGTCGTCATGTTCGGCGTCGAAGGGCCCGAGTTCGTCATCGCCGACAAGGAACGCCCGGGCGAGGGCAATCACGTCGCCTTCCGCGCCGAAACCCGGGCGGAGGTCAACGCCTTCCACGCCGCCGCTCTCAAGGCCGGGGGGCGGGACAACGGAGCTCCCGGCCTGCGCGACAACTATGGCCCCAACTACTACGCGGCCTTCGTGCTCGATCCCGACGGCTTCAACATTGAGGCGGTATGCCACGCGGCGTCCTGATACGGCCGGCGAGGCGCAGGGCTCGCGCTCCACCCGCCAGGTCGCGGCCAAATTACTTGACGTTGACGTAAGCGTAGGGTTTCTGGCGAGCGAGTTTCGAATACGCACCCTGTCCCTCATGCAGCGAGGCGCCGCGCGCCGAGCGTTAGGGACCCAAGGAGAGACGCACCCATGACCGACGCCTACATCTATGACGCGGTTCGCACCCCGCGCGGCAAGGGCAAGAAGGACGGCTCGCTGCACGAGATCACCGGCCTCAGCCTGGCGACCCAGGTGCTGGAAGCCCTGCGCGACCGCAACGACCTCGATACGTCCAAGGTCGACGACGTCATCCTCGGCTGCGTCACCCCGGTGGGCGAGCTCGGCGCCGACATCGCCCGCACCGCCGTCCTCTCGGCCGACTGGGCCCAGACCGTGGCCGGCGTCCAGATCAACCGCTTCTGCGCCTCCGGCCTCGAGGCCGTGAACATGGCCGCCGCCAAGGTCAAATCCGGCGAGGCCGACTTCGCCGTCGGCGGCGGGGTCGAGGCCATGAGCCGGGTGCCGATGGGCTCCGACGGCGGCGCATGGCCGGTCGATCCGTCCAGCGCCTTCCCGACCTATTTCGTGCCCCAGGGCGTCTCGGCCGATATGATCGCGACGAAATACGGCTTCAGCCGCGACGACGTCGACGCCTATTCGATGGAAAGCCACAAGCGCGCCGCCGCCGCCTGGGCCGACGGCCGCTTCTCGAAATCGGTCATCCCGGTCAGGAACCAGCTCGGCCTCGTCCAGCTGGACCGCGACGAGACCATCCGTCCGAACACGGACATGCAGACTCTCGGCTCGCTGAACCCGTCCTTCGCCATGATGGGCGAGATGGCCTTCGACAGCGTCATCAACCAGCGCTACCCCGAGGTCGAGCGCGTCAACCACGTCCACACCCCGGGCAATTCCTCGGGCATCGTCGACGGCTCCGCCGGCGTCCTGATCGGCACGCTGGAGGCCGGTCAGGCCCTGGGCCTCAAGCCCCGCGCCCGCATCGTCGGCGCCGCCTCGATCGGCTCCGAACCCTCGATCATGCTGACCGGCCCCGAGTTCGTGACGAAGAAGCTGCTTGCCAAGCTCGGCATGACCACCGCCGACATCGACGTCTGGGAGCTCAACGAGGCCTTCGCCGCCGTGGTGCTGCGCTACATGCAGGCGCTCGACATTCCGCATGACAAGATGAACGTCAACGGCGGCGGCATCTCCATGGGCCACCCGCTGGGCGCCACCGGCGCCATGATCACCGGCATCGCCCTCGACGAGCTGGAGCGGTCCGACAAGTCGACCGCCCTGATCACCCTGTGCATCGGCGGCGGCATGGGCACCGCCACCGTCATCGAACGCGTCTGAGCATTGCTCCCCCATCGGGGG
>JAHJNW010000046.1 GCA_018820665.1 Alphaproteobacteria bacterium | reverse complement strand
GAGCAGGTCAAGAGCGAGGGACGCTACCGCGTCTTCGCTGATCTGAAGCGCGTGCGCGGCCAGTTTCCGAAGGCGATCCGCCGCCGCGAGGACGGCAGCTCCCAGGACGTCATCGTCTGGTGCTCGAACGACTATCTCGGCATGGGCCAGCACCCGGCCGTGCTCGAGGCCATGCAGGCGGAGATCGATCAGGTCGGCGCCGGGGCCGGCGGCACCCGCAACATCTCCGGCACCACCCGCTCGGCGGTCGATCTCGAGGCCGAGCTGGCCAGCTGGCACCGCAAGGAAGCCGCGCTTCTGTTCACCTCCGGCTATGTCGCCAACGAGGCCACCCTGACCACCCTGCAGCGCATCCTGCCCGGCCTGATCGTCTTCTCCGACAGCCTCAACCACGCCTCGATGATCGCCGGCATCCGCAACGGCGGCTGCGAGCGGCACATCTACGCCCACAACGACCTCGAACACCTCGAGACCCTGTTGCGCGACGCCCCGGCCGAGGCGCCGAAACTGATCGCCTTCGAGAGCGTCTATTCGATGGACGGCGACATCGCCGACCTCGCCGGGACCATCGCCCTGGCGCAAAAATACGGCGCCCTGACCTATCTCGATGAGGTCCACGCCGTCGGCCTGTACGGCGACACCGGCGCGGGCGTGGCCGAGCGCGACGGGGTGCTGGACGGGATCGACATCGTCGAATGCACCCTCGGCAAGGCCATCGGCGTCATGGGCGGCTATATCGCCGCCGATGCGGTCATCGTCGACGCCGTGCGCAGCTGGGCCTCGGGCTTCATCTTCACCACCAGTCTTCCTCCCGCCTTGACGGCGGGGGCTTTGGCCTCGGTCCGCTGGCTCAAGGCCCACCCCGAGGTTCGCGACGCCCACCAGGAGCGCGCCGCCGCCCTCAAGGCCCGGTTCCGCGCCGCCGGCATTCCGGTGATGGAAAGCGTCAGCCACATCGTCCCGGTGTTCGTCGGCGATCCGGTGCACGCCAAGATGATCTCCGACATGCTGCTGGAAGACCATGGCGTCTATGTCCAGCCGATCAACTATCCGACCGTGCCCAAGGGCACCGAGCGACTGCGCTTCACCCCCTCGCCCAACCACACCGACGCCATGATGGACGACCTCGTCAAGGCGATGGACAGGCTGTGGACCCACTGCAACGTGGCGCGGATGCCGGTCGCGGCCTGACCGGCCGCCCTACCGTTCGTTCCGGTCCAGGCAGAGGTCCTGCATGCGACGCAGGTGGTCTTCCGGACTGTCCTCGACGCCTTCGTCCGCGACCCCGCCCGGCAGGATCTCGGTCGAGACCGTCGCGCTCTCGGTCAGGGTGCGATGCACCGGACAGCGGTCGGCGATCTCCAGCAGCCGGGCCCGCCGTTCCTCATCCAGCCCGCCGCCGAAGCCGATCTTGCGGGTGAAGTGGTCCGGCGTCGCCGCCGTCTTGGCCACATGGCCCACCTCGACGATCACCCGCTCCAGCGGCCAGCCCTTGCGCTCGGCGTAGAGCCGGCAGGTCATCGCCGTACAGGCCCCCAGCCCCGCCCCCAGCAGATCATAGGGC
This sequence comes from Alphaproteobacteria bacterium, assembly GCA_018820665.1. Lineage (GTDB taxonomy): Bacteria > Pseudomonadota > Alphaproteobacteria > Caulobacterales > Caulobacteraceae > Brevundimonas. The sequence continues at coordinate 4,425 of JAHJNW010000046.1, read as the reverse complement.
GTCGGCCCCGAGCCCAGCCCCCCGACGCTGGCCGGCTCGTCGGCGAGGAAACTGCCCGAGGCGGTCGTCACCCGCACCTGGAACCGCCCGCCGCCGGTCTCCTCGACCCGCAGGCCCTGCATCGGCGCCGCCGCCTCGCCCTGCTCGCTCAGGTCGCCGACATAGCGCCCGGCCCAGGCCGCGATCACCGCCGCCGCATAGTCCGCATCGGCCTCCCGGGTCAGCAGATGATTGGCGTCGTCCAGCGAGACGAAACTCTTCGGATGCCGCGCCGCCTGGAAGATGTCGGACGCATTGTCGATCGAGACCACATCGTCGACCGGCGAATGCAGCACCAGCAGGGCCCGCTTCAGCCCCTCGATCCGGGCCCGCTGGTTGTGCGAGCAGATGTCCTCGACGAAGTCGGCGCCGAGCTGGAAATCCCGCCCGGCGATCGACACCGGCACGCGCCGCCCGTGCGTCACGTCATCCAGCTGATCGCCGACATGGGCCAGCACATGTTCGGCGTCGAACGGCGTCCCGATCACCGCCACCGCGGCGACCGACTCAATCGTCCCGGCCGCCGCCAGCGCCGCCGCCCCGCCGAAGCTGTGGCCGATCAGCAGGCGCGGCGTCCGCCCCGTCGCCGTCATCGCCCGGGCGGCGCAGACCACATCCTGCACATCGCCCGACAGCCCCTCGCCGAACCGGCCCCCGCTCTCGCCCAGGCCGGTGAAGTCGAAGCGCAGCACGCCGATGCCGTGCCCGGCCAGCGCCCGGCTGACCCGCGTCGCCGCCAGCGAGGTCTTGTCGCAGGTGAAACAGTGGGCGAACACGGCCCAGGCCCGCACCGGCCCCGTCCCGGTCTCCAGCACCCCCGTCAGCCGGCGCCCGGCCGGGTTGGAGAAGTCGAAATCGACGGCCGTCATGCTCAGCGATACTCCGGGTTGGGGTGGTCGAAGCGCTCGCCCTTGTCCCACGCCGGTCGCAGATTGCCCCAGGCCGGCACGCCGCCGGCGTCCTTCAACATCCGCGCCATATGCATCAGGTTCCACGCCATGAAGGTGGTGTTGCGCTGCGTGAAGTCGTTGTCGAGCCCGACCGTCCCGTCGTCGCCATAGGAGGGGCCCGGCCCCGCCTCCCCGACCCAGCCGGCGTCGGCCTGCGGCGGGATGACATAGCCGAGATGCTGCAGCGAATAGAGCAGGTTCATGGCGCAGTGTTTGATGCCGTCCTCATTGCCGGTGACGATGCAGCCCCCGACCCGGCCATAGTAGGCCGACTGCCCCCGGTCGTTCAGCTTGCCGGAATAGCCGTACAGCCGCTCGATCACCCGGGTGCAGATCGACGACTTGTCGCCCAGCCAGATCGGCGTGCCGATGACCAGGATGTCGGCGGCCATCACCTGCGCCTGCGCCGCGGGCCAGCCGTCGCTGTCCCAGCCATGCTCCGTCATGTCCGGCTGGACGCCGGGCGGAATATCCAGATCGGCGGCGCGGATCGTCGTCGTCCGCACGCCCTGCTTCGCCATGATGTCAGCGGCGACATCCATCAACGTCTGGGTGTGCGACGCCTCGCTGGACCGTTTGAGGCTGGTGTTGATGAACAGGGCCGTGAGGTCGGCATGGTCGGTCATGCGGGGCGCTCCTTCGCTTGGGGCCCGGGCGCGCTCGGGCGCCGACAGGGGCCGGGACCGGGAGAACGCATCAACCGCCGCCGGGTCGCGTCGGCGCAGCCGATCTCAGCCCCGGCTGGCCGCCAGTCGCGGCGCGCCGATCATCCACGGCGGCTGCGGCATGGCCCGGCGGGCCGCGGCCTGGGCCCGGGTCCACTGTTCGTGCAGGTCGGTAAAATAGGCGTCGTCTTCCTCGATCCGCCGCACGTCGCCGCTCAGGAAGCCGCGCCGCAGCGTCAGCATGTCGAACGGCGCCCCGACCGCCACGTTCGAGCGCATCGTCGTCGAGAAGGAGATCAGCCCCAGCTTGACCGCCTCGGCCAGCGGCGTGTCATAGGCCAGCCCGCTCTCGAGGATCGGCTTGCCGTATTTCAGCTCGCCGATCTGCAGATAGGGCGTATCGCGGCCGATCTCGATGAAATTGCCCTGGCTGTAGATCAGATACAGCCCCATCTCCCCGCCCGCGACCTGCCCGCCCAGCAGCATGCTGGCCGAGACATTGAGGCTGTCTGCCTCCATCGCCGGGGCGATCGACAGCCGCGTCTCGCGCAGGGCGTGGCCCAGCAGCTGGGCGCAGCGGAACAGGCTCGGCGCCGTCTCCAGCGTTTCCGGGGTCTCGCCGACGTGCAGATGGACCCCCTCGGCGACCATGGCCAGGGCGGTCTGGGTCACCGACAGATTGCCGGCGGTGCAGACGCCCAGCACCCGGTCGCCGGGGCGGTCGACGACATGCAGCTTGCGGTAGGACGAGATATTGTCGACGCCGGCATTGGTCCGGGTGTCGGCGATCATCGCCAGACCCTCCTCGACCAGCATGCCCACACAGTAGGTCATGGGATGCGTCGCTCCCGACTGACGTCCGTCATCCGGTCAGGGTAACAGATTCCCGTGTCTGTCGACCGCGTCCTCATGCCTGCTGCTGACTCTGTTGCATGTCGGCATCACGCACGGTCAGCCGGACCGCCAGCCGCTCGCCGCCGCCGCCATAGCTGGCCCCGCGCACCGGGGCGGCGCCCAGATAGTCCAGCCCGGTCGCCACCCGCACATAGCGGTCGGTCGGACAGACCCCGTTGGCCGGATCGAAGCCGACCCAGCCCAGCCCCTCGACCCAGCCCTCGGCCCAGGCGTGCGCCGCCTCCTGGTTTTCCGTGTCCCGCCGCAGCAGATGGCCCGAGACATAGCGCGCCGGCACCCCCATCTGCCGGGCGCAGGCGATGAAGACGTGGGCGTGGTCCTGACAGACCCCCCGGCCGAGGGCCAGCACCTCGGCGGCGGTGTGGGTCGGCGTCGTCACCCCGACCTCGAAGGCGACCGAGCCGTGGATCGCCGCCGTCAGCCGGTGCAGCCGCTCCAGCGGCGGATGGGCCGAGAACTCCGAGGCGAACACCGAGATCAGCCGGTCCCGCTTCGTCAGCGCCGTGTCGCGCAGGAACACCAGCGGCGACAACGTCTCCTGATCCGGCGGCACGACCCCGGCGGTGTCGCTGGTGATCACCTCGCCCGACACCCGCACCGTCAGACTGGCCGTCGGCTGCTCGGTGTAGAGGGTGTGCACGACATTGCCGAACGAGTCCTCCGAGCGGCGCAGCCGGGCGTCGACATCGGTCTCGACCTGCCAGCGGCGCACCTGCTGCCCCTCGCTGGAGCGCGGCGTCATGCGCAGGGTCTGGATGATGAAGCGCGCGGCCCGGTCGTAGGCATAGGTCGTGGCGTGGTCGATCTGGATGCGCACGGGTCAGCTCAGATACTGTTCGTGGATGGCCTGCCCCAGCCGCCCGTTCTCGGCGAGGAAGGCCTGGATGTATTCGTGCAGGCCGGACTGGAAGATGGCCTCGATGCGCGAATTGTCGAACGACCGCATCCGCTCCGCCGCCAGCCGCTGGGCCGGGCCGCGCCGGCCGTAGTCGCTGGCCAGCCGCTCCAGATAGCGCACGATCGAGGCCTGGCAGCTGGCCAGCGAGCGCGGCATCTGCCGGTTCAGCACCAGCAGGTCGGCCACCAGCCAAGGCTTGACGCTGTCGCGATAGACCCAGCGATAGGCGGTCAGGGCCGAGACCTCGCGCAGCAGGGTGGTCCACTGGAAATAGTCCAGCTGCCCCCCGACCCGCTCGCCCTCGGGCAGCAGCAGATGGTATTTGACGTCCAGCAGCCGCGCCGTGTTGTCGGCCCGTTCGATCGCCGCGCCGAGCCGCAGGAAATAATAGCCGTCATTGCGCAGCATGGTCCGAGAGGTCGCGCCCTCGACCGACAGGGTGACCGTCTTCACCCACTCCAGAAAGCGGGTGAAGTCGTCCCGCCGCGCCGGCTGGCCCTGTTCCTCCAGCCCGTTCCACGCCCCGTTGATCGCCTCCCACAGTTCGATGGTCAGGGCGGTGCGCACCGAGCGGGCGTTGGTCCGCGCCCGGGTGATGCAGGCGGTGATAGACGAGGCGTTCTCCGGCGCGAAGGCCAGATACTCGCGCACCGACTTCTCGGTCGGCGAGCGTCCCAGCGCCTTGGGCACGCTGGCGCAGGCCAGGGCGCTGGCCCACACCGTCTCGGCGTCGCCGTCGCCGCGCGTCGGAATGGCCGCCAGCCGGATCGTCGCCTCCAGAATGCGCGCGAGGAAATCCGCCCGCTCGATATAGCGGCCGGTCCAGTACAGGGCGTCTGCGGTGCGGCTCAGCATTATTCCTCCCCCGTCGGGCGAGGGGGACCATCCGAAGGATGGTGGAGGGGGCTAACGGCAAGCGCCGGCGTCAGGGGCAGGCCCCCTCCACCGCTCCGCGGTC
>JAHJNW010000045.1 GCA_018820665.1 Alphaproteobacteria bacterium | reverse complement strand
CTACGCCCGCGACCTGACCCAGGCCGCCCGCGACCAGAAGATCGACCCCGTCATCGGCCGCGACGAAGAGATCCGCCGCACCATCCAGGTCCTGGCCCGGCGCACCAAGAACAACCCCGTCCTGATCGGCGAGCCCGGCGTCGGCAAGACCGCCATCGTCGAGGGTCTGGCCCTGCGCATCGTCAACGGCGACGTGCCCGAGGGCCTCAAGGACAAGACCGTCATGGCGCTCGACATGGGCTCCCTGATCGCCGGCGCGAAATACCGCGGCGAGTTCGAGGAGCGGCTCAAGGCCGTGCTGGCCGAGGTCACCGCCGCGGAAGGCCAGATCATCCTCTTCATCGACGAGATGCACACCCTCGTCGGGGCCGGCAAGGGCGACGGCGCCATGGACGCCTCCAACCTGCTCAAGCCCGCCCTCGCCCGCGGCGAACTGCACTGCGTCGGCGCCACCACCCTCGACGAATACCGCAAGCACGTCGAAAAGGACGCCGCCCTCGCCCGCCGCTTCCAGCCGGTCTTCGTCGAGGAGCCCAGCGTCGAGGACACCGTCTCGATCCTGCGCGGCCTGAAGGAGAAGTACGAGGTCCACCACGGCGTGCGCATCGCCGACGGCGCCATCGTCGCCGCCGCCACCCTGTCGAACCGCTACATCACCGACCGCTTCCTGCCCGACAAGGCCATCGATCTGATCGACGAGGCCGCGTCGCGCGTGCGCATGGCCGTCGATTCCAAGCCCGAGGCCCTCGACGAGATCGACCGCCGCGCCGTCCAGCTCAAGATCGAGCGCGAGGCGCTGAAGAAGGAGACCGACAAGGCCTCCGTCGCCCGGCTCGAAAAGCTGGAGGATGAGATCGCCGAGCTCGACGCCCAGTCCGACGACCTGACCGCCCGCTGGAAGGCCGAAAAGGACAAGGTCGGCGCCGGGGCCCAACTGCGCGAGACTCTCGACCGCCTGCGCGCCGAACTGGCCAGCGCCCAGCGCGCCGGCGACCTCGGCCGCGCCTCCGAGATCGCCTATGGCCAGATCCCCCAGATCGAAAAGCAACTGGCCGAGGCCGAGGCCAATGAGACCGACAAACAGGGCCCCCTGACGCCCGAGGTGGTCGACGCCGAACAGATCGCCCAGGTCGTCTCCCGCTGGACCGGCGTCCCGGTCGACAAGATGCTGGAGGGCGAGCGCGAGAAGCTGCTCCAGATGGAGACCGCCCTCGCCCGCCGCGTCGTCGGCCAGGACGAGGCGCTCGAGGCCGTGGCCGACGCCGTGCGCCGCGCCCGCGCCGGCCTCAACGACCCCAACCGCCCGCTGGGCAGCTTCCTCTTCCTCGGCCCGACCGGCGTCGGCAAGACCGAACTGACCAAGGCCCTGGCCGAATTCCTGTTCGACGACGAGGCGGCCATCACCCGGATGGACATGTCCGAGTATATGGAGAAGCACAGCGTCAGCCGCCTGATCGGCGCCCCTCCCGGCTATGTCGGCTATGACGAGGGCGGCGCCCTGACCGAGGCGGTGCGCCGCCGCCCCTATCAGGTCGTGCTGTTCGACGAGGTCGAAAAGGCCCACCCCGACGTCTTCAACGTGCTGTTGCAGGTGCTCGACGACGGCCGCCTGACCGACGGCCAGGGCCGGGTCATCGATTTCAAGAACACCCTGATCATCATGACCAGCAACCTCGGCTCCGAGGCCCTGGCCGGCCAGGGCGAGGGCGACGACGTCGAGTCCGTCCGCCCCTATGTCATGGACCAGGTCCGCGCCCATTTCCGCCCCGAGTTCCTCAACCGCATCGACGAGATCATCCTGTTCCGCCGCCTCGGCCGCGCCCAGATGGCGGGCATCGTGCGGATCCAGCTGGGGCGGTTCGAGAAGCTGCTGGCCGACCGGAGATTGACGCTGGCGCTGGACGACACGGCGGCCGCCTGGCTCGCCGACAAGGGCTACGACCCGGTCTACGGCGCGCGGCCTCTGAAGCGCGTCATCCAGAAGGAACTGGTCGACCCGATCGCGCGCAAGCTGCTGGCAGGCGAGATCGAGGACGGGTCGGTGATCGCCGTGTCAGCGGGCGAGGGCGGGCTGGAGATCGGGAAGGCGCGGGTGCACTAGCTCCCTTGCCATCCCGGGCCGCGAAAGCGGACCCGGGAGCGGGGCGGCGCGGGTGCATTGAGGTTGGTGTCAACTTCCAGTCAGCAGAGATAACATCCCTCAACGAATCGGGGTGTAGCATGACGATTGCCCATGAGCGGACGATCAAGAGGTTGGCTGCGAAGTTTGCGCCGTCGGATAGGTACGCGAATTTCGGGCACTTTCTAGAAAGCATCACGGTCCACGGCATACGTGGGATTGTTGGGCTCGCAGTGGAGTTCAAATTTCCGGTGTCAGTTATCAGCGGCCCCAATGGATCGGGCAAAAGCACTATAGCTCACGCCGCCCTGTGTGTTCAAAAGCAAGAAATCGAAGGCCGGAAGACCTTCAATCTCAACCATTTCTTTCTTCAATCAAATATTGATCAGAATCTGATTGAGCTAAATGCTAGTATTTATTCTCTCTTTACTTGGGACGAGGAGCCGAGTCCGCGATATAGTAGACTTTACCGAAACATAGACAGATGGCGCGGCTACGAGAAACGAATAGACAAAGGGATAGTTTATATCGGCCTTCTTGTGTACCTGCCGAAAGTCGAGCGGCGTGATTTGAGCGTAAACGCCAGAACTCGCCTTCGCCCGGGGACGAGAACTCCAATCGAAGATGGAGCTCGCCTCCACATAAATCGCATACTCGGTCTGAACGCGACCGCGATAGACATCCAAAACCTCCGGGATAGCTCGAGGCAGATTGATGTCTTCTGCGTGTCTCGTGGCGGCTCGACGGCATATTCTGAGAGCAATATGGGGCTTGGAGAAGGGCGGGTGATCAAGATGGTCACTGAGATTGAGGCCGCCCCTCCGAAAAGCATGATTGTCATAGATGAGCCAGAAATCGCACTACACGAGGGTGCCCAAGCGAAACTCGCTCACTACCTTGCTGATGCGGCGGATCGTTTGGGTCATCAGTTCATACTGACCTCTCATTCCCACGCTCTGATTGGCGAGCTTCCCTCCGAGGCGCTCATTTACATTGAGCGCAGAGGCAATCGGGTCGTTTCAGTCGAAGGTGCGACATATCGGGAGGCAAAGGCCCTTCTGAGCAGCAGCAACACTGAAAACATGATTTGGGTCGAGGACCCGGTCTCGAAAGCCATTCTCGAGAACTTGCTTCGACGCATCGATCCAAGTCTTCTAAAATCCACAAAGGTTTGCGTTGTGGAGGGCGGCGCTTCCGCAATCAGGGCCGCGATGAAGTCGCTCCAGAAACTGGGAATCGTGCGAACCGCAGTGTTGGACGCCGACCAGAAGGAATCGGACGAACTCGGCATCATCTGTCTGCCTGGCTCTCATAGCCCAGAAGAAGAGATTTTCGCATCCGCCGCCGTGATCCAGCTTCTTCAAGATGAATACGCGCTATCGGAAGAATCTCTCGATGTAATAAAGCTATCCAAAAACAGTCACAGCTGGTTCTATGACATCGCGGAAGAATGCGCTGAGCTGATAGACAACATCACTCACAAGAGCATTACGACGTATGTGAAAGCTATACCGGATGGCGCTCTCGCGGAATTTGCTCAGAAACTTCGGGTACAGCTAAGCAAGACCGAGAATTAGTCATTGCAGATGGTGTCGCCCTGGGCGGTGATGGCTGAAGCGCTGAACTAGTTCCTCCATCCAGTTAGCCGCAGCGTCACCTCCGGCGCGTCTTGGAAAGTCGCGCCGTTCGGATGGCCCTCGAACAGCCACGCGTCCCTCTCGTTGGGAGAGGGCTTGAGCGCACGGCGGCGCAGCCGTCGTCCTGGCGCGAAAGGGTGAGGGTCGACCGTCCGGGGGCGGCTTCGCCGCTCCACCCATCCGACCCTCATCCGGCGCTGCGCGCCAGTCAGATCGCCTCCGCCGCCGCCCTGATCTCCTCCGTCACATCCCGCGCGCCGGTCATGTCCCAGCTGCTGTCCTCCAGCCGGAACAGCCACCCGTTCGCGTGCTCGCTGTAACGGCAGCGCGCCTCAAGCCCCTCGTGCGGCAGGATGATCGCCCGCTGGACCCGATACCGGCCGTCGAACAGGACGGCGGCGAGGTAGTCGAACTTCTTCTCGGGCAACCGACGCAGGAAGCTCAGCTGCCGTGAGCCGTTGTGCCGGGTCAGGCGGCGGCTCTTGATCTGATAGCGGACCCCGTCCCTGTCCGTGGCGTCATGCCCGGCCGCCGAAGAGCTCTCCAGCGCCCATCCGAACGTGGTCGAGAACAGCAGCTCGGCATAGTCGCCGACCGGGCTGTTCGAGGTGCGCACCACCTCGCGCCGCCGCAGTTCCTCCATGACCTCCGCATGCAGGGTCAGAAGCTCGCGGATCGATGCGCGGGCCAGCGGCGGCTCGTCGCCTGGCGGCTCGGTCGCACCCGAGGGCGCGGCGATGACGAGGGGCGGCTGCCCGGGGAGTCCGGCGCCGTACTCCTCCGGCGGCACGGCCTTTCGCAGCATATTGCCGAGGTTCATCCGCACCTGGCCGGGGTTCAGATGGGCATATTGCTCGCGGCGGTCGATGCCATAGCGGCCCGCGACGGCGTGAAGCGCGTCCAGATCCAGCGTGCCGTCCACGGCGGTGACCTGCGGCCGGAGCCACAGGTTGAACGGATCGTTCTTCGTCAGCCGCTCCCAACGCTCACGCCGCTCCCGACTGATTTCCATCACCGCTCCCCCCTAAGCCGCCACCACCTTCCGCGGCCGCCCACCCTTCATCCCGTTCTTGCGCGACGCCGCCGCCCGCGCCTCCGCCCGGGTCCAGTCCATCGGTCCCAGAAAACCTTCCAGCAGCCGCGCCACCGAGAAGTCGGCGTCCAGCCGGGGCAGGTGCAGCACGGTCCCGCCGCCCTCGATGACCGCGCCGGCGAAATCCTCCTCCCGCGCCTTCTCCAGCCCGTGGGCGTCGCGCGGGTCGAACATCACGTCGAGGCCGGTGTCGAGGCGCAGCTTGAGGCGGCGGGTGCGCTTGTCGAACCGCGCCTCCAGGGCGCGCGGCGTCGTCGTCTTGCGTTTGGCGCGGGCGAACGCCTTTTCGTCGGGGACAACAAACTCAGCCATGAATCGCACTCCAGGTGTCGCAACAGTCGGTCAGGCGCGCGGCGATCTCCTCGCCGAGTTCCCGCACAAGGGCGAGGGTCCAGCTCCCCTCGTAGTCCCAAAGCGCCACCGGACCGTGAGGGCAGTTGAGCAGGAACCTCGCATCGCCATCGGGTCCGATCGCATGCACATGCGGCGGCGGATGGTCGTTGGAATAGACCACCACCCGAAACCGCCTGCGGCTCCTGAAGACCGTCGCCATGGCTCCCTATGGCACAAAACCTAGATTGTGTCCAGGTTTTTACGTGGACGCCCCTCCCGCGCCCCATGACGCTGTGCTGACAATCCGCGGAATTATTGTATAGAGCCGCCGAAATTCCCCCGCCTTTTCAAATCCCGCATCGATTCTCGAGCCGTTTTACCCGCCACAGCAAGACCCCGGGTTAGACTGCCGGCGGTCTTTGACAACCGAACCCGATCGCCCCGCCGAAGGGGCGCCCCACACGCCGACCGAAACGGACTCTCCGGACTCTTCGGACCCAATTTTTTCGCTTTTCACCCGGGTAAAACCCGCCGCGCCGCGCCGCTCCTTCCCGCCGCAAATCCGGTCTATCCTGCCGCCATGTGCGCCTCCTATGAAGCCCGGTTCTCGGTCACCCAGCTGGTCGAGGCCTTCGACCACCACGGCGCCCCGCTGCGCTTCCCGCGCGGCCTGCCGAACATCGAGCCGGTCGACGAGGTCCGCCCCACCGACCTGGCCCAGGCCGTCCGCGCCATCTCAATGGAAGACGGGGCCGACGGCGAAGCGGCCGAACTGGTCCCCCTGCGCTTCGGCTTTCGCGGCCCCGACCGGCCCGGCGGCAAGGGCAAGCCGCCGCCGGTGATCAATTTCCGCTCCGAGGGCCGCGCCTTCTCCAACGGCGAGCGCGCCGGCCGCGCCCTGATCCCCGTCTCCGGCTTCTATGAGTTCACCGGCTCCAGCTATCCCAAGACCCGCTGGATCCTGCGCGGCGTCGACCAGCCGGTGCTGGCCCTGGCGGCGATCTGGCGGGCCGGGGCGGACGACGAGCCCGACGCCTTCTCCCTGCTGACGGCCGAACCGGGCCCCGACGTCGCGCCGTATCACACGCGCGGCGTCCTGCCCCTGCCGCCCGCCGCCTGGGCCGACTGGCTGTTCGACCGCCGCCCGGCGCCGGCGCTGCTGATCCCGCCGCCGGCCGGGACGCTGGAAGCCTTCGCCGCCCCGCGCGGCGGCGCATCGACGCCGCCCTCCGGCCCGGCTATGAACGGGCTGATATGAGAGGCCTGTACCGACTCCTGACGCGGTGGTGGACCGCCTTCGCCCTCGCCGCCTCGCTGGCGTTGCTGGGCGCGGCGCATGCGTTCGAGCGCTTCGGCGGCCTCGCCCCGTGCAACCTCTGCCTCAAGCAGCGCGAGGTCTATTGGGGCGCCGTGGCCATCGCCCTGACCGCCACCGTCTGGCACCTGGTCAGCCGCGGCAGCCGCGGCACGCCGCGCATCGCCGCCTTCCTGCTGGCCGTGGTCTTCACCACCGGGGCGATCACGGCCCTGTTCCACACCGGCGGCGAATACGGCTGGTGGAGCCTGCCGGCCGCCTGCATGGGCGGCGGCGACGTCAGCCTCGAGAGCCTCGCCGCCCTCGCCCTCGGCACCGCCCCTGTCCAGGCCCCGGTCTACTGCGACGCCGTGACTTGGCGCTTCCTCGGCCTGTCGATGGCAGGATGGAATGTGCTGATCTCCATCGCCTTGGCGGTGTTCAGCCTGCTCGCCGCCAAACGGCCAAAGGACGCCCGTGCCCCCCGCCCCTGAAGACGCAGCCGCAGCCCGCCCCGTCCGCCTCGCCCATCCGGGCCGGGGCGCCAGCCGCCGCCGCCGCGCCGAGATCCTGCGCGTCGACCACGCCGGCGAATACGCCGCCGTCCACATCTACCGCGCCCAGAAGGCCGTGTTCGAGGGCCGCGCCGGCAAGGAAGCCATCGCCGCCGACATGGGCGAGATGCAGGGCCAGGAGGCCGTCCACCTCGCCCGCTTCGAGGCCCTGCTGAACGCCGAACGGGTCCGCCCGACGATCCTGACCCCGGTCTGGCGCCTCGCCGCCCTCGGCCTCGGCGCCGGCACCGCCCTGCTCGGCGAGAAGGCCGCCCACGCCTGCACCGAGGCGGTCGAGAGCGTGATCGAGGAACACTACGCCGACCAGATTTCTGAACTTGAGGATCGCGACCCCGCCCTCGCCGCCGAACTGACCGTCTTCCGCGACGAGGAGCTGGCCCACCACGACCACGCCGTCGACCACGGCAGCCGCGACGCCCCCGGCTACCGCCTGCTCAGCGCCGTGATCAAGGCCGGCTGCCGCGCGGCGATCAAGGTGTCGGAGAGAGTTTAGGTCTTAGGTCTTAGGGCTTAGGCTGACGCTGGACTTCGAGCCCCAAGCCCCAAGCCCTAGGACCTACCTCCCAGCCCCACATCAAACGCCAGCAACAGCGTCCGCTGCTGCGCCCGCCCGTTGTCGTCCGACAGGATGTAGAGCCGCGTCCCGCCCTGCCGCGCGACCGCCGCGATCCCCTCGAAATTGTCGACCGTCGACGGCAGGCTCAGCTCGACCAGCACTGGCCCCAGCGTCCCGTCCGCCGCCATCCGCCGCACCCGCGCCCGCACATCGACCGGCGCCCGGAAGCGCCGCTCGACGACCCAGAAGCCGTCGCCGCCCGGATCGCGATCCATGCCGGTGATGCGGTATTCGCTGTCCGGCAGCGGCTCCGCCGGCGGCGCGACCACGACCCGGCAGCCGGCCGCGGCGCAGTCCCAGATCCCGCCCGACTCGCCGGTCACGCGCCAGCCGCCCGGCGCCGCCGCGACCCCCTCCATGCCGCTGTTCAGCGGGAAGTCCGCGTCCGGCGAGGCCAGCGGCTCGGGCGCGGCCGCCG
>JAHJNW010000044.1 GCA_018820665.1 Alphaproteobacteria bacterium | reverse complement strand
CGGTCGAACTGGCTGCGTTTGTTGATCTGCGCGTTGAGGCCCAGGCCGGTGCGGACGGCCTGTTCGACGCAGTATCTGTTCAGGGTCGGCAGCATGCCGGGGAAGCCGGCGTCGACCAGCGACACCTGCTCGTTCGGGCCCGCGCCGAAGCCGACGGCGGCGCCCGAGAACAGCTTGGCCTTCGAGGCGACCTGGGCGTGGATCTCGAGGCCCATGACGATTTCCCACGGGCCGGTGCGGCCCTGGATGAGTTTGGAGGGGGTGGTGGCGGTGTCGGTCATGGTCTTCTCTTACCCCTCTCCCATCGGGAGAGGGAGGGGCCCGGCGGCGAAGCCGACGGGAGGGAGTGGGGTTACGATGTCGGCCGTGCCGGCTCGCCCCTCACGGTTTTGCATTTTCGGCGGGCGGTAGACAACTGTGCTGAGAGTCGGCGGAAGACGGCTGGCGCCGTAACCCCACTCCCTCCCACGCGCTGCGCGCGCGGGCCCCTCCCTCTCCCGATGGGAGAGGGGTCGTCAGGGGCGGAATTTCGGGGGACGCGACTTCGGAATGAAGCGCTTTTGAATCCCCTCTCCCATTGGGAGAGGGAGGGGCCCGTCGACATCGTCGACGGGAGGGAGTGGGGTTACGGCGCCGGCCAGATTCGCCTGGTCGCGGATGGCGCCGAGAACAGAGGGCAGCGCGGTCACCACCTGCTCGTTAGGGAACCGAAGGACAAACCAGCCCAGGGCCTCGATGGCTTGCTGACGGTGATAGTCGTTCAGTTGCTGATCATCGTCCTCATGGACTCGGCCGTCGAGTTCGATGACGAGCTTCAGGGAAACGCAGGCGAAGTCGACGAAATAGCGGTCGATGGGGTGCTGGCGGCGGAACCGGAGGCCGTCGAGGCGGCTGGCGCGGAGATATTGCCAGAGGGTCGCCTCTGCGCGGGTCTGGCGCTGGCGCAGGTCGCGGGCGCGGGCGGTCTGAGTCTCGGGCGTCATGAAGCGTAACCCCACACCCTCCCACGCCTTCGGCGCGGGCCCCTCCCTCTCCCTCAGGGAGAGGGTTTTCAGACTATCACCACCACTTCTCAGGTTTCGCGACGAACCCCGCCGCGTCTTCCAGCGCGCTGGCGACCTGGAAGACGGTCGCCTCGTCCAACGCCTTGCCGATGACCTGCAGGCCGAGGGGGAGGCCGCCCTTGTCGAGGCCGGCGGGGACGGAGATGCCCGGCAGGCCGGCGAGGTTGGCGGTGACGGTGAAGATGTCGTTCAGATACATCTGCAGCGGATCGATCTGCTTGTCGCCGAGGGCGAAGGCGGCCGAGGGGGTCGAGGGCGTCAGAATGGCGTCGACCTTGTCCCAAACGGCGTCGAAATCCATGGCGATGCGGCGGCGGACCTTGAGGGCGCGGACGTAGTAGGCGTCATAGAAGCCGGCCGACAGGACATAGGCGCCGATGGTCAGGCGGCGCTGGACCTCCTTGCCGAAGCCCTCGGCGCGGCTGGTCTCGTAGAGGTCGGTCAGGCTGGTCGTGCCCTCGGCGCGGTGGCCGAAGCGCATGCCGTCGTAGCGGGCGAGGTTGGACGAGGCCTCGGCCGGGGCGATGATATAGTAGGCCGGGAGGGCGTATTTGGTGTGCGGCAGGCTGATCTCGACGATCTCGGCGCCGCCGGCCTTGAGCCATTCCACGCCCTGGTCCCACAGCGCCTGGATCTCGGCGGGCATGCCGTCGACGACGTATTCCTTCGGCACGCCGATGCGCAGGCCGCGGACGCCCTTGTTCAGCGACTGGGTCCAGTCGGGGGTCTCGACGTCGAGGCTGGTGGCGTCTTTCGTATCGAACGAGCACATCGAGCGCAGCAGGAGGGCGGCGTCCTCGACGGTTTTGGTGATCGGGCCGGCCTGGTCCAGCGAGCTGGCGAAGGCGACCATGCCGAAGCGGCTGGCGCGGCCGTAGGTGGGCTTGATCCCGACCGTGCCGGTGAAGGCGGCGGGCTGACGGATCGAACCGCCGGTGTCCGAGGCGGTGGCGGCGAGGCAGAGGTCGCCGGCGACGGCCGAGGCCGAGCCGCCCGAGCTGCCGCCCGGGGTCAGGTCGGCGTTGGAAGCGCTCGATTTCCACGGGTTGACGACGGGGCCGAAGGCGCTGGTCTCGTTCGACGAGCCCATGGCGAACTCGTCCATGTTGAGCTTGCCCAGCATGACCGCGCCGTCGCGCCACAGGTTGGACGTGACGGTGGACTCATAGGGCGGGACGAAGCCGCGCAGCATGTTGGAGCCGGCCGTGGTCTGGACGCCGTCGGTGCAGAACAGGTCCTTGATCCCCAGCGGCGCGCCCTCGAGGGCGCCGCCCTCCCCTTTCGCCAGTCTGGCGTCGGAGGCGCGGGCCATCTCCAGCGCCTTGTCCGTGGTCTGGACGACATAGGCGTTCAGGCGCGGATTGGCGGCGTCGATGTTGGCGACGAAGGCTTTGGTGATCTCCTCGGAGGAGAAGTCGCGGGCCTTGAGGCCGTCGAGGGCGGCCTTGAGCGTGAGTTTGGTCAGGTCGGACATTCTATTCGACCACCTTCGGCACGACGAAGAAGCCGTCAGCGGAGCGCGGGGCGTTGCCGAGCACGTCGGCGACCTTGTCGCCGTCGGTGACGACGTCGTCGCGCAGGCGCATCGGCTGATGGACGTTGGAGGTCATCGGCTCGACGCCGTCGACGTCGACCTCGTTGAGCTGTTCGATCCAGGCGAGGATGCCGTTCAGCTCCTGGGCCAGCGGCTCCAGACGGTCCTCGGGGGTCTTGATGCGGGCGAGGTGCGCCACGCGGCGCACGGTCGCGGCGTCGATGGCCATGCGGCCCTCCAATGCGAAACCAGAACCGGCGGGATTAGCCGCCCGGCCCCGCTTTCACAAGGATCAGGCCTGCTTTCACAAGGATTCTGGCGCTATTGCGCGGGCGTGACCGTGACCTCGGCCGGGGCGGAGCCGTCGGCGGCGATCGGCCAGCCGACGATGACGCGGCGGGTGCGGTCGCCGATCTGGCCGGTGGCCTCGTCCATGACGCTCTCGCGCAGCTCCAGATCGACCCGGCCGGCGCGCTGCGACAGGATGCGATAGTCGAGCACGTCGCCGAGACGGAAGACGCGCCAGCCCTCGGCCGGGCTCTGGAAGAAGGCCAGATGGGTGTGGAGGCCGTTCATCGCCGGATCGCCGCCGGCCATGCCGAACAGCTTGGCGGCGAGCGGGCCCTGACCTGTCAGGGGATCGAGGCGGACGACGCCGGCGGCCTGTTGCAGGGCCGGGTCGGCTTCGGGGGTCAGGGTCGCGGCGGGGCCGGATGCGGCCAGCGGGGCGACGGCGGCCACGGGGGCCGGCTGTTCAGCCGGCGGCACCGCATCCTTGCGGGTTTCGACGCCGGTGTCGCAGGCGGCGAGGCCGACCAGGGCGGTGAGGAACAGAAGCGGCTTCATCGAACGACCCTCCTCTTCAGAACGGGGTGGAGCTTTGCACTTTGACTCGGGATCGCGCCAGTCCTACCCGCAGACCGTGACAGTCATGACCCTTGAAGACCTCGCCGCCTCGACTCCGCCCGGCACGCCGTGGCTGGGGCTGGATCTGGGCGAGAAGACCATCGGCGTGGCGGCCTCGGACGCGACGCGGATGATCGCCAGTCCGCTGGTGCTGATCCGCAAGACGAAATTCACCGACGATGCCCACGCCGTGCTGAAGCTGATGGACGGGCGCAAGGCCTCGGGACTGGTGATCGGCCTGCCGCTGAACATGGATGGGTCGGAAGGGCCGAGGGCGCAGTCGTGCCGGGCCTTCGCCCGCAATCTGCAGCGCATCCGCGCCGTGCCCTGCGCCTTCCAGGACGAGCGACTGTCGACCAGCGCGGTCGAGCGGTTCCTGATCGAGGAGCTGGACCTGAACCGCAAGCGCCGGGCCAATGTGATCGACCGGACGGCCGCCGCGTGGATCCTGCAGGGGGCTCTGGACCGGCTGAGGGACGCCGCCGCCCGATGACCGGCCTGCTGGCCGGGATCGTGCCGGTGTTCGCCATGATCGCCCTGGGCTGGGGCCTGAAGGTCCGCGGCCTGCTGGCCGACGACGGCTGGCGCGCGGTCGAGCGGCTGACCTATTTCATCTTCTACCCGGCCTTCCTCACGCCGGCGGTGTGGGGGGCGAATTTCGACGCCGGCACGGCCGGGCCGGTGGCGCTGGCCACCATCGGGGTATCGTTCGCCGTGGCGCTGGCGACGCTGGCGGCCAAGCCGGTGATGCGGGTCAGCGACCCCGCCTTCACCAGCGTCTTCCAGGGCGTGATCCGCTGGAACGGCTTCGTCTTCCTGCCAGTCGCGGGGGCGGTTTTCGGGCCCGAAGGGCTGAGCACGGCGGCGGTGGCGTTTGGGGTGCTGGCCCCGGCGCTGAATGTGATCTGCGTGCTGGCGCTGGCGAAATGGGGCGCCGGTCAGGGCGGCGGCTGGCGACTGGCGCTGCGTTCACTGGCGCGCAATCCGATCATCTGGGCCTGCGGCGTCGGGGCGGCGCTGAACCTGAGCGGGCTGGAGCCGCATCCGCTGATGCAGGGGGTGTTTGCAATGATGGGGCCCGGCGCCATCGCCCTGGGCCTGATCACGGCCGGCGCCGGGCTGAGCTTCCGCTACGCCGCCAGGCGGCCGGTGCTGATTCTCACCGTATCGGCGATCAAGCTGCTGGTCCTGCCGGTGGCGATGTATTTCGTCTGCGGCTGGTTGGGCGGCGACCGGACGGCGCAGGGAATCGCCCTGCTGGCCGGAGCGGCCCCGGGGGCGGCGGCCTCCTATGTGCTGGCGCGGCAGATGGGCGGCGACGCGGCGATGATCGCCGGCGTGGTGGCTTTCACCACCGTCGCCAGCGCCGCGACCATCCCGATCCTGCTCGCGGCCTTCCGTTTCCTGTGAGTCCGCCCTATAGGCGGGCCTCGATGACCCAGCCCGCCGCCGTCACCGACCTGATTCACGAGCGGCTGGCGCCGTTCCCGCGCGATCATTTCCTGTCCGCCGGCGATCTGAACGCCGCCACGGTCCCGCCGCTGCTGGATCTGGCCGACGCCTTCGTCGACTTCAATCGCCAGTCGTCGAAGTCGCTGGACCTGATGCGCGGCCGCACGGTGATGAACCTGTTCTTCGAGAGCTCGACCCGCACCAGCGCCTCGTTCGAGATCGCGGCCAAGCGGCTGGGGGCGGATGTGACGGCGCTGAGCCCACGCAACTCCTCGACCACCAAGGGCGAGACCCTGATCGATACGGCGGCGACGCTGAATGCGATGAAGCCGGACGTGCTGGTGGTGCGCCACTCGGCCTCGGGCGCGGCGGCCCTGCTGTCGCAGAAGGTCGGCTGTTCGGTGGTCAACGCCGGCGACGGACGGCACGAGCATCCGACCCAGGCGCTTCTGGACCTGCTGAGCCTGCGCCGGGCGTTCGGCGATGTCGGCGGGCTGACGGTCGCGATCTGCGGCGACATCGCCCACAGCAGGGTGGCGCGGTCGAATGTGGCGCTGCTGTCGATGATGGGCGCGCGGGTGCGGCTGATCGGGCCGCCGACGCTGGTGCCGGGCGACGCCGACCGCTGGGGCTGCGAGGTGTTCCACGACATGCGCGAGGGGCTGCGCGGCTGCGACGTGGTGATGATGCTGCGCCTGCAGCTGGAGCGGATGGAGGGGGCGCTGGTGCCCTCGACCCGCGAATATTTCCGCTTCTGGGGTCTGGACCGCGAGAAGCTGGCCTGGGCCAATCCGGGGGCGAAGGTGATGCACCCGGGGCCGATGAACCGCGGGGTCGAGATCGACTCCGACGTGGCCGACGACCTGACCGTGTCGCTGATCCAGGACCAGGTCGAGATGGGGGTGGCGGCGCGGATGGCGGTGTTGGCGGCCCTGTCGGCGCGGCGCGCGGGAGACGAGGCATGAGTGCGGCCACAGCATTCCTCCCCCATCGGGGGAGGGGGACCGCCC
Source organism: Alphaproteobacteria bacterium (assembly GCA_018820665.1). Taxonomy (GTDB): domain Bacteria; phylum Pseudomonadota; class Alphaproteobacteria; order Caulobacterales; family Caulobacteraceae; genus Brevundimonas. Next base: position 4,199 of record JAHJNW010000044.1, on the reverse strand, counting down.
CCGGGTCTCGCCTGTGGCGAGCCCGAGGACAGGCTCCGCGGTGGAGGGGGACTGTCCCCCACACCGGCGCATGGACTTGCCCCCTCCACCACCCTGCGGGTGGTCCCCCTCCCCCGATGGGGGAGGAATGGGCATGAGCGCGCTCGCGATTCTCAATGCAAGGCTTCTCGACCCGGCCTCCGACTATGACGGTCCGGGGGCGGTGCTGGTCGAGGACGGGCGGATCGTCGAGGTCGTCCACGGTCCGGGCGCGGCGCCGGCCGGGGTCGAGGCGGTCGACGCCGGCGGCCTGTGCCTGTCGCCGGGATTGATCGACATCCGGGTCAAGACCGGCGAGCCGGGGGCCGAGCCGAAGGAGACGCTGAAGTCCGCCAGCCTGTCGGCGGCGGCGGGCGGGGTCACCACCATGGTCATCCAGCCCGACACTGACCCGGCCATCGACGATCCGGCGATGATCGAGTTCATCCAGCGGCGCGGCGCGGCCCTCGGGCTGGTCAACGTCCGCGCGGCCGGCGCGGCGACCAAGGGCCGGGACGGCGTGCGCATGGCCGAAATCGGTCTGATGGACGAGGCGGGAGCCCTGTACTTCACCGATGTCGATCACGTCATCGCCAACACCCGCACCCTGCAGCGGGTGATGAGCTATGCGGCGGCCTTCAACGCCCTGATCTCGTGCCGGCCGGCCGATCCGTGGCTGAGCGAGGGGGCGGTGGCGACCGCGGGCGAGCTGGCGACGCGACTGGGGCTGGCCGCCGCGCCGGCGATCGCCGAACGCATCCAGCTGGAGCGCGACCTGGCGCTGGTCGAACAGACCGGGGCGCGGTTCCTTGTCGACCAGATCTCGACCGAGGGGGCTCTGGAGACGCTGGCGCGGGCCCGGGCCAGGGGGCTGGAGGTCGCCGCCTCGGTGTCGATCAACCACCTGTGCTTCAACGAGATCGACATCGGCGACTATCGCACCTTCTACCGGATGGACCCGCCGCTGCGGCCCGAGAGCGACCGGCAGGCGCTGATCGAGGCGGTGCGCGACGGGCTGATCGACGCCATCACCAGCGCCCACGCCCCGGCTCCGGCCGAGGACAAGCGGCGGCCGTTCGCCGAGGCCGCGCCAGGCGCCGTCGGTCTGGAGACCCTGCTGCCGGCGGCGCTTTCGCTGCACCATGAGGACGGGTTGGAGCTGCTCGATATCCTGCGCCCGCTGACGCACGGGCCGGCGACGCTGCTGGGGCTGGAGGCGGGCGTGCTGGCCGCCGGGGCGCCGGCCGACCTGATCCTGTTCGATCCCGGCGCGCCGGTGGTGATCGACGCCGAGGCCCTGCGCTCCAAATCCAAGAACTCGCCCTTCGACGGGCGACGCCTGCAAGGGAAGGTCTTGCTCACGGTCGTCGGCGGACGCATCGTCCACGACGCACGCTAAGAGGGAGCGAATCACTTGCAGGATCTGGTCGGACCCGCTGTCGGGACGCTCGCCCTCGTGGCGGCTGGCGGCTACCTGCTGGGCTCGATCCCGTTCGGCGTGGTGCTGACCCGCGCGGTGACCGGGCAGGACGTACGCGGCATCGGCTCGGGCAATATCGGCGCGACCAATGTGCTGCGCACCGGGCGCAAGGATCTGGCCATCGCCACCCTGATCCTCGACGCCGGCAAGGGCGCCGTGGCGCTGCTGATCGCCCGCGAACTGTTCGACAGCGAAGTCGCCGGAGCGATCGCCGGCGGCGCGGCCTTCCTCGGACACCTGTTCCCGGTCTGGCTGGGCTTCAAGGGCGGCAAGGGGGTGGCGACCTTCTTCGGCCTGTTGCTGGCGGCGGCCTGGCCGCTGGGGCTGCTGGCCGGGGCGACATGGCTGATCGTGGCGGCCCTGTTCCGCATCTCCTCGCTGGCGGCCCTGGTCTCGTCCGCGGCCGCGCCGCTGTACGCCCTGCTGCCGCTGGCGGCGTTGGGCCTGCCGGCGCCGGCGCCGATCCTCGCGCTCGCCGTCTTCACCGCAGCCCTGATCTGGATCCGGCATCACCAGAACATCGGGCGCCTGCTCAAGGGCGCCGAACCGCGCATCGGGGCCGGGAAGGCGTGACCGCCCGGGCGCCGCTGCCGGAGACGGAGCGGTTCGCCCGACTGCGGCTGGCGCGCACCGACCGGGTCGGACCGGTCACCTTCAAACAGCTGCTGGACCGGTTCGGGACGGCCGAACGCGCCATCGAAGCCCTGCCCGACCTGCTCCGGCGCGGGGGCGGGCACGGCCATGACCTGCCGGCCATCGCCGATATCGAGGCCGAGATCGAGGCGGGGACCCGGCTCGGGGCGCGATTGATTGTACTGGGCGACGCCGACTATCCGGACATGCTGGCCGCCGTCGATCCGCCGCCGCCGCTGCTGTGGACGCTCGGCGATGCGGGTCTGATGAGCCGACCCTGCATCGCCGTGGTCGGCGCGCGGATCGCCTCGGCCGGCGGTCAGCGGATCGCGCGCGGTCTGTCGCAGCAGTTGGGCGAAGCCGGCCATTTGGTGGTCTCGGGCCTGGCGCGCGGGATCGACGGGGCGGCCCACGCCGGGGCCCTGCCGACCGGGACGGTGGCGGTGCTGGGCGGCGGGGTCGACGACGTCTATCCGCCCGACCACGCCGAACTGTACCGCCAGATCGCCGAACAGGGCTGCATCGTCTCCGAGAGCCCGATCGGGGCGCGGGCGCAGGCGAAGGACTTTCCGCGCCGCAACCGGATCATCTCGGGCCTGTCTCGCGGCGTCATCGTGGTCGAGGCCGAGCTGCGCTCCGGCTCGCTGATCACGGCGCGGCTGGCGGCGGAACAGGGTCGGGATGTCTTCGCCGTGCCAGGTTCGCCGCTGGATCCCCGGTCGCGCGGACCGAACGAGCTGCTGCGGCAGGGCGCCATCCTGTGCGAGGGGCTGGAGGATGTGGAGCGGGCCTTCTCCACCCTGCGCACCCTGGCCGAGCCGCCGGCCGACAATCCCTTCGCCGGAGCGCCCGATGATCTGGACGGCACCTTTCTCGACACCGTCGCGGCCCTGCTGTCGCCGACGCCGACGCCGCGCGACGAACTGGCCCGGGCGGTCGGCGCGCCGGTCGGAGCGGTGGCCGCGGCGCTGCTGGAACTGAGCCTCGTCGGCCGCGCGACCCTGCTTCCCGGGGGTCTGGTTTCGACCTGACCGGAGCGCTGAATTCCGACGCCGATTGACAGCGACGCCCGCGCCAACCACGTTCCGCCCCCTTTCGAGCCCGTTGGAAGCCCCCTCCCCGCATGAACCTCGTCGTCGTCGAGAGCCCCGCAAAGGCCAAGACCATCAACAAATATCTGGGCCCGGACTTCACCGTCCTGGCGTCCTACGGCCACGTCCGCGACCTGCCGTCGAAGGACGGCTCGGTGCTGCCGGACGACGATTTCGCCATGTCGTGGGAGGTCGACGCCAAGGCGTCCAAGCGGCTGAGCGAGATCGCCGAGGTGGCCAAGCGGTCCGACCGAGTCATCCTGGCGACCGACCCCGACCGCGAGGGCGAGGCGATCAGCTGGCACGTGCTGGAAATCCTGACCAAGAAGAAGGTGCTGAAGGACACGCACGTCGAGCGCGTCACCTTCAACGCCATCACCAAGAGCGCCGTGCTGGAGGCGATGGCCAATCCTCGCCAGATCGACATGGAGCTGGTCGAGGCCTATCTGGCCCGCCGCGCGCTGGACTATCTGGTGGGCTTCACCCTGTCGCCGGTGCTGTGGCGCAAGCTGCCGGGCGCGCGTTCGGCCGGGCGGGTCCAGTCGGTCGCCCTGCGCATCGTCGTCGATCGCGAGATAGAGATCGAGGCCTTCAAGGCGCAGGAATACTGGTCGGTCGAGGCCGATATGAACGCCGACAGCCCGCCGTTCACGACCCGGCTGGTCAAACACGCCGGCAAGCGGGTGCAGCGTCTGGACATCACCTCGGAAGCCATGGCCAGCGCGGCGCGCGACGCCATCAAGGCCGGGACCTTCACCATTTCCTCGGTCGAGAAGAAGCCGGTCAAGCGGGCGCCGAGCCCGCCGTTCATGACCTCGACCCTGCAGCAGGAGGCCTCGCGCAAGCTGGGCTTCACGGCGCAGCGCACCATGCAGGCGGCGCAGAAACTGTATGAGGGCGTCGACGACCAGGGCGGTCTGATCACCTATATGCGGACCGACGGCCTGTCGGTCAGCCCCGAGGGCATCGCCCAGGCG
>JAHJNW010000043.1 GCA_018820665.1 Alphaproteobacteria bacterium | reverse complement strand
GTCGGCACAATCCCCGGCGGCGAAGATGGTGGGGTTGGTGGTGCGCATGGCGGCGTCGACCTTGATGCCGCGCTTGCCGGCTTCGACCCCGGCAGCAGGCAGGTTCAGAGAGTCGATGTTAGGGACGCGGCCGGTCGCATGGACCACTAGGTCGCAGGTCAGCACCTGGATGCCGGACGGCGTTTCATAGGACACGGCGAACGCATCGTCCTGCTTTTCGACCTTCAGGACCTTCGCCTCGGTCTGCACGTCGATACCCAGTTCGACCGAGGCCTCCACCAGCATCGCCACCAGATCGGCGTCGAAAGGCCCCAGGGGCCGCCCGGCCATTTCCAGAACCGTGACGGCGCTGGCTCCGGAGCGTTGGGCGATGTGGGCGAACTCCATGGCGATGAATCCGCCACCGACAAAGGCGATCCTGTCGGGTCGCTCGGACAATTCCAGAAATTCCGTGCTCGTCGCCAGCAGATCCTCGCCGGGAATGTCCAGCGTCATCGGCCGCGCGCCGGTGGCGATGTGGAAATGCTTCGCGCGCAGGGTCTTGCCGTTCAGCGAGATCGTGTCGCGTCCGGTGAACCGTGCTTCGCCATGCAGTACCGCGATCCCAGCCTTGCGGAACCCGGCCTCGATGCGCGACGGCATGGTGTCGGTGAAGGTGCGCTTGAACGCCATCATCTCGGGCCAGTTGACCGAGGACCGGGCCTCCAGGCCCTTACCCTTCATGTTGTTGGCCCAGTCGACGCCTTCGGTGACGGCGATCAGCATCTTCTTGGGATCGCAGCCTCGCAGCGCACAGGTGCCGCCGTAGGGCAGGCTGTCGATGCTGGCGACCTTCCACCCCGCCGCCGCCGTCATCCGGGCCACGCCATTGCCGCCGGTGCCGGCCCCGATCACGATCAGGTCGTAGTCATATGTGTCGGTCATGTAAGTCTTCTCCGTTACGAGGGGGGGCTGCAGCCTCTGACGATCGGCGCGGCCCGGTGGGCCGTCGATCAGGCGGTCTTCATCCGCCGCCGACGCCGCCAGACGGCATAGACCGCCAGCGCGACGAACACGGCCAGCGCGGGCAGCAGCACAACATCGAGCCAGCCAGTCAGGGCGGAAAGCCCGACGACGCCCAGCAGCACCACCAGCACCGGGGTAAAGCAGCACAGCGCCACAATGACGGTGCCGATCACACCCATCCGCAGCAACAGGCTGTCGGTCCTGCCGGTCCCGTCCGTCTTGTCAGTCTCGTTTGCCACAATGCCGTTTCTTCCGTTCTGATCCTGACGACGCGCAGCCTTCTCCGGCTGCAACCCGAGGCCGGGATCCAAGCGATGCCGCGTGCTGGCGGCCTGGTCCCACCCCCCTCCGGGGGGGGGAGATGCGATGCGGGTGAAGGCCGTCTTGCTGCCTGCGGTGGCTAGTTTTGTACGACGCGGGCGGGATAGCCGGCATTGGTCGAGGCGGCCGCAATCTGCGCGGCCGTGGCGCGCGCCGGATCATAGGTGGCGCGGGCCGTCTTTGCGGCGAAGTCCACCTGCACCGCGCTGACGCCCGGCACGCCTTCCATCGCCCTGCGCACCGTGATCGGACAGGTGGCGCAGGTCATGTGCTCAATAGCAAAAGTGGTCTGCTGCTGGGCAGCGGCGGTCGCCGCCGGACGGTTCTGTGCCGGTCCATCAAACGCGACGGCGGCACCGACGCCGGCCACGGCCACAACGGCCAGGCCGATCAAGAATGTCTTCTTCATGGGTCTTTCCTCTCAGTAAAAATACGGAGCCCACCAGTTGAGCGTGAGCGCGATGATGACGACGGCCAGGCCAAGCCAGAGGGCAATTTTCGTGGTCCGCGCCGATTGCGGGCGGGCGCAGTAGGACCCGTCCTCGCAGGGCGGCTTCGGCTTGAAATAGACGTGCCAGAACCCGTAGCCGAGCAGGGCCAGGGTGACGGCGGCGACATAGGGTTTGTAGGGCTCTAGCGCCGTCAGGTTGGCGATCCACGCCCCTGAAATGCCAAGCATGACCAGCGCCAGCGGAACGATGCAGCAGGCCGACGCCAGCACCGCGCCGATCAGCGCGCCGCCCGCGATCCATCGGCCCTGCTTCGCGCCCTCGTCCGGCGTTGATGCCGGTGGCTCCGGCTCCGGCGTTGAAAACATCGGGCAGTTCGCTCCATTCTATTCTGACTGATTTCAGCGTAATCCCTGTAGTTGCTACAGACACAAGGGCTTTTTTTATGGTGCTTCAGACGGGCTTGTTGCGGGCCCAATTGGCGAAGCTGACCGGGTGCAACCTCGAAACCATCCGCTATTACGAGACGGTCGGATTGCTGCCGCCGCCGCCGCGGGCAGCCAACGGCTACCGGGTCTATTCGCCGGATCTGACGCAGCGGCTGCGGTTCATCCTGCGGGCGCGGGATATCGGCTTCTCGATGGAGGAGACCCGCTCGCTGTTGGCTCTGACGGACTCCGGGACCCAGACCTGCGCCGAGGTCAAACACAAGACCGAGGTGCATCTGGAGGATGTGCGCGCCAAGATTGCCGATCTGCGGCGGATGGAACGGATCCTCGCCAACGCCGCCGCCCGGTGCTCGGGCGGGGAAGTGCCGGAATGTCCGGTCCTGGAGGCGCTTGCGGCGGGTTGAGCGTGGGCGACTGAAAGGGCTCTCGGCCCAACCAGTGGGACGGAACCATCATACACGGTCGTAGATGCCCACGCGGAAGCGCAGGATCCCCACGGCCGGACCGCTCGGCCGCGCCGACCACCCGGGTTGGCTTGTCCGCATGGCATGTGCAGATCCGGCTCACTAAGGGAGCCCGACGGACATAGGGGCTGGTTAGGAGAGCGCTACGGACATTTCCTTCCCAGCTGGCTCCCTGGCGAGATCGCCTTCCGACGGTTTCAGGCAAGGCCCCCAGTCCCCTTGCCTGAGCTCATGCGGCGGAACCGATCCTCAATCTTCGCAAGGTCACCCGAATTCTGCCAGCGCGTGAGCGCCGCCTGTTCGGAGGAGACGACGGACGCCGCGATCACGACGTGGGCGCAGGCCTATGCCTTCTGCGAGAGTCCGCGTCACGCCCGGCTGACGATGCCGAACCCGGCTCTGGTTGTCGAAACCCTCAATGGAACCCCGGCTCCCACCGACTACTGGCAGGCGCTGAGGCACGATCAAAGCGCTCCGATGCCGATCTGATCAGCGATCGCGTTGACCTTAGCTTGACGCGGCGCTCGATACGGAAGCTTTTGCCGCGCAGGCGATCGTCCAGAGTCTGGCCGGGTTAGAGGCCGCTTGCCGAACGAACATCAATTTCTCGCCACGACCTGAGCGGCAGTTTTCAACATCTGCCTGGTGGTTTCGCACGAGAATGACCTGTTCTGGCGCAACTGCGTCCTTGGGTCATTACCGCTGGCGCTGACTGTCATTCGCGGTTCGGAATGGCCCCGCTAACTTTTTCTCTCAAATTGCCGATGGACTCCCTGGTGGTCTTTGCGCGGTTCTGATGTGTCGTCACGCGGCTGTGCAAAAAAAAGGAACTTGCTTGCGTCATCTAGCCTGGCAGAACGCCCCGCTCCTTCAGCCACGTCTCAAGCAGCCCGGGCCAGACCGTGTCAGGGCTGTGGCTGCGTCGCAAGCCGAAGGCGTGGCCGCCGGTGGAGAACAGGTGCACCTCGGCGGGGACGCCTGCCTGGTCCAGCGCTCGGGCGTAGAGGGTGCTGTTGCAGACTTCATTGGTCGGATCATCCCAGGCTGCAATCAGGAAAGTTGGCGGGGCTTGATCGGTTACCTTGAGTCCGGGATCAAAAACGCCGCCCCGACGGCAGATGTGTCCGGGGAAGAAGGCGATGGCGAAGTCGGGCCGGCTGCTGACCCGATCGATTTCGTCCACGGGC
>JAHJNW010000042.1 GCA_018820665.1 Alphaproteobacteria bacterium | reverse complement strand
GGCGTCCGCCTCCGCGCCGCCGCCGACCCCGCCGCGACCGACCGGGGTGGCGTTGGCGTTGGCCGCCGTCACCGGCTGGCCGACGATCTGCTGCAGCACCGGCAGCAGGGCCTCGGCATTGGCGTGCTGCAGGAACACGACCTTGACGTCGTCGGCGGACTCGGCGCGGCGGTCGAGATCCTCGACCAGCGGACGGATGCGCGCCATGGCCGCCGGATCGCCGCGCAGGACGATGGAGTTGGAACTCTCGACCGGCGTCACCGTCACCATGCCCTGGCCCGGCTGGCCGCCCGGCGGGGTCAGCACCGATTGCAGCACGGCGGCGATCTCGCGCGCCGAGGAGTTCTGCAGCGTCACCACCTCGAAGCCGGTGCGGTCGACGTCGATGCGGCCGATCAGGGCGCGGATGCGCGCCAGATTGTCGGCGAAGTCGGCGACCACGACGCTGTTGGCCCCGGCGTTGGCCAGCACCTGACCCTGGGCCCCGACCAGCGGCCGGATGGTCTCGGCGGCCGAGGCGGCGTCGATGTTGCGCAGCTGGAACACCTCGGTGGCGAACCGCTCGTTGCCGACCGTGGCCGGCCCCTGGGCCGCGCCCTGGGCCGGGCTGATGCGATAGGCGCCCGAGCCGGTCGGCGTCACCACCAGGCCGTTGGCGCGCAGGGTCGACAGAAACACCTCGAACAGCTGGGCGCGCGACAGCGGCCGGTCGCTGGTCACCGTCACCGTCCCCGTCACCGCCGGGTCGACGATGAAGGTGCGGCCGGTCGAACGGGCCACGTCCTGGATGAAGGCGCGGATGTCGGCGCCCTGGACGTTCAGCGTCTGGCCCGCCTGGGCCAGAACCGGCGTTGCGGCCAGCGGCCCCTGGGCCATCAGGACGGCGGCGAGAACCCCGGCGAGGGCGCGGTGGCGGGTCGGTTTCAACGGCCTGTCCTTATGGTGGTGGTCTGCGACGCGCCGTCCCGCTCGAAGCGGATCTCGGCGCTGGTCGCGTTGGCCAGCTGGCCGCGAAGGCCGGCGATGCGGGCGGGGCTGTCCAGCGCGACGCCATTGACCGCGAGGATGACGTCGCCGGCCTGCAGCCCGGCGGCGTTCAGCAACCCGGCGTCGGCGCCGTCGGCGATGGTGAAGCCGTTCAGCCGCACGCCCTGCATCCGCGGCCGCAGGACGTTCGGGGTCATCAGCCTGGCGGGATCGACGGTCGGGGCGGCGGCGGCCGGGGCCGGATTGGGCGTCACCGTCTGCGGGACAGGCGGCGGGGGCGGCGGGGTCGCGGCCCCGGCCGGCAGGTCGCCGAAGACCAGCCGGCTCAGCGAGCCGCCCCGGGCCACCACGACATGGTCAGGGCCGACCGATTGCAGGATCAGGCCGGGCTCGATGGTCTCGCCCACGGCGACCGAAATCTGCCGGCCGTCGGCCAGGCCGATGATCGCCGAACCGCCGCCGGCGCCGTTCGAACGCAGGCCGAACAGCCGCAGCTGGTCGCTGCCGGCGGCGTTCTCCCCGGCCAGGCTGCTCTGTGCCCCGGTGCGGAAGAAGGCGTCGAAACGCTGGAAGACGGAATAGTCGACGGCTCCGGCCTGGGGCTGCGTCGCGGCGGCGGCCGGAAGCTCGACCGGCTCGACCGCGATCCAGACCAGCCGGCCCAGTTGCACGATCAGCGCCAGCGCCAGCGCCGCCTCAAGCGCCGTGCGCACATGGTCCGGGCGGGCGGAGAGGCGCTCGCGCACCCCCGTGCTCCAGTTGCGAATGACGGCGATCAAGATCACAGGCCCCGGCGGGCCCCGACGGCCCGCGGATTTCGTAGACCAATCGTCCGTGCCCGGGCTTCACGGAGCCATGACGGACCGGAGAACTTGCCGTGACGGTTGCGACGGGTACGGAGTAACTGTCGCAAATCAGAAACCTGTTTGGGGAGGCCGCGACCAGGCGACCTCCCCGTACAGGGCAGGCTGGATCAGAAGCGGGCGGTCAGGCTTACCGTGGCGCCCGAGCCGAGCTTGTAGTTGTTGACCCGGATCTTGTTGCCCAGTTCCTGGTACTCGTCGTACTCGGTGCCGAGCAGGTTGCGCAGCTCGAGAGCGAAGCCCAGGTCGCGGCCGGCGTACTCGAAATCCTTGCGATAGACGAAGTCGAGGAAGACGCCGGGGTCCTGCAGATAGTCGGGCTCGCGGCTGGCGGCGTTGCCGGCGCCGCGGGCCGTGATCCGCTCGCTGACATAGTTGACGATGATCGTCGCCTGCGACCGGGCCGTATCGTCTTCCCAACCCATCTGCAGGTTGGCGACGTGCTCGGAATGGCCTTGCAGGCGGCTGCCGTCGGCGATGAAGAAGCTGGCGTCCTGGTCGGCGCCGGCCGGCGAGCTCACGCGGTCGTCGGCGTCCACCTGAACCTCGGAGTCCGACCAGGTGTAGTTGGCCTGGAGCAGCCAGCGCTTGTCGGCGACGAACGACGAGCCGCTGTCCGGGAACTCGAAGTATTTCTTCGCCTCGAACTCGGCCCCGTAGACCGTGGCCTGGGGCGCATTGATGAAGGACTGCTGACGCGAGCCCGTGCCCGAGGCGGAGATCACCGACTCCACCGGGTTCTCCAGATCCTTGTAGAAGACGCCGGCGGTCACATACTGCTGACGGGCGAAATACCACTCGTACCGCGCGTCGAGGTTCAGCAGTTCAGTATCGACCAGGAACGGGTTGCCGGTGAACTCGCGGTCGGTTTCCGGATCCGTATAGGACTGGGGCGCCAGTTCGCGGAACTGGGGACGGCCGATGGTCTGCGAGGCGCTGACACGCAGTTGCTGGTCCTCGGCGAAGTTCCAGGTCGCGGTGAAGGACGGCAGCCAGTACTGCTCCGTCAGCACCGTGGTCGGGAAGGGCGGCGCGCCGCCGAACAGGTCGGCGCTGGTGACCGACTGCTCGCCGTCCTCATAGCGGACGCCGAAGGTGGTGCGGACCAACGGCATGAACTCGGCGTCGACCTGGACATAGCCCGCCAGGACTTCGAGGTTGGCCTCGTAGGCCGCCGCTCCCGAGCCGGCGCCGCCGGTGATTTCCTGCAGCACGATGCCGTTCGGACCGATGTTGAAGTCCGAATAGAGGTAGTCGACCCGCGAGCGACGCTGGTCTTCGGTCAGGGAGGCGGTCGGGACAAACTGGAAGTCGCGCCGTTCGGCGTCGCGGGTGTTGTCGCTGTAGGCGACCCCGGCCGAGAAGACCGCATCACGGTAGTCGGACAGCGGCAGCTTGTAGCTGAAATCGACGCCGCCCGACAGGACGTCGTCGTCCAGCTCACTGAACGAGATACGGTTGCCGCCCGTCCGGTGCAGGAATTCGCCGTTCGCGTCGGCGTCGTAGTTGAAGCGGGTCTCATAGGGCGAGTCCCGCGTCGTCAGGGCATAGGCCGCGCGCCAGGAGATGTTGACCCGCTGGTCCATCAGGTCGTGCTCGCCGGCCAGCTGGGTCGAGAACAGCTGGCGCTCGAACCATTCGGTGAAGTCGGAGCGAAGCACCGCGCCGGCGAACCCGTCGAAGCCGGCCTCACTGCGCGCTTCCTTGGTGACGCTGCGGACGTAGAAATTCGTCCACTTCAGCTCGTTGTTCTCGTTGATCAGCGACAGGCCGCCCAGCAGGTTCAGCTGGATGTCGTTCTGGTTGGATTCGAAATCCCGGGTGACATACGGCACCAGGACGTCGCCCGAGAAAGTGCCTTCCTCGCGGCGCCCGCTGCGGTAGGTCCAGTCGTTGCTGTAGCCGGCGACGGCGACCAGTCCGAGGGTGCCGAGGCTGCTCTCGCTGGAGAGGCCGCCGGCCAGGTCGAAGCCGAAATCGACCGGGTTCTGTTCGCGCTGAAGCAGGCGCAGCGGCGCGTTCACCAGCGAATGACCGATGCGTTGCAGGACATCGTCGTCGAAATTCGAGCTGTTGATCGCCTTGCCGGTGCCGATGGCGGCCCGCAGCTCGCCAGGCATGTCGCGGGTGCCGTCGTCGAAGCCGGTGAAGTCGGTGCGCGAGCCGTAATAGACCAGGCCTTCTTCGCCGGTCGATTCCGTATCACCGCCGATCGAGGCGGACATGCTGAAGAACGGCTCGGTGGGCGCATCGATGGTGCGCAGATCGATCACGCCGCCGCCGAACTCGCCGGGGAAGTTGACCGAATAGCTTTTCTGGACGGTGACGCTTTCCAGAATGTTGGACGGGAACAGGTCCAGCGGCACGACGCGTTGCAGCGGCTCCGGGCTGGGCAGGGGCGATCCGTTGAGCAGGGCCGAGGAATAGCGCTCGCCCAGACCGCGGACGTAGACGAAACGACCCTCGACGACCGTCAGGCCGGTGACGCGGGCCAGGGCCGAGGCGGCGCTGCTGTCGCCGGTGCGTTCCAGGTCTTCCGACGTCAGGAAGGCGGCGACCTCGGCGCTTTCGCGGTTCGGCTCGGGAATGAACCGGCCCAGCACGACGACTTCACCCAGTTCGGCGGCCTGTTCGGGCTCGGCCTGTTGGGCGGGGGTCTGCTGGGTCGGGGACATGGGCGCCGTCTGGGGCGCGGGTGTCTGGGCGAATGCCAGGCTGGGCGCGATCAGCGCGCTGGTGCCGAGCAGGACCCCTGTCAGGGTCAGGGTAACTGTCTTCATGATCTGCGCCTTGAAGGGGGTTAACGGAATACGCGAAAGCCGGCGGCGACCCGGTTGGGCCGCCGCCGCGCATCCGTCATCAGCAGGCCCGGTCAGCCGTCAGGCCGCAGGTCCAGCCCTGCCACCAGGTGTCCGACGTGTTCTGGACCGCGCCGATGTAGGTCACCGGCGTGAAGAAGGAATAGACCGCCGGGGCGTTGGTCACATTGGCGGGCGCGATGGTCTCGTTGGCGCCGTTGATGAAGGTCAGGACCTGGTTCGTCAGGGTCGTGCCCGCCGGCGCCGTCAGGGTCGAGCCGCCCGCCGCGGTGTTGTTCGTCCCGGCGGTGAACACCGTGGCCGAGTTGGCGGCGTTGGCGGCCCGGTAGGAGGTGCCGCAGGACATGTAGACCGAGCGGAAGTTCGGTCCGGTCTGGCCCGGAGCCAGGGTGGTCATGCTGGTGAAGGTGTCGGCGTCGGCGATGTCGAGGCAGGCCGCGGCCGAACCCGCCACGTTCGTGAACACCGAGTTGATCACGGTGGCGTCGTTGCCGGTGTCGAAGTGGGCGACGGTGTGGGCGTTGCTCGTGGCGTTGCGGCCGACCAGGGTCCAGTTCGAGATGAACGGACGCGAGACGTAGCGGGTCGCCAGCGCCTCGCTGCCGGGGAAGGACGAGAACTCGAACCCGGCCGAGCGGCTGCCGGTGTTGGCCGGGCGTTGGGTGACGATGCCGAACTGGGCCCCGCCGCGCCAGCCTTCATCGGTGTCCAGGCCGTCGTCGTCGGCGCCGTTGATGACGATGTGGCGCAGGTTGACGGTGCCGCCGAAGATCTCGATGCCGTCGTCCGAGCTGTTGTAGACCTGGATGTGGTCGATGGTGGTGCCGTTGCCGACGCCGCCGAGGGTCAGGCCCTGCAGTTCGTTGTTGTTGCCGACGACGAAGCCGGAATATTTGATCTGGACGTAGCGCAGACGGCCCGAGTTGTCGGACGGCACGTTGCCGCCGTAGTTCGCAGCCGTGCCTTCGATGGTCTTGCCGCAGGTGACCGGGGTGGTCAGGACGCCGCCCACCTGGTTGCAGCTCGACTGCGGCGCGCGGCCGGCGAGAACGACGCCGCCCCACTGACCCTCGGAGTCCAGGGTGGTGGCGCCCTCGATGTTCGGACGGCTGGTGAAGACGATCGGATTGGTCGCGGTGCCCTCGGCGAACAGCTGCGAGCCGCGGTTGACCAGCAGATAGGTGGCGCCGGCCTCGGCCATGATGCGCACGCCCGCTTCGATGGTCAGCACGCCCTGGACGCTGCCGGCGATCGGGTTGGTCGGATCGACGCCCTGGTCGGTGCCGACGGCGGTGCGGCCGTTGATCGAATAGATGGTGCCGGCGCGCAGCGGCAGGGTCAGGTTGCCGGTGATCTGTTGCGGCAGCTGGCAGATGCGCAGCGTGCCGTCCGGGGTCAGGCCGACGTTGGAGAAGGCGTTCGACGGGCAATCCGTCGCCGGGGTGCCGGGAGCCGGCGGGGGATTCACCACGCCGCCGCCGCCGCCGTTGTTGGGCGGGAAGACGCCTTCGCCGGGCGAGGCCACCTCGGCGGAGCCGCAGGCCGCGAGAGTCAGGGCGCTGGCGGAAACCGCGAGCAGGGATTTCAGTCGAATGCCGGTCATCGTTTCCACCGTGTCAGGTCCAAAAGGATCGTTCGGCAGGAAACCGGACGCATCGTCCAGCCGCGACACTGCATCGCCCCCTGCCCAGGATCTGGCTAGACGCCGGATGTGACAGGGGCAGCGCCGAACTGTGACGGTTGCGCCGCGCCTGTGTGAACTTGTTTTGGCCGTTCGGTGAAAACCGGTTTCCGTACGGTGGGAACGTCATAAAACCGTGGCGGAGACGCGCTGGCGGACAGGGCCGTCGTGGCCTAGATCGCGTCCGGGCTGGCGTTCGTGAGATCGGCTTTTGGACAGGGGATCGCCATCGACTCCGCGACCGTCATATTGGCCGTCCTGCTCGGCGCCGCCGGGCTGCTGGCCGGCAGCTTTCTCGGCCTCGTCAGCCTGCGCCTTCCGGCCGGCGAGCCGATCGTCGCCGGCCGTTCGCGCTGCGGCGGATGCGGCCGATCGATCGCGCCGTGGCGGCTGATTCCCCTGCTCAGCTACGGGCTGTCGCGAGGCCGTTGCGCCCTGTGCGGCGCCGTCATCCCGGCCCGCTATCCGCTGATGGAGGCGGCCTGCGCGACGATCGGCGTCGTCGCCGCCCTGAGTCAGCCGAGCATTCCCGCCGCCGCCCTGACGGCCCTTCTGGGCTGGCAGCTGCTGCTCCTCGCCGTGGTCGACGGAGAGCATTTCTGGCTGCCCGACGGCCTGACCCTGCCGCTGCTGGCCACCGGCGTGGCGGCGGCGGGCCTGCTCGATCAGACCTCCCTGAGCGATTCGCTGGTCGGCGCGGCGGTCGGCTTCGCCGGCCTGTGGCTGCTCGCGCGACTCTATCGACTCGTGCGGGCGCGCGAGGGCCTCGGCGGCGGCGATCCCTTCCTGCTCGCCGCCGGCGGGGCCTGGGTCGGATGGATCGGCCTGCCCAGCGTCCTGCTGTGGGCCGCCGCCGCGGGACTCAGCCTGGTGGCCGCCAGTCGCCTGACCGGGCGCCCCGTTTCCGGCTCGGACCGCCTGCCGTTCGGGGTCTTCCTCGCCATCGGCATCGCCCTGACCTGGCTGCTCGGCCCGCTCGGCCTCGCCCGCTAGCCTCACCGTCCCGTCGGCAAAGCTTCAGCGAAGAGACACAAATCTGCGTTGCCGGTGAGCTAGTGGCCGAAAGCAGGGACGCAGCCAGTAATGACCACCAGGCGAAAATCCGACGGCGCGGCCGAGGCCCGCAACAACCGTCTGCTCGGCCAGCGCCTCGCCCTGTCCCGCTCCGCCAAGGGTCTGACCCTCGCCGAACTGGCCGCGGTCGTCGGCGGCGGCCATCAGCTGATCCAGCGTTATGAAAGCGGCGAGATGGCGGTGCCGTTCGGCCGGCTGGTGCAGATCGCCCAGGCCCTCGACACGCCGCTGAAAACCCTGATCGGAGACGGCTTTGACGCCGACGCGCACGAGGATCCCGAGAGCCGGGCCGTGCTGCAGATCGCCCGCCTCGCCGGCCGCCTTCCGGCGCCCAAACGCGCCGTCCTCGTCGCCGTCGCCCGCGAGCTGGGTCGACCCTGACGGCGCGGTGGCATGCGCCGGCTGGTCGATGCTGGTTCGGGGGGAGGGCGGCGACAGCCCTGAGCGAAATGGTGGATGCGACAGGGATTGAACCTGTGACCCCCTCGGTGTGAAGCGCCTCAAAGGCAATTTCAGGACATTTCATGACTGTGCATAACTCGATAAGCTACAGAAAACTGGCGATTTAATTTTTCAGAGGTTTTCTTGCTTTTTCGCGAAATTCTGCATCGTCTGCCCCACTGGCGCCCCAGAAAATGCTAGTCTGGGTGGCGTTTGATTTGCAGCGCAGGCGCGAGGAGAGCGCGTGGTGGCCCGCCTTCAACCTAGCACGGACCGCCAGATCGCGGCCCTGAAACCCGCTGACAAGGTCTATGAGATGTCCGTCGGCGACAGTCGCGGGCTCGGCGTTCGTGTCTTTCCAACCGGGCTGAAGCAGTTCGAATTCCGCTATGTCGCTACGAACGGCACGCGGCGGCGTCTTTGCCTCGGGGCCTATCCGGATCTGTCGCT
>JAHJNW010000041.1 GCA_018820665.1 Alphaproteobacteria bacterium | reverse complement strand
GGCGAGGGCGTCCTGAATCTTCTGGTCCATGCCGGCCATCATCGGCGTCCACATGATGCCGGGCAGGATGGTGTTGCAGCGGATCCCCTCCTGGGCCAGGTCGCGCGCGACCGGCAGGGTCATGGCGTAGACGCCGCCCTTGGAGGCCGAATAGGCCGCCTGGCCGATCTGGCCATCCTGGGCCGCCACGGACGCCGTATTGACGATCAGGCCACGCTCGCCGTCGGCCATGGGCTCAAGGGTGACCATGCCGGCCGCCGACTGCGACAGGACGCGGAAGGTGCCGAACAGATTGACCCGCACGGTGCGCTCGAAGGCCGCCATGTCGTGGGCGCGGATCTCGCCGGTGTCCTTCTTGCGCGAGACGGTCTTCTGGCCCGTGGCGATGCCGGCGCAGTTGACGGTCAGACGCTCCTGGCCGTGGGCGGCGCGGGCCTTGTCGAAGGCGGCGGCGACGCTGGCGTCGTCGGTGACGTCGACCTTGCAGAAGACCCCGCCGATCTCGGCGGCGATACGCTCGCCGGCCTCCTCGTTGAGGTCGAACAGGGCGACCTTGGCGCCGGTGGCGGCGATGGCGCGGGCCGTGCCTTCGCCGAGGCCAGAGGCCCCGCCAGTGACCACTGCGGCGATGCTGCTGTCGAGTTTCATGGCGAGAGTCCCTATCTTGTCTGAACCTGAGTTTCGGCCGGGGGTTTAGCCGCCATGTCTGTCAAAGCCAAACCTGTCACGCCCGAAGAGGCGCTGGACCCCGCCCGCGCCCTCGTGCCCTCGGTGCAGCGGGTCAATGAGGTGCGCGTCAGCAAGGGCTTCTGGCCCAAGATGCGGCGCACGGCCTCGAAGATCCCCTTCGCCGGCCAGGCCCTGTCGGTCTGGTTCGCCGCCCGCGACCCCGACACGCCGACGGCGGCCAAGGGGCTGATGCTGGGGGCGCTGGCCTATTTCGTCCTGCCCATAGACGCCATTCCCGACATCTTCGCCGGCATCGGCTTCACCGACGACGCGGCGGTGATCGCCGCCCTGATCGCCACCCTCGGCGCCAATATCCGCAAGCGCCACAAGGACCAGGCCGCCGAGGCCCTGGAGCGACTGCGTCAGGACTGAACAGAACCGCTCATCCCCGCGAAGGCGGGGACCCAGTTCTGTCCAGCGTGACGCCACCGTTTCAGGATGTGGGTTGGCGAAACCGGCGCCAACGCATCGCCCACACCCTGGATCCCCGCCTTCGCGGGGATGAGCGGAAATCTGGACCTCAGCTCTCCACCGTCACCACCACCTTGCCCATCACCGAGCGGTCGCCCAGCGCCTTGATCGCCTCATGGGCGCGCTCCAGCGGGAAGGTCTGGCTGACCCGGGGTTTGATCTTGCCCTCGCTCCAGAAGCGGAACAGGTCGGCCATGTTGGCGGCGTGGGCGGCCGGATCGCGCATCACCGCCGCGCCCCAGAACACCCCGATCACCGACACCGACTTGAGCAGGGTCAGGTTCAGCGGCAGGGCCGGGATGCCGGCCGGGAAGCCGACCACCAGATAGCGGCCGTTCCAGTCCATCGCCCGCAACGCCGGCTCGCAATAGTCGCCGCCGACGGCGTCGTAGACGACATCGGCCCCGTCGCGGCCCGAGGCCAGTTTGAACTCCCCGGACAGCTCCTTCTGCGCCGCCTTGTCCATCTTGCCGGTCGGGTAGATCAGGCCGTTGTCGGCGCCCGCCTCCAGCGCGAACTGGACCTTGTCATTGGTCGAGGCGGCGGCGATGACGTGCGCGCCCATGGCCTTGCCCAGCTCGACCGCGGCGACGCCGACCCCGCCGGCCGCGCCCAGCACCAGCAGGCTCTCGCCCGCCTTCAGCCCGGCCCGGTCCTTCAGCGCGTAGTAGGAGGTGCCGTAGGTCATGACGAGGGCGGCGGCGGTGTTGAAATCCATCTCGTCGGGGATCTTCATCACCGAGGCGGCGGGCACGGCCAGCCGCTCGACCATGCCGCCCCAGCCGGGCACGGCGATGACGCGGTCGCCCTTGCGCACCGTGGTCACGCCCTCGCCGATGGCCTCGACCACGCCGGCGACCTCGCCGCCGGGCGAGAAGGGGCGCTGCGGTTTGAACTGGTATTTGTCCTCGATGATCAGGGTGTCGGGGAAGTTGACGCCGACGGCGCGGACCTCGATCACCACCTCGCCCTTGCCCGGGGTCGGATCCAGCACCTCTTCGACGACGAGGGTTTCGGGGCCGCCGGGGGCGGTGGAGAGGACTGCGCGCATGGGGATGCTCTTTCGTGGGGGCCGGGCCGGTGGCGCGGGCGTCCCCGGAAGGCTAATCAGCGTCCCGCCCGTTTGAAAGGGCGCAGGAGACAATCCCCCATGACGGCCCTCATCCTTCACGGCGGCGCGGGCGCGCGGCGCGAGCGCGACTACGACCGCGAGGTCGCGCATATGCAGCAGGTGGTCGAGGCGATGAAGTCGCGGCTGGATGCGGGCGCTTCGGCGCTGGATGTGGCTGTCGAGGCGACGGTCATGCTGGAGGACTCGGGCCTGTATGTCGCCGGGCGCGGGGCCTCGCCCAATCTGGCCGGGGCCTATGAGCTGGACGCCAGCCTGATGGACGGGGCCACGCGCAAGGCCGGGGCGGTGGCGGCGTTGCAGGGCTTCCGCAACCCCGTCGTGGCCGCCCGGGCGGTGATGGACCGCACGCCGCATGTCATGCTGGTCGGCGAAGGGGCCTCGCTGTTCGCCCTCGACCAAGGGCTGGAGCCGATCGGCGACGAGGCGGCGTGGTTCACCCGCGCCGGACAGGGCGAGGACAACCACCCGCCCGGGACCCTGAGCCACGGCACGGTCGGCTGCTGCGTGCTGGACCGCGACGGGCGGCTGGCGGCGGCGACCTCGACGGCGGGGGTGTTCGGCAAGATGCCGGGGCGGGTCGGCGACACGCCCATTCCGGGCGCCGGCAGCTGGGCCGACGGCCGGGTGGCGGTCTCGGCCACCGGCCAGGGCGAGTATTTCATCCGCGTCGCGGCCTGCGCCCAGATCGGCTGGCGGGTCGAGGCCGGGCAATCGCTGGCCGAAGCGGGCGCGGCCGTGATCGGCCAGATCGGCGGGATGGGCGGCGACGGCGGCCTGATCGCCCTCGACCGCGACGGGACCATCGTCGCCCCGTTCAACAGCCAGGGCATGAAGCGGGCCTGGCTGACCCCCGACGGCGAGATCGGGGTCGAGGTGTTCGGCGGCTGAGAGGGTTTTACCCGGGTGTAACCCGAAAAAATTCCGTCCGAAGAGTCCGAAGAGTCCGTTTGATCGTCTCGCATTCCTGAACCCGAAGCCGGCCCTGTTGCGCAGTCTATCGGACCGATGCGTCAGAATCGGTCGCATCGGCGATGGGTCCGGATTACAAAGATTTCATCCTTGGCCGAACACGGTTCATCGGGCGTTCACCGCCACACTGGTCCAAGCGTCACGGGAGCAAAGGGACCCGTCATGAAGTCGTTCTTCGCCGCCGCGGCCCTCGCCGCCGTGATCGCCACATCCGCCTGCGCGCCGGTCATCGAGGGCGGGCCGCCAATGGATCTGCCGCCGGGGCTGCAGGAAACCGCCCAGGTCGGCTCGATCACCCTGTCGACCGGCTGGCTGGATGCCGAGGAGGACTTCTCCGACACCTTCTCCGAAGAGGTGCGCGAGGAGCTGACCCGCTGCATGCACGGCACGGCGCCGATCGACGTCCGCATCCACATCGACCGGCTGGAGCGGGCCGGGCGGGCGGAGATGCTGTTCAACGGCGAGGGCCTGCACGCCCTGTCGGGCACGGTCGAGTTCGTCGATCCGGGCCGCGACAACCGCGTCGTCGGCCGCTTCCCGGTCACGGTGGCGACGACGGCGGGCGGGCGGTTCGCCGGCCTGTTCGGCGACCGCCAGATGATGGTCTCGGAAGAGTTCGGCCGCTCGCTGTGCGACCAGGCCTTCGGGCGCAATCCGCGCGACCGGGGGCCGCATAACGCGACGCGCGGGTAGGCCCCGCGTGAACGTCCGCCGCCCGGGCGGCGTTGGACAGGTCGACGCCTGAACCGACGAGGTCCGCCATGTCCGACTACACCCTCTACTACTGGTCCGCGCCCTTCCGGGGCCAGTTCGTCCGCGCCGTTCTCGCCTTCGCCGGCCGGACCTGGACCGAGGCGGGCGACGCGGAGATTTCGCGGCTGATGCAGGGGCCGGTCGGCGACATGCCCATCCCTTTCATGGGGCCGCCCGTTCTGGTCGACCATGCGGCGGACGTCGCCATGGCCCAGACCCCGGCCATCCTGCTGTATCTCGGCGAGACCCTGGACCTGCTGCCGCAGACGCCGGCCGGGCAGGCCCTGGCGCTGAAGATCGTCGCCGACGCCAATGACGTGATCGACGAGCTGACGCTGGACGGCGGGCGCCAGATGTGGACCGACGCGCGTTGGGCGGCCTTCGAGCCGCGCCTTCGGAAATGGCTGTCGTTCTGGGAGGAGACCGGACGCCGACACGGGCTGAAGGCGGACTCGGGCTACCTGCTGGGCGGCGCGGCGCCGGGGATGGCGGATGTGGTGACGGCGACCCTGTGGACGACCATGGCCGACCGCTTCCCCGCCCTCGACGCGATCCTGAAGGACGCCGCGCCGATGACCGCCGCCCTGTCGCGCCGGGTCGCCGCCCTGCCGCCGCTGGCGGAACTGGCGAAGCAGGCGAGGGAGGACTACGGCGAGACCTGGAGCGGCGGGAAGATCGAGGCCTCGCTGCGCAAGGTGCTGGGGGCGTAGGGTCGCGCCGTCCGCCCGTGCGGATCCGTGACATAGCTGTCAGGAGACGCTGGCGCCTTGTCATCCCGGAGGCCGCACAGCGGCGATCCGGGACGCTTGCGCGCACAGACGGATCCTCCCGGAAGCGGCGTCAGCCGCTATCCGGGAGACAGGTCAGGGTCCGGCGTGGCGGTTGCCCGTCTCCCGGACAATCGCGTCGCGATTTCCGGGAGGCCACTGAGTATGGGCCGTCCGTCCCGGCTCTCCGCTTCGCTTCGGCCGGGATGAC
This sequence comes from Alphaproteobacteria bacterium, assembly GCA_018820665.1. GTDB lineage: Bacteria > Pseudomonadota > Alphaproteobacteria > Caulobacterales > Caulobacteraceae > Brevundimonas. Next base: position 196 of record JAHJNW010000041.1, on the reverse strand, counting down.
AAGGAAGGTGGGCGGCGGAACGCCGGTTTTGTGGGCCCAAGCTTGGCGCCCCTATCGACCCATTGCGGACCTGCCCGATGTCTGCATTCCGCAGCTCGCGCCGACCTCACCCGCCGTCATCCTCGGGCTTGACCCGAGGATCAGAGGCCCGTGGCGAACTGTGCGGTGGAGACGGCCCCACGTCCGTGCCCGTGCC
>JAHJNW010000040.1 GCA_018820665.1 Alphaproteobacteria bacterium | reverse complement strand
CACGGTCGTCCTCGCCACCGGCGCGGCCCCGCCGGTCTCCGGCCTGCCGGACCGGATCGCCGCCCCCGTCGCCGCCATCGAACCGTTCCGCGGCCAGCTGACGCCGGTTGCCGGCAAGGCCCCGGCCCACACCCTGCGCGCGCCGGGCCTCTACATCGTCCCCACGCCGACCGGCTGGGTCGCCGGCGCGACCATGGAGGGCGGACGGCGCGACCTTGAGCCCGACATCGAGGTCTCCCACCGTCAGGTCGAGGCCGCCCAGGCGCTGTCCGGCCTTGCCGGCACGCCCGGCGAACCGCGGGTCGGCGTCCGCGGCGGAACCGCCGACGGACTGCCGCTGGCCGGCGTCTCCGGCGAGCCCGGCCTGCACCTGGCCCTGGCCCCCCTCCGCAACGGCTGGCTGCTGGGCCCGCTGGTCGCCGGAATCGTCGCCGACGGAATCGAGGGCAGGGCGCCCGGCGCGGACGCCGCCGCCCTCGATCCGCTCCGCTTCAGTTCGCCGGCGGCGTGAAACGGATGCCGATGTTGACCCGCGAGCCGACGGCGGCGCCGTCGACGGTGCGCGGGTTGATCTGGAAATGCCGGCTCAGGCTCTGCGCCGCGCTCCCGAACCCGTAACCGCCGGGCGTCTCTCCGGTCAGATTGCAGTCGGCGACCTGGCCGTTCGGCTGGACGAGACAGTTCAGCGTCGCGCGGCCGCCGATCTCCGCCCGCAGGGCGCGATCGGGATAGGCCCGCATCAGCTGCGCGCCCGACGGCTGGCGCAGCCAGCTCGGATGGGTGATCACGGCCGGCGGGGAGGGCGGGGTCGGGGCCGGCGCGGCGTCCACGACCGGCGCCGGTGTTTCTTTCGAGACGGTGATGGTCGTGCCGGTCGCGACCGTCTCGCCCTGGACCACGGCCACGACGTCCGGCGTGGTCGGCGCCGCAGGGAGTTCGTTGACCTTGGTGTTCGGCGGCTGCGGCCGCTCCGGCGTCGGCAGCGGCTCGGGCGGCCTGGGTCGCCTCACCAGCTCGATGATGGTGGGCGGCGGCGCCTCGGCCTCGACCACCGGCGTCAGCTCGAACCGTTGATAATAGAGCGCCGCCCCCAGGCCGACGTGGCCGGCGCTGACGATCGCCACCGCGATCCAGGTGGTGCGGGAAAAGCGCGGCGTCCTGCGCTCGTTATAGTCGAAGGGGCTCACCAGTCCGGGGCCGCCCGTGGTCGTGATCATCATGGCCGTCATCCCTGTCGTTCACCGCCCCCGCAGCGTCCCACGGCCAAGTTGAGCGCTTCCCTTGGGGCAAGTTTGCGGCGAGCTTCGCCATGAAACCGACACCGGAACGGTCATGCGGCAAAGGTTAAGGGTCTGTGGACGGCCTGTCGGGTATTAGGGTTTGGTTAACCACGAGGCCGCAGCGTGCTGAGGATGAGCATCGGAGCGATTCCTTCGGTTGGCGGGGTTGAGGCGGCCATCCGGCGCGCCTCAAGCGCGACTGGCGTGGATGCCGAGTTTCTGATCAAGACGGCGCGGCGCGAGAGCGCCATGGACCCGTCGGCGCGGGCCCGCACCTCGTCGGCCGCCGGTCTATTCCAGTTCATAGAACAGACGTGGCTGGGTACGGTTAAGACCCATGGCGCCAAACATGGCTACGGCCAGTACGCCGATCTGATTCAGCGCGGCTCGGACGGCCGCTGGCGGGTCGACGGCTCGGCCCGCAACGTCGTGCTGGACCTGCGGTTCGACGCCCAGGCCGCCTCGACCATGGCGGCCGAGCTGACCGCCTCCAACGCCGCCTATCTGAGAGGCCGTACGGGGCGCGAGCCGGGCGCCGGCGATCTCTACGCCGCCCACTTCCTCGGTCCGGCGGGCGCCGCCCAGCTGATGGAGGCGATGGCGCGACGCCCGGGCTCCAGCGCGGCCGCGATCTTCCCGGAAGCCGCCTCGGCCAACCGCTCGATCTTCTTCCGTGGAGGCCGCCCGGCGACGGTGGCGGAGGTGCACGCCAATCTGCAGCGGTCGGCCGGCGAGGGCGCTCCGGCCGCCTCGGCGGGGTCCGCTCCTGCGGCGCCGCCGCTGTCCGAGCGCGACCAGATGCTGGCCGCCCGGCTGGATCGGCTCAAGCAGGATCAGAGCCTGCTGGCCCTGTTGCTGGGCCAGGATGGCGAGGGCAAGGGCGGCGGCTTCGGCGGGGCTTTCGCGCCGGAAAGCAGTTCGCGCGGCTGACGGCGAATCCGGTGATGGTAAACGACCCGTTAGGGATGACCGTTCAATGCTGCGCGGTGAAGCCTGAGCAGAGCGCCTGACCATGACCGCCTACCGCGCCCGACTGACCGAAACTGATATCCGGCGCCTGGTGAAGGCCTCGGACGACGACGAACGCGCCGCCGCCGCCCACAAGCTGTGCCGCAACATGGAAAAGGCGGAACTCTCAGGCGAGGATCGCGAGGCGGCGCAGAAGATCCTCCGGCTGCTCGCCAATGACGCGGCCGAACTGGTCCGTCGCGCCATGGCTGTGACGCTGAAATCCTCCGACCTGATTCCCCGCGACGTGGCCCGCCTGCTGGCGGCGGACGTGGACAGCGTGGCCCTGCCGCTGATCAACTTCTCTCCGGCCTTCTCTGACGAGGACCTGATCGAGATCGTTCAGGCCGGATCGGCGTTGCGACAGGTCGCCGTCGCGGGACGGCCCGTGGTTGGCCGCGACGTCGCCGCGGCCCTCGCCGAAACCGGCTGCGAGCTGGCGGTGCGGACGCTGGCCGCGAACGACAACGCCGACATCGCCGAGGCCGCCCTCGGCCGTTGCGTCGACCGTTTCGGGACCTCGCCCGAGATCGTGGCCGCCATCGCTTACCGGCAGGTGTTGCCGCTGTCGGTGACGGAGCGGCTGGTCGAACTGGCGTCGGACGCCGTGCGCGAGCATCTGGTCACACGGCACGCCGTGGCTCCGGAGACGGCCATCCGCCTGTCCGCCTTCGCCCGCGAGCGGGCCACCGTCGATCTGGTCGACCAGGCCTCGAACCACGCCGATCTCGCCGCCTTTGTCGCCGGGCTGAACGCCCGCCGGGCGCTGAACGGCTCCCTGTTGCTGCGGGCCCTGGCCCGGGGGCAGATGGCGTTGTTCGAATACGGCCTGGCCGAGTTGGCCGGCACGCCGCACCCGCGCGCCTGGCTGATGATCCACGACGCCGGCCCGCTGGGGCTCAAGGCCATCTATGATCGCGCCGGCCTGCCGCCGCGTCTATTTCAGGCCTTCCGCGCCGGGGTGGACACCTGGCGCTCGCTCCAGGCCGAGGGGGCGGACACCTCGGGCGACGACTTCCGCCATCAGATGCTGCAGCGATTCCTGACGCATCGGCCGAACGCCCCGCGCGACGATCTGGCCTATCTGATGGAGCGTCTGGATCAGGATCCCGCGCCCGCCCGGGCGTCGGTCGTCGCGGCCGCCTGACCCCAATTGCGAACGCCCGCCAATCCGGCCGGCGTTCGAAGACGTCGGGCCGTCTGCCTATTTGAGGTGGTCGGCGACGCCTGCTTCCAGGCTTTCGGCAAGGGCCCGTCCGACCGGGTGTTCGTCGGTCTGGATCTGGTCGCGGACGACCGCCTTGATGGCGTCGATATGGGCGTCGATCAGCGCCACCGGGGCCGCCATGCGTTTGACCGGGTCGTCCATCATCCGGCACAGCGATCCGGCCAGCCGGGTGACCAGCGGATACTGGTAGGTGGCCCCCAGACCCTTCAGGTCATGAGCGCGGAAGTACAGGGCCTCGGCCGTCTGGGCGTTGTAGCCTTGGGCGCGGATGTCGCTCTGGGCCTTGTCCAGCTTGACGATCTCATCCTGCAGCCATTGGCCGAACTGGGACGACATCGCCTTCAGGGCTTCTTCGGCCTTGGCGATCGCGCTGGCGTCGATGCCGCCGAAAGCGCCGCCGACCTTAAGGCGCAGCGTATTGGGAGGGCGGATGACCTGGGCGGAATTGCTCACGGCAAGCTCCTGTAGACGAACGGCGCTATTATCCGGGGCATGGCTTAAGAACCGGTGCACGGTCTCATGAGGTGAACTGTTCCGCCAGCACGCGCTCCTCGAACGAGCGGCCGGCGTCGAACAGCATGGTCAAGGCCAGGTCGCGGCGCTCGCGGACCTCGACGCGGGTGACCTCGCGGACCTCGAAACTGTCGGCCGTGGCGCTGACCGGCCGCTTGTCATGCTCCAGCACCTCGAAACAGACCCGGGCGGTGTGCGGCAGCAGGGCGCCGCGCCAGCGCCGCGGGCGGAAGGCGCTGATGGGCGTAAGCGCGAGCACCCGCGCATCTAGCGGAATGATCGGCCCGTGCGCCGACAGATTATAGGCTGTCGACCCCGCCGCCGTGGCCACCAGACACCCGTCGCAGGACAACTCCTCCAGCCGGACCCGGTCATCGACGGTGATGCGCAACTTGGCGCTCTGGCGGGTCTGCCGCAGCAGCGACACCTCGTTGATGGCCAGTCCGCTTCGCGCCTGCCCATCCGCCGTCAAGGCGTCCATCTGCAGCGGGTGGATCACCGTCCGACCCGCCGTGAGGAGGCGCTCGCGCAGGCCGTCCTCGCTGTAGTCGTTCATCAGGAAGCCGACCGAGCCGCGGTTCATGCCGAACACGGGCGTGCGCCGTTGAAGGTTGGCGTGCAGGGTCTCCAGCATGAAACCGTCGCCGCCCAGGGCGACGATGACATCGGCAGTCGCCGGCTCCGTCGATCCGTACAGCCCTGTAAGGCGGTCGCGCGCCGCTATCGCCTCCGGGCGGTCTGAGGCGGCGAACGCGATGCGAAGGTCGGGCTTTGTCACGCCCTACGCAAAGCCGAGCGGGCCGGTGAAGTCAAACGACCCGTCGTCAGCTCTTGATCAAAGCCCGGAAAGACCTGGCCGCGGACGCGGTGGAGATTGTGCCTCTCAACCAGACCCTCTCGCCCGCGTCGCCGGGCGAGCCGTCGTTGAGAAGGCGGATCTCGACCAGAAGGGCCGGAAAGACCGCGCGGTCGACGCCGACCGACGCGCAGGCGTAGAAAAGGGGTTCCGGGCTGGCGGCCGCCATGGCCTCACGAATCCCGGCGACGCTGAATCCACCGAGTGCGGCCAGGGCGTGGACGAACAGTCCCAGCCGACGCTCCCTCACCGCCCGGATCAGATAACCGGCGCGAAGCTGGCCCGCGGCTTGGAGCTTGGCGACCAAGCGCCGCTCCATCTCGTCCCGTTCCGGGTCATCGGCGGTGGGAGCCATGGCGTCCCGACGCGCGTCATCGACGGCCCGGTCGACCACTGCCGCCAGCCGTCGCCCATCGACCGGAAAGCGGGCGCAGATAGACTGGCGCAAGGCTTCTCCGACCCATTCGTACATCTGTTCCGCCAGTTGCGCGGTCAGCCGGGGATGACGGATCAACGGCCCCCGCAGGGCGGCGACCCGGCGCGATTGCTCAACCAGCCGCCGGACGCCGTCGACGCTGATCTCGGCCGTCCGGTTGAACGCCAGCGCGGTCAGGGTCGCGGGCTCGCCGCGCTCGATGATGGCGTCGGCGACCCGTCCGCCGATGTGAGGGCGTCGGGCGACCTCGATCTGGTGTTCGAGGGTCGCCTCCACGAGGACCCTCAGCAGATCGTCGTCCTGCAGGATCGGGCTGGCCGCCAGCACGGGTCGGGCGATCTCGATCTCGTCGAGGGCGAGGACATTGATCAGGGCAGGCGGGGCCCAGTCGGCCTGCGCCAGACGCTCGGACAGGATTTTGCGAACGTCGCGCTCCGCCTGTCGCGCCAAGGTCAGGAAGATTTCGCCCAGCACCGGCGACAGTTCGCCGGTGGGCGGTCGCGCGTCGCAGAGCGCCACCACGCCGAGCAGCAGCCGCTCGCGGGAGTCGGGGCTCGGGTTGTGGGCGAGGGCGAGAAGCTCCGGATAGGCCGGCGGCGAGGCCATGGCGGAGGAGCGGAACTGAGCGACGGTCAAGGGCGTCTCCGGCGCGCCGACGATTCGGCTCATTCCAGCTTAGCGGCAGGGCGCTAAAGCAGGGTTAACCGAAGCTGAATCTTGACGTCGCCCCCGTGCGGCGCGAGCGTGCGCCGCCGCGCGCAACCTTGAGGAGCCGGATCATGGCCGATGGAACTGTCGCTTCGCTGAAATCCCGGGTCTCGGAGGCGGAATGGAACGCCCGCGTCGAACTGGCCGCCCTGTACCGTCTGGTGGCGCTGCACGGCTGGGACGACATGATCTTCACCCATATCTCGGCCCGCGTGCCCGGGCCGGAGCATCATTTCCTGATCAACCCGTACGGCTGGTATTTCGAGGAGATGACCGCCTCCTGCCTGGTCAAGGTCGATCTGGACGGGAACATCGTCCAGGAGACGACCAGTTTCATCAATCCGGCCGGCTTCACCATCCATTCCGCGATCCACGCGGCCCGCGAGGACGCCCATTTCGTCATCCACCTGCACACCGTGGCCGGGGTCGGCGTGGCGGCGCAGCAGGAAGGTCTGCTGCCGATCGGCCAGAACGCCTGCCTGCTGCAGCATCAGGTCGCCTATCACGGCTATGAGGGGCTGGCCCTGAATCACGACGAGCGGGAACGGCTGGTGGCCGACCTCGGCGACAAGCCGCTGATGCTGCTGCGCAACCACGGAACCCTGGCGGTCGGACAGACAGCGGCCCAGGCGTGGATCGGCATGTTCTTCCTCGAGCGCGCCTGCGCCCAGCAGGTGGCGGCCCTCTCCGGCGGTCGCGATCATGTGCTGATGGCCCCGGACGCGGCCCAGGCCGAGACGCGTGAACAGGGCAAGGGGATCGGCTTCGTTTCGGCTCTGGCCTGGCCGGGCGCCCTGCGAATGCTGGATCGAAAGTCTCCGGGCTACGACGTGTGAACCGGGCGGGGGGGCTGATGATCGCTTTGGCGGTCGCGGCCCTCGGGCCGCCGGCCCATGCCGGGGCCTGGACCCGGGCCAAGGGGAAGAGCCAGGTCATCGTCAAATACGAATCCCTGCGGGCCGCGCGGGCGTATGATCCGGACGGCGCTCTGGCCGAACTCGCCGCGGAACGGCGGGACGCCTCGCTCGGCGTCTTCGCCGAGTACGGCGTGACGGATCGGCTGACCCTGCAGCTGAAGGGCGACTGGCAGTCCGGACAAGACGCCTTCGTGGATTTCGAGGGCCGCGGGCCGGTCGAGATCGGCGTCACCTGGCAGGCGTGGCGTGACGATCACGCGGCCGCCAGCCTCTACGCCGGCTACGCCCAAGGAGGCGAAGGCCGCAACGCCGGCTATGCCTCGCCCGGCCAGGGCGAGCAGGATTGGGAGGTTCGGGCATCCGTCGGCCGATCGTTCCAGACCGGCTGGGGGCCGATCCCGGACCGCAGCTTCTTCGAGCTCCAGGCGGCCCGCCGCATGCGGCAGGGGCTGCCCGACGAGGTCCGCGTCGACATCACCGCCGGCACGCGCCTGGGCGATGACTGGATGGTTCTCGCCCAGGCCTTCGGCGGCCAGGCGGACGACGGCGGGCCGCGCTGGCTGACCGTTGAGACGTCGGTGGTCCGCGACGTCGGCGACTGGAGCCTGCAGGCGGGGTGGCGGCAGACGGTGGCCGGTCGGGAGACGCCGCAGGCCAGCGGCCCGGTGATCGGCATCTGGCGCCGCTTCTGATGCGTAGAAGATCCGGTTTCGAGGCGACGGATTCTGAAACACCGTGCGTTGCAGAGACTCTAGTTGCGTCGACGGCGGGAGCCGCTAAGTCGGCTCGTCCCGTTCCGGAGCCAGTCCCGCGTGATCAAGCGCCACTTCTTTCTCGCTGCCGCCGCCGTCCTGCTCGCCCTGATGGTGGTGGCCGTGATCCTTCGAATCGCCTTCGCCGGCGAAGAAGGGGGCGGCGGAGCAGGTGGGCCGGGCGGGCCGGCGGCAGGCCGGGGCCAGGCCGTATCCCAGGCCATCGTCTCGCCGCGCGAGTTCTCCGACGAGATCCGGGTCCTGGGCGTCGCCCGCGGTCGTCGCTCCGTCAACATCACCTCGTCGACCAGCGAACTGATCACCCGCGTGATGTTCACCGACGGCCAGCGGGTCGCCGCGGGCACGCCGCTGGTGGAGCTGCAGGCGCGTGAAGAGGACGCCGACATCATCGAGGCGCGTTCACGCGTCGGCCAGGCCCAGCGCGAATACGACCGCTACCGTGAACTGGCCGAGCGCGGCGTGGCCCCGAGGGTCACGGCCGAGAACGCCGAGTCGGCGCTCGAGGCCGCACAGGCGGGACTGTCCGCCGCCCAGGCGCGGCGTGGCGACCGCCTGATCCGGGCGCCGTTCGCCGGGGTTCTGGGCCTGACCAGCGTCACCGCCGGCACGTTGATCAGCCCGGGGGCGGTGATCACCACGCTCGACGACATCAGCGTGGTCCGCGTCGATTTCCCCTTGCCCGAACGATATCTGTCGGTGCTGCGGTCGGGCGTGCCGATCGTCGCCACGGCCGATGCGCTTGGCGGGGAGACCTTCAACGGCCGCATCGCCCTGATCGACACACGGGTCAATGAGCAGACCCGGTCGGCCACCGCCCGGGCCGAGATCGCCAACCCCGGCGGCCGCATTCGCCCCGGCATGTCGATGCGCGTCGCGGTCAGGCAAGGGGTCCGGCAAGGGCTCGCTGTTCCCGAGGCCGCCGTCCAGTATGAGGGCGACAGCGCCTTCGTCTTCCGTATCGCGCCCGGCGAGCGCGGCCTGACGGCCCAGCGCATCACCGTCGAGGCGGGCTCGGTCGAGGATGGCTTCGTCGAAATCCTGTCCGGGCTCAACGCCGGGGACCGGGTGGTCGGCACTGGCCTGAACCGCATCCAGCCGGGCTCGCCGGTCACCGTGGCCGGCGCGCCGGCCCGTCCGACGGGCGCGGCCAAATGATGCTCTCCGATCTCGCCGTCCGCCGCCCCGTCTTCGCGGCGGTGGCGGCGATCGTGCTGTGCGTGATCGGCGCCGCGGCCTTCTTCTTCCTGCCCGTGCGGGAGCTGCCGGACGTCGATCCGCCGATCGTTTCGATCAACACCACCTACGCCGGCGCCTCGGCCGAGGTGATCGAGAGCCGGATCACCGAGCCGATCGAACAGGGCATCGCCGGCATCCAGGGCGTCGAGCGCATCAACTCGACCAGCCGCGACGGTCGTTCCAGTGTCCGTATCGAATTCTCCCTCGACCGCGACATCGACAGCGCCGCCAACGACGTGCGCGATCGCATCTCCCGCGTGTTGGGCAATCTGCCGGACCAGGCGGATCCGCCCGAGGTCGCCAAGGCGGACACCGACAGTCAGCCGATCATGATCCTGTTCCTGCGGTCGACGCAGATGGATCGGCTTGCGCTGACCGACTACGCTGATCGCTATCTGATCGACCAGCTGGCCACGGTGCCCGGCGTGGCCCAGGTCCAGATCTATGGCGAGCAACGCTATTCGATGCGCATCTGGCTGGAGCCCGCCGCCCTCGCCGCGCGGGGCCTGACGGTCACCGACGTCGAGTCCGCCCTGACCAGCCAGAATGTCGAGCTGCCGGCCGGGGCCCTCGATTCCGGCGAGAAGAATTACACGGTCCGCGTGGCGCGCAACTACGCCCTGCCCGAGGATTTCCGCCAACTGCCGATCAGCACCGGAGGGGCCGGGCCAGCCGTCTCCAGCGGTGCGACCAGCAGCGCGCTGCAGGGGCAGACGACCTATGTCACCCGCCTGGGCGACATCGCCCGGATCGAGGAGGCTCCGGAGGAGGAGCGGCGCCTGTTCCGCGGCAACGGTCTGGACCAGATCGGCCTCGCTATCACGAGGCAGGCGCAGTCCAACGACCTCGCCATTTCCGAAGGCGTGCAGGAGATGCTGGAGCGGGTCCAGTCCAGCCTCCCTGAAGGAACGGAACTGGTGGTCGGCTCGGACAACTCGGTCTTCACCGCCCACGCCATCGACGAGGTCTGGATCACCATCGGCATCGCCCTGGTGCTGGTGGCGCTGGTCAATTTCGTCTTCCTCGGCACCCTGCGGGCGGCCTTCATTCCGTCGATCGTGGCTCCGATCTGTCTGCTGTCGACCTTCATCATCCTGGCCCCGCTGGGCTTCTCGCTGAATCTGCTGACCCTGCTGGCGCTGGTGCTCGCCATCGGGCTGGTTGTCGATGACGCCATCGTGGTGACCGAGAACATCCAGCGCCGCATCGATCACGGCGAACCGCCGCTGGTCGCCGCCGAACGCGGGGCGCGGCAGGTGTTCTTCGCCGTCGTGGCGACGACCATCGTGCTGTTGTCGGTGTTCGCGCCGCTTCTGTTCCTGCCCGGCTACGTCGGGCGGCTGTTCGTAGAGCTGGCCGCCACCATCGCGGCGGCGGTGGCCTTCTCGGCCTTCCTCGCCCTGACCCTGTCGCCGATGCTGGCGTCCAAGATCCTGCGTCCGGCGTCGGGCTCGGGCTGGGTGGCGCAGCGCGTCGACCGGGGCATGGTCGCGCTGAGGAATTCCTACCGCAACTCGCTGGCCATGCTGCTGGGTCGAAAGGTGGCCGTCGCGGGCGTCGCCGGGCTCGTCGTTCTGATCGCCGCCGGCGCCGGGCTGATGTTCCTGTCCCTGCCCAGCGAACTGGTGCCGCCCGAGGACCGGGGCCGTATCGTCGGGCGGGTCCAGGGCCCCGAGGGCGCGGGCTATGACTACACCCGGCGCATCATGCTGGGCCTTGAGCCCATTCTCGCGGAGTATCGCGAGACCGGCGAGGTCGAGAGCTATCTGATCTCGGCCCCGGGCTTTGGCGGCGGGAGCTTCAACTCCGGCAATGCGGTCCTGACCCTGACCGACTGGTCGGAGCGCAGCCGCTCGGCCGACGAGATCGCCCAGGAGCTGAACCAGAAGCTACGCGGCCAGACTGACGCCCAGGTCAATGTCAGCGTGCCGGGCGCCTTCCAGCGCGGCGGCGGCAACTCGAACTCGATCGAAATGGTCCTGACCGGGGCCGAGTACGAAGACATGTTCGAGTGGGTCCAGCCGATCCTCGCCGCCGCCCAGGAGAATCCGGGCTTCTCGCGGCCGCGGCTCGACTATGAGCCCAACGCGCCCAGGCTGCTGGTCGACGTCGACCCCCAGCGCGCGGCCGCCCTCGGCGTCTCCTCGCAGGAGATCGGCCGCACGCTGCAGACCATGTTCGGCTCCCGGCGGGCCACGACCTATATCCGCGGCGGTCAGGAGTATGACGTCATCCTGCAGACCGAGATCGACAACCGCCGCTCCGTCGGCGATCTCGAGGCGCTGTATGTGTCGACCGGCGACGGGCAGCTGGTGCCGCTCGCCTCTGTGGTCACGACCGAAACGTCCGGGGACACGCCCGATCGTCGGCGGCTGGATCGCCAGCGCAGCATCTCGCTGAGCGCCGATCTGAATCCGGGCACCACCCTCGCCGACGCCATGGCCTTCCTCGGCGAGGAGGCCGCCGGCCAGCCTTCGGGCGTGGCGACCGTCCAGTGGGGCGGGGCGGCGCGCGACCAGCAGGAGGCGGGCAGCGCCGTCGGCTGGGCGTTCGGTCTGGCCCTGCTGCTGGTCTTCCTGGCGCTGGCGGCCCAGTTTGAAAGCTGGATCACCCCGGCGGTGATCATGCTGACCGTGCCGCTGGCGGCCGCCGGCGGGCTGTTCGGTCTCGTGATGGCCGGGTCCAGCCTGAACATCTACAGCCAGATCGGGCTGATCATCCTGATCGGGGTGGCGGCCAAGAACGGCATTCTGATCGTCGAGTTCGCCAACCAGTTGCGCGATCAGGGCAGGTCGATTCAGGAGGCCATCATCGAGGCCTCCACCCTGCGTCTGCGGCCGATCATCATGACCTCGATCGCCACCGCCTTCGGGGCCTTGCCGCTGGCCCTGTGGCAGGGCGCGGGGGCCGGCAGCCGCCAGACCATCGGCGTGGTCATCTTCTCGGGGGCGATGTTCGCCACCGTCCTGACCCTTTTCGTGGTGCCGGTGATCTATGCCGTGCTGGCGCGCTTCACCAAGTCGCCCGAATACACGGCGCGGAAGATCGAGGAGTGGGAGGCGAAAGAGGCGGCCGCCAACGACCCCGTGCCCGCGGCCGCCGAATAGCCTACGGCGCGGCGGGCGGCCGGTAGCCGGTCTCGACCTTGAGGAAGGCGATGACGTCGCGGCGGTCGGTGGCGTCGGGGATGCCGGCGAAGCTCATCTTCGTGCCCTTCAGGAAGGTGCGCGGGTTCTCCAGCCAATGGTCGAGGCGTTCGCCGTCCCAGATGAAGTCCGCCTGCTGCAGGGCGCTGGAATAGTTGTAGCCGGCGAGGCCGCCCGCCTGCCGGCCGAAGACGCCGTACAGATTGGGGCCGGTCATGTTGGACCCGCCCTCGGTGATCGTGTGGCAGGCGCGGCAACGGGCGAAGACCCGCCGACCGTTGTCCAGATCGGCTTCGTTGTACGGCGAGGGCAGGGCGGCCAGCAGGGCAGTCCTCTGCGCAGTCGTGGGCGCGGGCGCCGCCGGGGCGGAGGGGGAGTCGCCATCCTCGGCGCTGCAGCCCGCGAGGGCGAGGGCGAGGGCGGTGGTCAGGGCGAGACGGGTCATGGCCATAGTCGTACGAGGTTCCGCCGATAGCGCAACGGGCGCCGTCATCGCGCGCTGCGACGCTTCGCCGGGGTGGACGCGGCGCTATCGCACCTGATAATCACTGTCAGATAGGCGCGGGGGTCGCGCCACTGCGTGAGCGTCATGTCCGAGATCATCCCACTGAGCCAGGCCCGCCGCGGAGCGCAGGGCGTCATCGTCCAGGTGGGCGGTCACGGCCAGCACGGGGAGCATGCGCTGGAGCTTGAGCGCCGCCTGCTGGAACTGGGCTTCGTCGAGGGCGCGCACATCGAGCTGCTGCACGAAGGACTGCTGGGTCGGGACCCGATCGCGATGAAGGTCGACGACATGCGCGTGGCCCTGCGCCGGCACGAGGCGGCCAGTCTGACCATCCGGATCGAGCCGGTCGGGGAACAGGTCGCGGTCGCTCTCGACGGACGGGTCGCCGCCTGATGGATATGGCGGTTCGGAGCGCGCGGGTCGCGCTGGTCGGCAATCCCAACAGCGGCAAGACCGCGCTTTTCAACGCCCTGACCGGGGCGCACCAGAAGGTGGCGAACTACGCCGGCGTCACGGTCGAGCGCAAGGAAGGCTTCATCCGCGGCGCCGACGGGCGGACGCTGTCGGTGCTGGACCTGCCGGGGACCTATTCGTTGCGCGCCCGCAGCCCGGACGAGGAGGTCACCCGCGACGCGGTGCTGGGACAGCTGGCGGGGGAGGCGCCACCGGACGTGATCGTCTGCGTCGCCGACGCCACCAATCTGAGGCTGGTGCTGCGTCTGGCGCTGGAGCTCAAGGCGGTCGGGCGGCCGATGGTGCTGGCCCTCAACATGTACGACATCGCCCAGCGGCAGGGTCTTCGGATCGATCTGCAGCGGCTTGAGGCCGAGCTGGGCGTCCCCGTGATCACCACCACCGCCACCCGCCGGCGTGGCATCGAGGAACTGGTCGCGGCGATCGATGCGGCGGCGGGGACGCTGTCCCCGACCGCGGAAATGGGCTGGACGGCGCCCGATGCGACCGCCCTGCGCGGCGCGGCGCGCGAGGCCGAGCGGATCATGAAGGCCTGCGTCCAGCCGCCGGAGCGGCCCGACACCCTGACCGGACGGATCGACACCGTCTTGCTGCACCCGGTCGGCGGGCTGGTGATCCTGCTGGCCCTGCTGTTCGTGATGTTCCAGGCGGTGTTCACCTGGGCCACGCCGCTGATGGACGGCATCGAGGCCGGCCTGGGCGTGCTGGGCGGCTGGGTCGCGGCGTTCGTGCCGGACGGCATCTGGCAGAGCCTGATCGTCGACGGACTGATCTCAGGCGTCGGCAGCGTGCTGGTGTTCCTGCCGCAGATCCTGATCCTGTTCCTGTTCATCATCCTGCTGGAGGACTTCGGCTACATGGCCCGGGCGGCCTTCCTGATGGACCGGATCATGGGCGGGGCGGGGCTGCATGGCCGCGCCTTCATTCCCCTGCTGTCCAGTTTCGCCTGCGCCATTCCCGGCGTCATGGCGGCGCGGGTGATCGATTCGAAGCGGGATCGGCTGACCACCATCATGGTGGCCCCGCTGATGACCTGCTCGGCGCGCATCCCGGTCTATACGCTGATCATCGCCGCCTTCATTCCGAACCAGACCGTCTGGGGCTTCGCCAATCTGCAGGGGCTGGTGATGTTCGGCCTCTATGGCGCCGGCATCGTCAGCGCCCTTGCGGTGTCGTTCGTGATCCGGCGCATCTTCTGGAGGGGCGCGGTCGAGCCCTTCATGATGGAGCTGCCGGCCTACAAGACGCCCGACCTGCGCAGCGTGCTGTACAATCTGTGGCTTCGGGCGCGGATCTTCCTCGAACGGGCGGGGCGGATCATCCTGCCGCTGATGGTGCTGATCTGGGCCCTCTCGACCTTCCCCTATCCTCCGGAAGGGGCCACGCGGCCGGCCATCGACTATTCCTTCGCCGGGATGCTGGGCAAGACGCTGGAGCCGATCTTCGCGCCCATCGGCTTCAACTGGCAGATGGTCATCGCCCTGATCCCCGGCATGGCGGCGCGCGAGGTGGCGGTGGCTGCGCTCGGCACCGTCTACGCCGTGGCCGATCCGGAAAGCGCCACCGCGGTTCTGGCGACGACCCTGGCGGGGCAGTGGTCGCTGGCCACCGGCCTGGCCTTCCTCGCCTGGTACATCTTCGCGCCGCAGTGCGTGGCGACCCTGGGCGTGGTCAAGCGCGAGACCAACTCGTGGAAGTGGATGTGGGTGATGGTCGTCTACATGTTCGCCCTGGCCTATCTGTCGGCTCTGGTCACCTATCGGGTGGCGGTGGCGCTGGGCGGGGGCTGACGGGGGACTGGTGCCGGCTGCAGGAATCGAACCCGCGACATCCAGTTTACAAAACTGGCGCTCTACCAACTGAGCTAAGCCGGCCTCCGTCGACGGCGGTCCTTATGCTGGGCCGCCGGGCCGCGGTCAATCGAGGGCGGCGGCGATGCGGTCGGCGAGGGCGCGCAGGGTTTCCGTCTCGGCCATCGGGGCGTGGCCGTGGCCCTTGAGCTGACGGTCGGCCCAGCGCGGGATGACGTGGAAATGCAGGTGGAAGACGGTCTGGCCCCCGGCCTCGCCGTTGAACTGCATGATCTGGAAGCCCTCGGGCTCGAGCGCCTTGACCACGGCGCGGGCGGTGCGCTGGGTCGCCCCGATCAGCCGGCCGAGGGCCTTGGGCTCCATCTCCAGCAGGGTGCGGGCTGTCGAGGTTTTCGAGATGACCAGCACATGGCCCTCGGACTGGGGGAAGACGTCCATGAAGGCGAGGACGTTGTCGTCCTCCCAGACCTTCACCGCGGGGATCTCGCCGCGCAGGATCTTGCCGAAGATGTTGTCGGGGTCGTAGGGGGCGTGAAGGGTCATGCGGCGCTCCTGTGCTGACGGAAGAGGCTGGCAAGCTCGTGCAGGACGGGGGAGCCCCGGCGGGTTTGCGGTGTTATGGTCAAGGTCAAAAGGGAGTCGGCCATGCTGCGTTTCATCGTCCAGTTTCTCGTCACCTGCCTGGCCCTGTGGCTGGCGGCGCAGGTCGTGACCGGGGTCGGGTTCAACGATACAACGAGCCTGGTGCTGGCGGCGATCCTGCTGGGGATCGCCAACATCATCGTGCGGCCCATTCTGACCATCCTGACCTTCCCACTGACGGTGATCACCTTCGGCCTGTTCCTGCTGGTGGTGAACGCGGCGGTGATCGGCCTGGTGGCGGTGCTGCTGGACGGCTTCGTGGTCGACGGACTGTGGGCCGGCATCGGCGCGGCCATCGTCACCGGCGTGGTCAGCTGGATCGCTGGCTGGTTTATCGGCGACAAGCGGGCCTGAGTCACCGGACGTCCTTGCGGAAGGGCGACAGCTCTTCGGCGAGGGCGCCGATCTCGGCCTCGACGGCCGGGCGTTCGCGCGCCAGATAGTCGGCGACCGGCGCGCGCAGGGCCGGGTCGGCGATGACGTGCGCTGAATACACCGGCGAGGGCAGGTAGCCGCGGGCGATCTTGTGCTCGCCCTGGGCCCCGGCCTCGACGCGGGCGAGGCCCCGCTCGATGGCGAAGTCGATGGCCCGGTAGTAGCAGAGCTCGAAATGGAGGAAGGGGACCTCCTCCAGCGCGCCCCACTGGCGGCCGTAGAGGGCGTCGCGGCCGATCAGGTTCAGGGCGCCGGCGATCGGGATCCCGTCGCGGAAGGCCATGACCAGGGCGATGCGGTCGGCCATGGTCGCGCCGATGCGGCTGAAGAAGTCGCGCGTCAGATAGGGCCGGCCCCATTTGCGATCGCCGGTGTCCATGTAGAAGGCGAAGAAGGCGTCCCAGTGGGCCTCCGTGATCTCCGCCCCGGTCAGGATGCGGATGTCGAGGCCGGCCTGGGCTTCGCGGCGCTCGCGGCGGATGGTCTTGCGGCGGTTCGAGGACAGGGCGGCGAGGAAGTCGTCGAAGGTCTGGTAGCCCGCGTTGCGCCATACGTACTGCATGTCCTGCCGCTGCAGCAGGCCACTCTCGCCCATGGCGTCCCAGTCGTCGCGGGTGGGGAAGTTGACGTGCAGGGAGGAGACGCCGAGCCGCTCGGTCAGGGCCACGGCGCCCTGCAGCAGGGCCTGTCGCATGATCGCCGCGTCGGCGTCGGGGTGGGCGAGGAAGCGCGGGCCGGTGACGGGCGTGAAGGGCACGGCCGCCAGCAGCTTGGGGTAGTAGCGACCGCCGGCGCGCTCATAGGCCTCGGCCCAGCTGTGGTCGAAGACGTATTCGCCCTGGCTGTGGCCCTTGAGCCAGAGGGGCATGACGCCGAGAACGCGACCGGTGTCATCGCGCAGCGACAGGTGCCGGCCGGCCCAGCCCTGGGCCGGGACGGCGCTGCCGGAGGCCTCGCAGGCGTCGAGGAAGTCGAAGGCGACGAACGGATCGCCGGAGGGAGACGCGCAGGCGTCCCAGGCCTCGCGGCCGATCTCGGCGACCCGGTCGTGAACGTGGAGGGTGAAGGTCACCGCACCTCGACGATGGCGTCCACCTCGACGGCGAAGCCGAGGGGCAGGCGGTAGACGCCGACGGCCGAGCGGGCGTGGCGGCCCTTGTCGGCGAAGACCTCGACCATCAGGTCGGAGCAGCCGTTGATGACGGCGGGGATGGCTTCGAAATCGCCGGCGGCCTGGACGAAGCCGCCCAGTTTGACGACGCGGACGACGCGCTCCAGATCACCGTCGAGGGCGGCGGAGATCTGGGCCAGCAGGTTGATGCCGCACAACCGGGCGGCGGCCTTGGCCTGCTCCGGCGAGACGTCGGCGCCGACCGTGCCCTTGACGCCGCCCGAGGCGTCGTTGGAGAGCTGGCCGGAGATGTGGAGCAGGTTTCCGGTCTGGACGAAGGGCACATAGTTGGCCACCGCGCTGGCGGGTTCCGGCAGGTCGATGCCGAGTTCGGCGAGGCGGGCGGCGACGGTCATGGGAAGCTCCTGAAGGGTTGGCGGCGGTTTAGCGCGGGGGAGCGGCGGCGTCGATGCGGAGGTGATCCGGACTCAAAAAACACCGTCCGAAGAGTCCGGAGAGTCCGTTTCGCGGATGGGGTTCGATTGTCAAAGACCGGCGCGGCCGCCGTGTTTCGCGGCAGGGGAGAGGCATTATACGCCGGCCCCGCCCTGTGCACAGGAAGAGCGGTTTAGCGACAGGTCATGCGGTTGATTTTGCGGGGAATTGACTCGCTGAACCAGACTATAGATTCGCGGATTGTAAGCACAGCGTCATGGGATCACCTCCCCATCGGCGAAGGCCGATGGGGAGGACGGTCGCTGCGCAGCAGCGGCCAGGAGGCGGCGGCTCCGTCAGAGGTTGGTTCGCGCCGGACTCCCTGACCGCCGGCGCCGCCCCCTCCTGATCGGCGCAGGCGCGCCGATCTGTCCTCCCCATTCGCCTACGCGAATGGGGAGGTGAACGCAGCTCGCCGCGCTATTTCAGCGCTCTCCCCGCCACCACCGCCCCGGCGCCGAATTTGGCCCTCAGGCGGTCGATGGCGGTCTCCGTCTTGAGGACGCGGGCCTCGGGGGAGTCGAACAGGGCCGAAGGCGTGTCGACGGCGTCCTGGACCTCGCCCATGCCGATGCCGATCAGGCGATAGGGGCGGCCCAGTTCGGGGGCCATCAGGGCGCGGCCGGCGGCGAACAGGGCGCGGGCGGTCTGGACGGGCTCGGGCAGGCTGACCCGGCGGGTGACGATCTTGAAGTCGGTGCGGCGCAGTTTCAGCACGATGACCCGGCTGGCGACGCCGTCGCGGCGGGCCTTGGATGCCAGCTTCTCGCACAGGGGCCAGAGCTCGGCCTCGAGGTCGGCGGCGGTCGTCAGGTCCTCGTTGAAGGTGGTCTCGGCGCTCATGCCCTTGCGGTCGTGCTCGGGTTTGACCGCGCGCGCGTCGCGGCCGTGCGCGAGGTCGTGCAGGCGCAGGCCGGTCTCGCCATAGCGTCTGACCAGATCGCGCACATCGGCGGCGGCGAGGTCGCCGACCGTGGCGTAGCCGTCGCTCTGCAGGGTCTTGCGGAATACGGGACCGACGCCGGGCAGTATGGCGACCGGCCGGGACGCGAGCAGGGCCGGCGCGTCCGAGCCGAGGACGGAGAAGCCGCGCGGCTTGTCCAGTTCGGAGGCGACCTTGGCGAGGAAGCGGTTGGCGGCGAGGCCGATGGAGACGGTCAGGCCGGTCTCGTGCTCGATCCGCTTCTGCAGCCGGATCAGCTGGAAAGCCGGCGGGCCGCCGTTGAGGCGTTCGGTGCCCGACAGGTCGATCCAGGCCTCGTCCAGCGACAGGGTCTGGACCAGCGGGGTCAGTTCGCGCACGGCGCCGAAGATGGCCTCGCTGGCGGCGACGTATTTGCTGAAGTCGGGCTTGATGACGACGGCCTCGGGGCAGGCCTTGAGCGCCTTGAACATCGGCATGGCGGAATGGACGCCGTACTGGCGGGCGATGTAGCAGCAGGTCGAGACGACACCGCGCTTGCCGCCGCCGACGATGACCGGGCGGTCGCGCAGCTCGGGGCGGTCGCGCTTTTCGACCGAGGCGTAGAAGGCGTCGCAGTCGAGGTGGGCGATGGCGAGGGTCGTCAGCTCGGCGTGGCGGACGATGCGGCGCGAGTCGCAGGCCGGGCAGCGCTCGACCGGGACGGTGGCGGTGTGCAGGCAGTCGCGGCAGATGGATTTCATGGTCGGGCCGGGGTCATGGCTGGCGACCAGTATCGGCCATTCGCGCGGTTTACCCCACTGCTTTCGTCATCCTCCGGCGACCTCCGCGCAAGCGGAGGGAGACCGGGGGACCCAGCGGCGCCGAAGGCGATCTGTTCAGGCAGGCTGTTGTAAATAGCGAGCTCCCGACAGGGTCGCGCTCGCGCGCGCCGCTGGGTCCCCCGGTCTGCGCCGCGAAGGCGCGGCTTGCCGGAGGATGACGAAAGCAAGGGGAGTGCCCGGGC
Source organism: Alphaproteobacteria bacterium (assembly GCA_018820665.1). Taxonomy (GTDB): domain Bacteria; phylum Pseudomonadota; class Alphaproteobacteria; order Caulobacterales; family Caulobacteraceae; genus Brevundimonas. The sequence continues at coordinate 3,098 of JAHJNW010000040.1, read as the reverse complement.
AGGACTGCTTCACGCCAACTTAAGAGAAGCGGAGCAAGACTGCGTCCGAAGAAGGCGAACAGGCCTCCGCGCGACAGCGCTCAACGAGAGGCGACAGGCCGGGTGATGATGTCGAAAACGGTCCTCATCGTCGAGGATAACGAGCTGAACATGAAGCTGTTTCATGATCTGCTCGATTCCCAGGGGTATCGCACCCTTCAGACCCGTGAGGGTCTGCAGGCGCTCGCCCTGGCGCGCCAGCACCGTCCCGACCTGATCCTGATGGACATCCAGCTGCCCGAGATCAGCGGCCTGGAAGTGACCAAATGGCTGAAGGACGACGAGGAGCTGAGCCACATCCCGGTGATCGCCGTGACCGCCTTCGCCATGAAGGGCGATGAGGAGCGGATCCGGCAGGGCGGCTGCGAGGCCTATATCTCCAAGCCGATCTCGGTGATGCATTTCCTCGAGGTGGTGCGCAAGCATCTGGGGCCGGTCGAGGCGCTGGTGCCATGACCGCGCGCATCCTTGTCGTCGACGATCTCGAAGCCAATGTGCGGCTGCTCGAGGCCAAGCTGACGATCGAATATTATGAGGTGCTGACGGCGATGGACGGCGCCAGCGCGCTGGACATCGCCGCGGCCGAACGGCCCGACATCATCCTGCTGGACGTGATGATGCCCGGCATGGACGGGTTCGAGACCTGCCGGCGCCTGAAAGCCGATCCGGTGACGCGGCATATTCCGGTGGTGCTGGTCACCGCCCTCGACGGCCGCGAGGACAAGATCAAGGGGCTGGGCGTCGGGGCCGACGACTTCGTCACCAAGCCGATCGACGACGTCATCCTGTTCGCCCGGGTCAAGTCGCTGGTGCGGCTGAAGGCGGTGATGGACGAGCTGCGCGAACGCGAGGAGAGCGGGCGGCGGATGGGCGTCGACGCCGACGGGGCGGGGCGGCTGCGCGGCTCGGGCGGCCGGGTGCTGATCGTCGACGACAATGACCTGCAGACGGACAAGATGATGACCCATCTGGCCGTCGAACACCGGCCGGTGGTCGAGGCCGATCCGGCGGCGGCGCTGATCGCGGCGCGCGGGCCGGTCGATCTGATGATCGTCAATGTCGCCAGCGCCGGCTTCGACGGGCTGCGTTTCATCGCCCAGGTCCGATCGAACGAGGCCTCGCGACGGACGCCTATTCTCGCTGTGGTCGATCCCGGCGACCGGCCGCGCCTGCTGAAGGCGCTGGAGCTGGGGGTCAACGACATCCTGCCGCGCCCGGTCGATCCCGAGGAGCTGATGGCGCGGGCGCGGACCCAGATCAAGCGCAAGCGCTACGCCGACTTCCTCAAGGAAAAGCTGGACTACAGCCTTGAGATGGCGGTCACCGACGCCCTCACCGGCCTGCACAACCGGCGCTATATGGCGGGCCAACTTCAGGGCATGGTCAGCCGCTCCGGCCAGGGCGGCGATCCGGTCGCCGTGCTGGTCATGGACATCGACCACTTCAAGGCGGTCAACGACGGCTTCGGCCACGACGCCGGCGACGAGGTGCTGCGCGAGTTCGCGGTGCGGCTGGCGACCAATGTGCGGGCCATCGACCTGCCGTGCCGGCTGGGCGGGGAGGAGTTCGTGGTGGTCATGCCGGGCGCCAGTCTGGAGGACGCGACGCGGGTCGCCGACCGCATCCGCCGCGATATCGAGAACCAGCCCTTCCCGATCATGGGCGGGGCCGAGGGCCTGACCATCACCGTCTCGATCGGCGTCGCGGCGAGCGTGGCCGGAGATACGCCGGACGCCCTGCTGAAGCGGGCCGACGAAGGGGTCTATGAGGCCAAGGCCCATGGCCGCAACCAGGTCATCGCCCGGGCGGCCTAGGCTCTAGCGACTCATCCACGGCTTGGACTTGCCGGTGGCGATGCTGGCGGCCTGTTCGCGCTGGAAGCGGCCGCCGCGCGGCGGCTTGGGGCGGGCGTCGATGATCGCCTGCTTCTGGCGGAGGGCCCGCTGGATCGGGGTTTCCTGCGGAGCGTCGTCGTCGGGAGCGGTCATTCCGCAGCCTAGCACGCAGGACAACGAAAAACGCCCGGCCTTGCGACCGGGCGTTCAGAAATCCAGCAGGGGTGAACCCTTACTTGATCTTGCCTTCCTTGAACTCGACGTGCTTGCGCACGACCGGGTCGTATTTCTTGACGACCATCTTCTCGGTCATGGTGCGGGCGTTCTTCTTGGTGACGTAGAAGAAGCCGGTGTCGGCGGTCGAGTTCAGACGGATCTTGATGGAGGCGGGCTTGGCCATCGGAATTACCTTTGCGACGGCGAAAGCCGCTGAAATGAGAGGCGCGGAACATACTCAGGCGCGTCCGGAAGTCAACCGGGGCGATGCGGTCAGTCGGTATGGGCGATCACATGGGCGCCGCGCACCATGCGGACGAAGGGCAGGGGGCGGTCGGGGTCGGTCAGCCGGTGCGCCGCCTCGCCGAGGATGAAGCGGGTGATGGCCGGCAGGTCGAGGTCGCGGGCGTCCGCGAGCGGCAGCCAGGCGATCTCGTCCAGTTCGCCGGAGCCGGCGGTCGGCTCGGGGTGCAGCAGGGCCGCGGCGTCGGCCATGAAGAAGCGGGCGTCGAAGCGGCGGCTGCGGCCGGGCGGGGTGACGGCGCGGGCGATGTAGCGCAGGGCCGCCAGATCGGGCAGGGCGCCGGCGGCACGGAACTCGCGCCACGGGCCGGCGACGGAGGCCGGCGGCGCGGGCTCGGCCAGCAGCAGGCCGGTCTCCTCGAAGGTCTCGCGCACGGCGGCGAGGGCGAGGGCGCGGGCGCGGCGGGGCGTCATCTCGCGGGCGAGGCGGGCGGCGTCGGCCTGCGGCAGATCGGTGGCGCAGGCGGCGGTGTGATCGGCGCGCTCGACCCGGCCGCCGGGGAAGACCCATTTGGCGGCCATGAAGACGTGGCCGGGGGCGCGGCGGCCCATCAGCACCTCGGCCGCGCCCTTGCGCACCCGGGTCAGGATCAGGGTGGCCGCGTCCTTCGGCCGCTGGCGGCCGCCGGTGTGGGGCGCGTCGGCGAGGTCCCGGGCGGCGTCGAAGGGGTGGGTCACCGCCGCTTGCCCTTGCGCACCCCCTTG
>JAHJNW010000039.1 GCA_018820665.1 Alphaproteobacteria bacterium | reverse complement strand
CCCATGCGCCGGTTGAAATCCCCCAGCACTGCGAAACGCACCCCCTCCACGGCTCTGTCATCGATCCAGCGTTCCATGGCCGGAACCTGCTCGAACAGGACCGGACAGGCGTCGTTCCGGTCGCCGGACGAACACCCCGACTTCAGATGCACCGAAAGCACCCGGATGGGCGCACCGCCCCGGGGCCGAACCATAAGGTCGACGCCTGAGCGAAGGTCGGGATTGCCCACCTGAATGTTGGTGACGTCGGGATGTCGTTCGAATGCCAGACCGTTGCGAACCGCGAACCCGGTGCGCTGGGCATTGATCGTCAGCCCGTCGCGTCCTCGACACGCTCCGCCGCGATCCGTGCCGATCCGGTCCTCGATCACCACAGTATAGATCGCAGGGTTGAACACCCGTTCCGCGGCGGCTTTTGTCTCGACCTCCTGAATGGCAATGATGTCGGCGCCGAGGTCGTCCACATAGGCCCGCATCGCCGCATAATCGGCGTCGGTGCGAGGGCGGCATCCGGAGTTATTCCGCTCCGCGAGATGCTCCATATTCCAACTGGCCAGCTTGATGACCGGACCGGAACTGGAGCTGTTGCCCGAGCCGGTGGCCGTGCAGGCGGCGGTGAACAGCGCCAGGGCGACGAGGATGGCTGCGGGCTTCATGTGGCGAATAGAGCAGAAGGCGTTGGCTATGCCTATCGCCCGCCACAGACATGACCCCGACAATGAGTGGCTATGCTTGCGGCAATCGTGGCGTCCGCTTCACGCACGCATTGCGTCGACGGCTTTCGACCCTTGGCGGAGGTTGGGCAGCAACCCGGGCCGGGTGGCTTCCGGGTTCTCCATTGTATGGCCTGAACTTGCCGCATGGGCCTTCTGACCTTCAGCACAAGCGTCACCCTAGACGGCTGCGTCGACTACCGGGAGGGAACTGCCGACGACGAGACGCACGCCTTCTTCACCCGCCTGATGGACGAGGCCGGCGCGATGCTGTGGGACCGCGTCACCTACGAGATGATGGAGAGCTACTGGCCGGCCGTCGCTCGCGGCGAGGTGGCGGTTCCGCCGGCGATCAGGGAATGGGCGGCCAGGCCGGAGGCCCAGCCTAAGTATGTGGTGTCGTCGTCGCGAAACACTTACCGTCGACCAACAGCCATCACATCGCCGCCGCCCGGCGCACCGGCGCGCAGAGCCTCAAGGACGCGACCCCGACGGCATGTTTCTGGGTAGCGGCAAGCTGGCGACCGAACCGGATCGGCTTGATCTGATCGACGAGTATAAACCTCAACTCGACGGAGCTTAACCGTACCACCTGGCCTACCCGCCGCCGGGCGCGTGGAACGGGCCGGTCCGCAATTCCTCGATCTGGCGACGCACCCATTGCTCGACTCCGGAACTGGGGATCAGACCCTTTCCATCTGATATGTAGGACAACCCCTCCATTACTGAAGCATAGGGGCCAAATCCGGCGACACGGTAGGGAATGATGATTGCTCTTCCCCCATCCAGGTTGGCCTCTTCGACAAAGGCGCGAATCCGGCCTTCCGCAGCGGCGCGTTTCTCCGGCCAGTCCTCTCGAAGGGTTTCGACATTGACCCTGCGGAAGGGCAAGGCCGCGCGGACCGCTTCAGCCCGGGCGTCGATGCGCGCCAGCCAGCGCTGGTTTTCGCCGTCGTCCCCGGGACCATGACCCAGGATCAGCACGCTTTCGCGACGCGGAGCGTTGCTCAGCGCGCGTGCGCGCTCGACCAGCACGGCACCCATTTCCCGAGCGTCAGCGAGGCCTTCGGTGCTGAGGGCGAAGGTCGCCGTCGTGTGGAGCCGCCAAAGATCCATCCCATGACCCTGGTGCGGGTCGTGCCCACGATGAGTGGGCGCTACCGGCCGGGGCGGGGCACCAGGGCGCAGGCCAAGGATCTGCCGGGTGCGTTCGAGCCAGCTCTCGCCGCTGATAAACAGCCGGACCACGGCAATCCGGCGAACGCCTCGCGCCTCAAGCCGGCTGACCGCGTCCTGGAGGCTCGCCGAGTCGGCCATCCCGAAGGCGATCTCGAGGGGATAATCCCGACCCACGGGCGCGAGCATCTCCTCGACCTCGCCGTTCCACTTGGCACCGCCGCCGTGGGCCATCACCAGCACGCCGACGGGGGAGTCTAGATCGGCGGCTCGGGCGAGGCCGGCCGCCACGGCGAACACGCCAGCCGCGGTCAGGGCGAACAGGGAATCCCGCCGGGTAAGATATCTGATCATGGAGTTGCTCCTCAGAATTGGTAGGTGAGAGACGCAGAGGCGGTTCGGCCCGGTCGGAGATCGCGGGGAGCGCTTCGGTCGACTTCTGTACTCGCACGATGCTCGAGCCGGCGACGACGGACGAAGAGCCGGCGGCCTCGTCGAAGCCGTCAGGTCCGGCCGCGCCTGCGGTTCCGGCCCGTCGACGGAAGCGGCGGACCCCTACCGGCAAGTTCGGTCTCGGCTTCTTAAGTCTTAAGAAGCGCCGCAGACTACACTTTCGCCTGTTCGGTAGGTGATCCGGCTAGGCGATCTGGCACGCCAGGAGAGCCCTCCAGACATTTTGCTCCTGTGCCGGGCGGAACAACGGCTAACGAGGTTCTACTGTCGCCCGGGCAATCAGCTGCCGGGCGCGCGACGCCGCTGTTGCGGAGGTCAGGGTCCCCGCCTGGATTTCTTGTGCCCAATCCATCAACGGCTTGCCGGTCACCGCTCCGCGGCTGGCCTCTTCCTCGAGATACAGGCCGCCGGCGGCCTCTATACGTTCGTCCCAGGCGGCGCGGACGGTGGCCCAGTAGTCTTTGGTCGCGGTCCAATAGGCGTCGCCCGGCGTTGGGTCGTAGTTATCGACCCGGCGATAGGTGTTGATCACATCCTCCTGGACAATGGCGGTCGGTTCGCTGTCGTCACCATCGGACGCACCCATCTTGATATTGTCCTGCAGGTGGACCCACCCGGTTGGGGTCAAGGCGTGGCGGTTCACGCCGAGGTAGCGGTCATAGGGCGTGTCGCGAATGGCATCCCGACGGGCCAGCGGACGCAAGGTTGGGTCGCTGGACCACGCCGCCATGCCATGCTCGTAGTCCCAATGGCCGACGCCGCCGTAGCGGGGGCTGTCGTCGGTCTGCCAGACCGTCTGTGACCAAGCCCCGTGGCGCGCGTCGGCCGGGACGGCGGTCAGGGTCCAGCGGTTGGTGTCGGTGTAGGTCAGGACGGTTTCGGGCTCATAGACCCAATCCTGACGCCAGTGTTTGATGACGTGGACGTTACCGTTGTCGTCGCCTATGACGAGGATGTGCTGCAGACTGATGCGGTTGCCGTCGTCATAGATGACGCGGACGATCTCATCGCCGGCGGACTGATGCTCGTCCAGCGGCGTGTAGCCTGTGCGAAAGCTGACGTTTTCACGCATGTCGAAACGCACCCGCCACTGACCGGCCTGGGCCAGGATGGACTGGCGGTCGCGTTCGAACTGGCTAACGGGAGAATCCACGGCGACCGGCATAGGAGTCACGCCGGAGAGGGCCGGGGCGGCGAAGGCCACCGCAGCGAGAACGGTCGATATCAGCAGGGTACGGCGCATGGTGGCTCCAATGGCGAGAATCAGTCGCGTTATCGAGTGGTTGGGTCAGTAGCGAAGGGCCAGGGACAGGCCGACGTTGCGGCCCGGCTGGGTGTAGGCGTCGATCACGGTCGAGTTGGCGGCCACGCCGCGGACATCGCTCCACCAGCTGTAAGTCTCGTCGAAGACGTTGAAGACCCCGGCGCGGGCGGTGACCCGTTCGTTGACGTTCCAGTATGCCGTCAGGTCCAGCAGGACGAAGTCGTCGCTGACGGCGCAGCTGCCGGCGCAGCCCAGGTTGTCGGTGTCGGACTGGTCCTTGGCCTGGGACCAGGTGACGATGGCCTGCCCCCCGAAACGACCGGCGGGCTCGTCGTAGCCGAGGCCGAAGACGACCTTGATCGGATCGATAGTCTCCAGCGAGCGGGTCCCGCTGACGGGGTCGTTGATCTCGCCGTCGGCGTAGGCGGTGGCGAAGCGGGCGCTGACGCCGTTGTCCCACCAGATGTCGGCCTTGGCCTCGAGGCCGGAGATCTCGACATCGGTGAAGTTGACGAACTGGAAGACGGCCGGATCGACCGGGGTGAAGCCACCCGAGGTGACCTGCTGGCTGATGAAGTCCTCATATTCCGAGCGGAAGCCGACCAGTTGGGCTGACAGTCGGCCACCGCCGACGTCGATGTCGCGGACGCGGGCCCCGATCTCGATGCTGCGGCTGGTTTCGGGCCGCAGGTCCGGGTTGGGCAGGGAGGTGTAACCGAAGGCGACGTTGGAGAAATAGTTGTTCACCTGGCTGGGCGTCGGTGCCTTGAAGCCCTCGCCCCAGTTGCCGAACAGGCCGAAATTCGGGCTGGTCCACCAGACCACGCCCAGCTTGGGCGAGACATGGTCGTCCGACTGGTCAGCGCGCGGGCCGGGATACAGGGCGTCGTCGGCGGTCGAGAGGTCGTAGCTGTCCCAGCGGATTGCGGGGATGATCTTCAGCGCGCCGTCCAGCAGGCGGATCTCGTCCTGAATGAAGACGCCGGCGAGGGTGTAGTCGGTCCTGGGGAAGGCGCTGGTGGGGAAGGTCTCGCCGAAGGGCGGCACGGTGCCGTTGCGGACGCCCTGTTGCGTGGTCTCAGACCAGTCGCCGCCGAAGGTCAGGCGGTTGACGCCGAAGCCGCGGGTGAAGTCGGCGGCAAAGCCCCGGACTTCGTTGTCGAAGGTGTTATCGCGGGTCCGGTCGGTGCCGACGCGGTCCTCGAAGGTGTACTGACGGGCGGTCGCTTGCTGCTGGTAGATCGAGACCTGACCGCGTTCGAGGCCGAACACGTCATCGAGGTGCCAGTCGAGGCTGAAGCGTTCGCGCTCGGTGGTGTCGGCGGCGAGGAGGTTGAGGACGGCGGTGGCCGAGGCCGGGGGTGCGGCGACCGTTCGGGTGGTGCGGCCACTCAGGACGATGGTATCCATGTCGGACTGGTAGCTGTCGTAGACAAATCTCAGGCTGTGGCCGGGGGCGACCTCCCAGACCAGCTTGCCGAGCCAGGCGTCGGAGCTGATGTCCTGCGGGTTGGGCAGGGTGCGGCTGGAATAGACGTAAGATGGGGTGGGCACGCCGCCGACGAGGATGGACTGGACCTCTTCGCCGGTGCGGGTGCCCTGATTTTCCGTTTCCCGACTGTCGCGACCGGTCCAGGCCAGAAGCCCGGAGAAGGCTCCGCTGCGGCCGGTCAGCAGGAGGGATTTGGTCAGACCCTCGTCAGCGGAGTTATAGCCGACGCGGGCGCGGGCCCCGAAATTCTCATCGGCCCGCAGGAGGTCCGTCGGGTCGCGGGTGGTGAACAGGACCGCTCCGGCCACGCCGTCCGAGCCGTAGAGGGCCGAGGCGGGCCCGCGCAGGATTTCGACCGACTTCATGAGGTCCAGATCAGCATAGCCGCCGCGACCGACACTCTGGGCTCCGAAGACGAAGCCGTCTGGCGAACGCACGCCGTCGACGATCATCAGGACCCGGTCGCCGCCGATGCCGCGGATGGTGAAGCCCTCATTGCCCGCGCGGCCGGCGGTGCCGAGGGCGGCCCCGAAGCGGGCCGGCTGGGTGACGACACTGACGCCCGGCTCGAAGCGGACGAGGTCCTTGATGTCGGTCGCCAGCATCGATTCGATTTGGGCGGCAGTGAAGACGGTGACCGTGGCCGGGGCTTCGTCCGTGCGGGTTTCTGAGCGCGTGGCCAGAACCGTGATGGAGGGCAGTTGCTGCGGGTCGTCGGAAGCCTTGATCCCATCAGGTTCCGCCGCCAGGGCTGGGAGTGCGGCGGCGGCGGTCATGGCGGCGAGCCCGGCGGAGAGTAGGAGTGTGCGCATGGAAACAGCCCCGGTTGAAAGAGGGGAGTCTCTTACTGCGAATGATTATCAGAATCAACCGCAACTGAGATGGATTTGTCCCTACTCGTTTTGAAGTCGAGGGGGATGGGTGATGACAAGCTCTCCGACACGGACCAGCTCGGCGCGACCTTGCTTGAGCGGTTCGGCGGTTGGGGCACCGTCGCCGCCACCGAGCGGCCGAACTCGCGAGTGCCCCTAGGTTCGGCGGGGCCGCCGTGTCCGATCTCAAGCTGCTGCGCGAGCTGGGAATCCGCTCGCCGCAAGAGGGTGCTGGTCGGGAAGCCTGTTCGTCGCGCAACCCGGCATATCCGCTGCTGCTGCCGAGGGGGCTCGGCTGATCAGGCCGGAGGTCTCCGGCGTAATGACGGCTTCCCGGTCGTTCTGGAGTTTGAGGTGGACCGCTCCAGGCGACCGTTAGGGTGGCGCTGAAAGACCGGTGTGGCGCGAGGCACCCGGCGGTGTGGCGTCCCCTAAGGTACGACGTCGTCCGCGTCGCAGACCTCGATGAGTTCGTTGAAGCGAGCGCGCGCCCTCGCTTCGTCGTAAAGGATTTCGCTCTGACGGGGCGGTGCGACGACATAGTACATTGTCACGGGAGCCAGCTCCTGGCGCTCGCGGCGCCACAGGGCGAACCCCTCTCGGCCTTCCAGGCGCGTCCAGGTTCCAGCGTCGTTGGGGTGGTCCGGAATGGATGCCATCGGGTTTCCTTAAAATGAGCGATCGCGATGGATCCGGACAGGTCAGGCCTTGCCCGATGAAACGCCCTGCAAAAAGCCGGCGCGGCGGTGAGGTCGAATCAGGCCCGAAACTGGCCCGCATCAACGCATTTCAGGGGGTGTTGTCACGTCTCGCGCAAGGATCCTACGCATCGACTGCCCCACTACTGCCCCACAAACGCGAGTTGTTACAGAAAACCATCCGTAGACGGAAAGTATGGTTCGTTTAAGTTGCGGTTTGTAAAGGGAAAAAATGGTGGATGCGACAGGGATTGAACCTGTGACCCCCTCGGTGTGAACGAGGTGCTCTCCCGCTGAGCTACGCATCCATCAATCGGGCCCCGTGACGGGGAGGCGCGGACATAGCCCGCTCGCCCCGGGCTGGCAAGACGTCAGATGTCTGGCCAGCCCGCGACCCCGCCGCCGCCCGATCGCCGGTTCAGACCGCGCCGTTCAGCGTCCGGAACACCGAGTCATAGTCGCCACGCGCTTCCGCTCCGCTGAGGAATTTGACCCTCTCGACGAGGATCTCGGCCCCGCCGGCCTCGAACAGGGCCAGGCTCTCGGCGATGAAATCGGCCAGCGGCATGGAGTTCGGATTGTCGGCGTGGCCCGGCATCAGGTCCGTCGCCACCGCGGGCGGGGCCCATTCGATGACCTCGACCGACGTCGCGGCCAGCTGATGCCGCAGCGACTGGCTCCATGACCGCAGCGCCGCCTTGGTCGCCGAATAGGTCGGGGTCGCCGCCAGCGGCACGAAGGCCAGGCCGGAGGTCACATTGACCACTGTCGCCGACGCCTTCGTTTTCAGATGCGGCAACAGGGCCGCTGTCAGCCGGATCGGCCCCAGCAGATTGATCGCCACGGTCTGTTCGGCGATGTCCAGATCGATCCCGTCCTCGACCACCATGATCCCGGCGTTGTTGATGACCCCGTTCAGGTCCGGATAGGCTTCGACGATCCGCGCCGCGAAGCTCCGGATGTCGGCCGCGTCGGCGACATCCAGCGTCTCGAAGGCCATGCCGGGGTTGGCCGCCGCCACCGCCTCCAGCGCCTCGCGCCGGCGTCCGGCGATGATCACCTTCGCCCCGCGGGCGTGCAGGGCCTCGGCGAAGGCCCGGCCGATGCCGCTGCCGCCGCCGGTGATCAGGATGGTGTCTTTACGGGTGTCCATGTCTGTTCTCCATCGGGTGGATTTCCGATGGGCGACGATCTATTGCGGACGCTTACGACTGGAAAGTAGGCACCGAAACGTGCTGTAGTTACCCGGGAGAGAGTTATGGCTGACGCTGCCCTTCACGACGAAAATTCTTCGGCTGCACCGCCGCTCGACCCCCGCGTCGAAGCCCTGGTCAACGAAGTCATCGGCCGGGTCGCCGACAAATGGACCATGATCGTGCTCGAGGTGCTGGAGGAGCACGGCGAGCTGCGCTTCACCCGCATCGGCGAACTGGCCGGCGGCATCAGCCAGAAGATGCTGACCCAGACCCTGCGCCAGATGGAGCGGGACGGGCTGGTCATCCGCACCATCCACCCGGTCATCCCGCCGAAGGTCGAATATCGCCTCACCGACATGGGCCACAGCCTGTCCGAGGCCTTCTGCGGCGTCTGGACCTGGGCCGAGGCCCATCTCGACCGTATCGACGCGGCGCGTCAGGCCTTCGACGCCCGCCGCACCGCCTGATCCGCGATCCGGCGCCTCCCGTCGGCCGCGCCGATGGGCTAGACCGCACCCACGCCTGACCGTCCGGACCGATTCATGACCAGCACACAGCATCCAAGGGCCGCCATCATCCTCGCCGCCGGCCAGGGCACAAGGATGAAGTCGCCCCTGCCCAAGGTGCTGCACCCGGTCGGCGGCCGCGCAATGCTCGACCACGCCATCGACGCCGCCGAGGCGCTCGGCTGCGAGCGCATCGTCGTCGTCGTCGGGGCCCATTCGCCCGCGGTCCGCGACCATGTCGTCAAGCGTCTGGGCGGGGACGCCATCGCCGTCCAGGACCCCCCGCTCGGCACCGGCCACGCCGTGCGCGCCGCCGAGGCCGTGCTGGGCGATTTCGTCGGCCAGGTGGTCGTCACCTATGGCGACGTGCCGCTGCTGACCGCCGCCGACCTCGCGCCGGTGTTCGCGGCTAACGACGGCGTCACGGTGATCGGCTTCGAGGCCGCCGACCCCGGCGCCTACGGCCGTCTCGTCATGGACGGCGACCAGCTCGCCGCCATCACCGAGGCCAAGGAGGCGTCGCCCGAGGTGCTGGCGCTAACCACCTGTAACTCCGGCGTCATGGCCGCCCCCGTCGGCCTGCTGTTCGACCTGCTGCGCGAGGTCCGCAACGACAACGCCAAGGGCGAATACTACCTCACGGACGTGGTCGAACTGGCCCGCACGCACGGCGCCCCGACCCGCGTCGTCATGGCCGCCGAGGACGCCGTCATGGGCGTCAATTCGCAGGCCGAACTGGCCGTCGCCGAGGCCCTGTTCCAGACCGCCCGCCGCGCGACCTTCCTCGCCGAGGGCGTCACCATGCCGGCCCCCGACACCGTCCATTTCGCCTTCGACACCGAGGTCGGCGGCGGAACCCTGATCGAGCCCTATGTCGTCTTCGGCCCCGGCGCCAAGATCGCCTCCGGCGCCCGCATCCGCGCCTTCAGCCACATCGAGGGCGCCCGCGTCGCCGCTGGCGCCGAGGTCGGCCCCTACGCCCGCCTGCGCCCTGGCGCGGATCTGGGCGAGGGCGCCAAGGTCGGCAATTTCGTCGAGGTCAAGAATGTCGCCATGGGGCCCGGCGCCAAGGCCAACCACCTGGCCTATCTCGGCGACGGCGAGGTGGGGCCGAAGGCCAACATCGGCGCCGGCGTAATCTTCTGCAATTACGACGGCTTCTTCAAACATCGTACGACGGTGGGCGAGGGGGCCTTCATCGGCTCCAACAGCGCGCTGGTCGCCCCGGTCAGCATCGGCGCCGGCGCCATGGTCGGCTCGGGCTCGGTGATCGTGGCGGACGTCGCGCCGGGGGATCTGGCCCTGGCGCGGGGCGGGCAGTCGTTCAAACCCGGCTGGGCGACGCGGTTCATGGAAACCATGCGGGCGAAGAAGGCGGCGAAGGCGAAATGAGCGCGGACACCCAGAAGAGACTCGCCGGCGAAGCCGCCGCCCTCCGCGTCGAGGCCGGCATGATCGTCGGCCTCGGCACCGGCTCCACCGCCGCCTGGTTCGTCAAGGCGCTGGCCGCCCGCGACCTGCCCGACCTGCGCTGCGTCCCGACCTCCGAGGCCACCGCCGAACTGGCCCGCGAACTGGGCCTGCCGCTGTCCACGCTAGAGGACACCCCGCGCATCGACCTGACCGTCGACGGCGCCGACGAGGTCGGGCCCGGCCTCGCCCTGATCAAGGGCGGCGGCGCGGCCCTGCTGCGCGAGAAGCTGGTGTGGGAGGCCTCGACCCGCTGCCTCGTCATCGCCGACGCCGCCAAGGTGGTGAAGACCCTCGGCGCCTTCGCCCTGCCGATCGAGGTCGTCGCCTTCGGCCACAAGACCACCGCCAACCGCATCGCCGACGTCCTGACCGACCACGACATCGCCATGCCGGCCCGTGTCCGCATGGCCGAGCGCGGCCTCGTCCGCACCGACGGCGGCAATCTGATCTACGACGCCCGCTGCGGCGCCATCCACGACCCGGTCCGCCTTGCCGACGACCTCAAGCTGATCACCGGCGTGGTCGAACACGGCCTGTTCCTCGACCTTGCCGACGAGGCGATCATCGGCACGGACGCGGGGGTCGAGGTGCTGACGCCGTGAAACCCGCGCGCAGAGACCTGAGGTACGCGTGGCGCTACGCTTTGCGGATTCCCGGAAACGTTTCGCGCTGGTTGGCGGTGTCCGAAGCGATGAGCGGCCAGGACTGGCCCGAGGCGGAAAGGCGTCTGGAAATCTGCTTCGCCGGGCTGGAGCTTCCCATGCCGTCGCGCGACGCGATTCCAAAGATGAACGTTGCGGCGGCTTCTATCGCCTACTGGATGAACCGCCCCGAACGCGCCCTGCAGGCCCTCGAAGTGACGATCGACCAGTTGAAGAACGGGCGGGTTAGGAAGCTGTCGGAAGCCTCGTATCTGGCTCGGTATTCTTTCGAGTTGGCGGAGTTTTGCGCGGGGCGTTTCTCGCCCGATGAGCCCAAATTCCTGGAACAGGCCGCCAGGGCGCAACTGTTGATCGTCCCGTTCAATCTGCGGCATATCAGAGATGATTTTCGTCGCCTGTTTCCCCTGTCTGATCTGCCAGGCTGAGATCTATCCATCCCCGTCAGACTTGTTCCGATGGGCTATGGGTGGTTTCACGCGCCGCCTGTCCTATTTGAGCTCGTCCCTGTGAAGAAACGGACGGGTCCTCGGGGCTCGCCCATGGACGACCAAGCTCAAGGAACGCGCGTGCCCCAGACCTACGACTACGACCTCTTCGTCATCGGCGCCGGCTCCGGCGGCGTGCGCGCCGCCCGGCTGACCGCCCTCGGCGGCAAGCGCGTCGCCATCGCCGAGGAGTATCGCGTCGGCGGCACCTGCGTCGTGCGCGGCTGCGTCCCCAAGAAATTCATGGTCATGGCCTCCGAGGTCAGCCACGCCCTCGAGATCGCCGAAGGCTATGGCTGGTCGTTCGACAATGCGAAATTCGACTGGCCGACCTTCCTCGAGGCCAAGGACGTCGAGATCGCCCGCCTGTCCGGCATCTACGCCGCCAATCTCGGCAAGGCCGGCGTCGACCTGGTCCACGGCCGCGCCGTGCTCCGCGACGCCCACACCGTCGAGATCGCCGGCAAGGGCGAGGGCGGCGAGCCCCTCGTCATCACCGCCGAAAACATCCTCGTCGCCACCGGCGGCCGCCCGTGGAAGCCGGAAAACCTTCCGGGGGTCGAACACGCCATCACCTCGGAAGAGGCCTTCCACCTGCCCGAACTGCCGAAGCGCATCCTGATCGCCGGCGGCGGCTACATCGCCGTCGAATTCGCCGGCATCTTCGCCGGCCTCGGCGTCGAGACCACCCTGATCTACCGCGGCCCCAACATCCTGCGCGGTTTCGACGACGACGTCCGCGCCCACCTCGCCGGCGAGATCGAGAAGCGCGGCGTCAAGGTCATCCTCGGCTCGCAGCATACGTCGCTGGAGAAGACGGCGACGGGCGTCGTCAACCACCTCGACAACGGCATGAGCCTCGAGACCGATGTCGTCATGTTCGCCACCGGCCGGGTGCCGCACGTCGTCGACCTCGGGCTGGAGACCGCCGGCGTCGAACTGACCGACAAGGGGGCGATCAAGGTCGATACGCTGTCGAAGACCACCGCCGACAACATCTGGGCCATTGGCGACGTCACCGACCGGATGAACCTGACGCCGGTGGCGATCCGCGAGGCCGTGGCCTTCCACCAGACCGTCTACCGGAACAACCCGCAGCATTTCGACTATGAGGCCGTCGCCACCGCCGTCTTCAGCCAGCCGCCGGTCGGGGTCGTCGGCCTGTCCGAGAGCGAGGCGCGCCACGCCTGCCCGGGCGAGGTCGACGTCTATCTGACCCGCTTCCGGCCGATGAAATACGCCTTCACCGGCTCGGACGAGCGGGTGCTGATGAAGCTGGTGGTCGACGCCGAAAGCCAGAAGGTGGTCGGCGTCCACATCGTCGGCCCGGAGGCCCCGGAGATGATCCAGCTCGCCGCCATCGCCGTGAAGGCCGGCCTGACCAAGGCCCAGTGGGACGCCACCTGCGCCGTCCACCCCACCATGGCCGAGGAGCTGGTGACGCTGAAGGAAAAGCAGTCGCCCGGGAATATGTCGGCGGGGTAGGGGGCGGGAGCAGCCGTTCACCTCCCCGTCGGCGAAGGCCGATGGGGAGGACAGATCGCGAAGCGATCAGGAGGGGGCGGCTCCGTCAGAGGTGGGTTCGCGCCGGACTCCCTGACCGCCGGCGCCGCCCCCACCTGATCGTCGCTGACGCGCCGATCGGTCCTCCCCATTCGCCTTCGCGAACGGAGCGGTGAGGAACATGACAGCGTTCACCTCCCCGTCGGCGAAGGCCGATGGG